>JAUIEM010000459.1 GCA_030428695.1 bacterium
CGTGGATTTCATCATCGACGAAACCATGCGTGGGGTGAACACGTGACCCTGGCACCGGACATCCGCAAGCGAGCTCGCAACGCGGCGGCCGTGCTCGATGCCGAGCTAAGCGTGCGCGAGCAGAATCGCGCCTACGCGGCACATACCGTCACCGGGCCGACGGCAAATCACCCCACTCTGCACCTCGACGACGTCTCTGCCATCCCATTTCTCCTCGGCATCAGCGGTGTCGAGGAGTATCAGCACCGCGCCCAGGTCCGCGCCCGCGACGGCGACCTGTTCGCGACGGTCACCCCGTCGGTGCCGGGCTACCCGGCCTACTGCGCGGAGACGCTGCGCTTCGGCCGGGCGACCGGAGTGCTCGCCGAGCCGCTGCCGAACAAGCTCGCCGTCGCCCGGGCCTGCTCGCGGGGCACGGCCTTCCAGGAAGTGTGCGCAGCGGCGAAGGCGGCCGGCGGGCTGACCATCCACCCCTACATGTCGATCGCGCCGGTCTGGCGGCTCGCGTTGCTGGTCGCGCAGGAGGCGGGGGTCGATGTGCGGGTGATCGGGCCACCGCCGCCGGTGACCGCCCTCGCGAACGACAAGGCCCTGCTCGGCGAGCTGGTCGGCCGCGTGCTCGGGCCGGCGGCGATCGTCGCGACCCACCGCTCGAGCTGTCCCTCGGCGCTGACCCGGCACCTGCTCGCGCTGAGCGAGGGGGGCGAGCGGGTCGCCCTGAAGCGCACGCGCTGCGCCTCCGCGATGGGCAACGAGGTGCACCGCTCGGCCGCGCTGCGGGAAGCGGGACCGGACGGCGTCGAGCGCATCGTCCGGGCCTTCCTCGAGCGCACGGAGTGGGACGGCTCGGAGGAGGTGCTCGCCGTCGCCTGGGAAGAGACCGAGCTGTCGCCCTCGACGCAGCTCTGGATCCCGCCCCTCGGCCATGGGGATCCGCTGCTGGAGGGCGTGTACGACCAGATCCTCGACGGGCCGCATCGGGTCTTCGTCGGCAGCCGGCCCTCGGTGCTGCCCGAGGCTGTGCGCGCCCGGCTCGGGAGCTGGTCGCTGGAGGTCGCCTGCGCCCTGCAGCAGATGGGCTACGTCGGGCGCTGCTCCTTCGATCTGCTGGTGCTCGGCGACCCCGACGGCGACTTCCAGCTGCGCTTCACCGAGTGCAACGGGCGCTGGGGTGGGACGAGCATCCCGATGTCGATGGTCGACCGGCTGCGGGGAGCGCCCCGGCCCTGCTACCGGGCTCAGGACTTCATCCATCCGGGCCTCGTCGGGGCGCGCTTCGAGGACGTCCTCGCCCGCACCGGCGACGGGCTGTTCGACCCCGCGACCGGCGAGGGCCGCTTCGTGTTCTACAACGTCGGGCCGATGGCGGGCTCGGGGAAGCTCGACGTGATCGCCTTCGGCGCGACCCCCGACGAGGCCGACGCGGCGCTGCTCCAGGAGCTGCCGCGCCGGCTCGGGCTGTCCTGAAGGTTCTCGCGCCCCGCGGAGGGTTCCCCATCGACACCGAGAAACGCGCGGCCGACGCCGCTCCCGATGACGTCGCCGCCCAGATCGCCGCGGCCTATGCCTGCGACCGGGAGGGCGCGGAGCACGACGCGATCCGCTACTACGACCGGGCCCACGCCCTCGGCGTGCCCGCGGAGCAGCGCCGCGACTTCCTGGTCGGCTACGGCTCGACCCTGCGCAACGTCGGCCGCCTCGAGCGCTCCGCGGAGGTGCTGCGCGCGGCGCTCCGGGAGTTCCCCGACTTCGCCCCGCTCTTCGCCTTCCTCGCCCTGACCCTGCACGATGCCGGCCGCCATCGCGAGGCCCTGGCCGCCTGCCTGACCGCGGTGGTGCAGGCCGAGGCGACCGGCCTCGGCGGCTACGACCGCGCGCTGCGCTCCTACCGCGACCTGCTCGCCGAGCCCGGCCCGCGTCCTTGACGTCCCCCCGCGCCGCGGGTCTACTAGCGCCTTCGTGACGAGCCGACGCAGCGCGAGCCACCTCGCGCGCCGCTTCCGCAGGGGAGACGAACTGTGAGCGACGACCTGCCCAAACGATTCGACGCCGCCGCGGCCGAGACCGCGATCTACGAGCGCTGGCACGCGGCGGGGTGTTTCCGCGCGACGCCCGACGAGCGGCCGCCCGAGCAACGCTACACGATCATGATGCCGCCGCCGAACGTCACCGGCGCCCTGCACATGGGGCACTCCTTCTACACCCTGCAGGACCTGCTCGTGCGCTGGCATCGCATGCGCGGCGACAACACCCTGTGGCTGCCCGGCACCGACCACGCCGGCATCGCGACCCAGGCGACCGTCGAGCGGCGCATCCGCGAGAAGGAAGGCAAGACCCGCTACGACCTCGGGCGCGAGGAGCTGGTGCGGCGCATCTGGGAGTGGCGCAAGGCCAACGGCGACCGGATCCTGTTCCAGCTGCGCAAGCTCGGCGCCTCCGCCGACTGGGACCGGACCCGCTTCACCCTCGACGAGATGTGCAGCAAGGCCGTCCGCGAGTTCTTCTTCCGCATGTTCGAAGACGGCCTGATCGTCCGCAAGAAGCGCCTGGTCAACTGGGACACCTTCCTCAAGACCGCCGTCGCCGACGACGAGGTCTACTACACGACCCTGCAGGGCAAGTTCTACGAGCTGAAGTACCCGCTGGTCGGCGGCGGTGAGAACGGCGTGCCCGCGCATGTGGTCGTCGCGACCACCCGGCCGGAGACGATGCTCGGTGACACCGCGGTCGCCGTGCATCCCGAGCCGGCCCAGGCCTTCGACAAGGCCGAGGCCAAGCTGAAGGAGGCGCTCGAGAAGGCCGACGCCAAGGAGAAGGCCGGGCTGGAGGAACAGCTCGCCGCCCTCGCCGAGCGCCGCGCGACCAAGCTCCCCGCCCTCGAGCAGCTCGCCGCCCTCGCGGCCGCCGGGCAGCTGGTCGAGCTGCCGCTGGTCGGGCGGAAGATCCCGCTGGTCGGCGACGTCTGGGCCAAGCCCGAGCTCGGCACCGGCTGCGTGAAGATCACCCCGGCCCACGACCCGAACGACTACGAGGTCGGCGTGCGCCAGAAGCTGCCGATGGTCAACATCATGCACACCGACGGCACGGTGAACGACAACGGCAAGGGCAGCTTCCGGGGCCGGGACTTCGACTACAGTGGGCTGCGCTTCGAGGAGGCGCGCGAGAAGGTGGTCGCCGACCTCGCCGGCCTCGGCCTGCTCGGCACGGTGGTCGACAAAGAGATCGAGATGCCGCTCAGCGATCGCAGCAAGACGCCGATCGAGCCATACCTCTCCGACCAGTGGTTCGTGCGCATGGGCGACCTGGAGGAAGAGCTCGAGCTCGGCCGCGGCACGCCCCACGCGTTCAAGGCGCCGGGCATGGCCCAGGCGGCGATGGACGCGGTCAGCGACGGGCGCGTCCAGTTCTTCCCCGAACGCTACGCGCAGACCTACCTGTCCTGGCTGAGCGAGAAGCGCGACTGGTGCATCAGCCGCCAGCTGTGGTGGGGCCACCGCATCCCGGTCTGGACCTCCGCCGACGTCGCCGCGAAGCTCGCCGACGAGGACGACCTCTGGAGCCGCAAGCCGGCCGACCGGGCGCGCCTGTGCGCCCTGCTCGGCATCGGCGAGGAGCGGCTCGAGGGGCTGGCCTGGAACTGGGACGCCGAGGTCGGGCGCTTCGCGATGACCTGCCGCGACGACCTCGACAGCTGCCCGCTGAGCGGCGGCGCCCTCGAGCGCGATCCCGACGTGCTCGACACCTGGTTCAGCTCGGGGCTGTGGCCCTTCAGCACGCTCGGCTGGCCCGACAAGACGCCGGACCTCGACTACTACTATCCGACGGGAACCCTCGTCACCGCCCGCGAGATCATCACCCTGTGGGTGGTGCGCATGGTGCTGAGCGGGCTGTACACCCAGGGCCGGGTGCCCTTCCGCCACGTGTTCATCCACGCGGTGCTGCAGGACGGCGCGGGCAAGAAGATGTCGAAGTCCCTCGGCAACGGCATCGACCCGGTCGACATCATCGAGGCCTACGGCACCGACGCGATGCGCTACGTGCTGTGCGACATGACGACCGGCACCCAGGACATCCGCCTGCCGGTCAGCGCGATCTGCCCGGCCTGCGGGCACCACAACGACCTGACCGGGCAGACCAGCTGGGTGTACGACAAGCAGATCACCTGCAGCGAGTGTGGGCAGGAGATCCACCGCGACGACGCCAAGACGACGTCGGACAAGTTCGTGCTCGGCAAGAACTTCACGACCAAGCTCTGGAACGCGGTGCGCTTCGGGCTCCTCAACCTGTCCGGCGACGACGACAGCACCGCCCCCTGCGAGCCGCGCGAGCTCGCGGCGTTGCCGGTCGAGGACCGCTGGGTGCTGTCGCAGCTCAGCCGCTGCGTGCGCGCGGTCAACGAGAGCCTGGCGGCCTACGAGATCAGCCGGGTGGTCGACGCGATCCGCGGCTTCTTCTGGGACCAGCTGTGCGACTGGTATCTCGAGCTGGTCAAGCCGCGCATCCGCGATGGACGGCAGGCCGGGGCGGCGCGGCAGATCCTCGCCTTCTGCCTCGACCAGGTGCTGCGCATGCTGCACCCGATCATGCCCTTCGTCACCGAGACGCTGTGGAGCTCCCTCGGCAAGCGTGCGCCGGAGCGCGGCCTGCCGGGCATCGCCCCGCTGACGGTGACCGAGCAGCTGATCGTCGCGCCGTTCCCGCCCGCCGAGGGCTACCCCGCCTTCGAGGACGCCGCGACCGAGGAGCTGTTCGCGCGCCTCGTCCAGGTCGTCCGCGCCGTCCGCGACGTGCGGGGGAAGCGGGGGATCTCGCCGAAGCAGGAGCTCGCCGTCAGCATCGCCCCGATGGAGGGCGGCGAAGAGCTGTTCGCACGGCTCCCCGAAGGGCGCGAGGTGCTCGTGCACTCCGCCCGCCTCGGAGAGCTCGAGCTCGCCGCCGAGGCGAGCCCCCGCAGCGGCACCGCGACGCTGACCGTCGGCCTGTTGACCGTGCTGGTGCACGACGTCGTCGACCTGGCGGCCGAGCGCAAGCGGCTGGACAAGGCCCTGACCCAGGCGAGCAAGCGCCTCGAGGGCTGCCGCCGCAAGCTCGCCAACCCCGGCTTCCGCAGCAAGGCCAAGCCGGAGGTCATCGCCCGCGAGGAAGAGCGCGAGGCGAAGCTGCAGGCCGAGGTCGCCTCGCTGCAGTCCGCCGTCGCCGAGCTCGAGGCGCAGGGAGGCTGAGTGGAAGCCCACGAGCTGGTGTTGTGGGAGCTCGGCAGCGCCGACGAGCGGGCGCTGAGCCGGGGCCTGCTGCCGCTCACCCTGCTCGACTCCGGGCTGCACGGCCGGCTCTTCCGGCGCCTGCCGGTGTCCGTGGCCCGTGAGCTGTCGGAGGCGGAAGCCGCAGGCCTGCGCGAAGAGCTGTGCGCCCTCGGCGCCGACGTCCGCGTCTTCCCCCACGGCGCCTTCCACCGCGAGCTGATCCGCATCCGCACCGAAGACGCCGCCCTGGAAGAGCTGGTCGCGCGCGGCACCGCCTTCTTCGGGCGGGCGGGCCTGCCGCCGGAGCGCGCCCGCAGCTTCCTCGCCGCCTGGCGCGAAGCGCTGACCAACGCCGTCCTGCACGGCAACGGCGGGCAGCGGGAGCGCTGGGTCGAGGCAGTGTTGGCGCGGACCCCCGCGCGGGTGTGCGGGCTGGTGCGCGACGAGGGCTCCGGCTTCGACTTCGCGGCCCGGCTCGCCGCCGCCCGCGCCTCGGGCGCCACCGGGGTCGCCCGGGACGGCGCCCAGCCGCAGGGCTACGGGGGGCTCGGGCTGTTGATGATGGAGCGCGGCACCGAGCGCCTGCGCTTCCTCGGCAAGGGCAACGCCGTGCGGCTCGAGAGCTCGGCGGGGGAGCAGTGATGGGCAAACGGCTACGGATCATCCTCGCGCTGGCGACCGCCGCGTCGATCGTCTTCATCGCGGTCGCCTACAAGCCGATGCTCGAGGCGCTGCGCCCGCCCCCGGAGAGCGGCACGGGCGAAGGCCTGCCCGTCGACGAGCAGCTCGCCGCCGCGCGGCTCAAGGCCGACCGCGCCGAGCAGGGCGCCCGCGAGCTCGCCGCCGAGCTGCGCGCGGCGGACCTCGGCGAAGAGGGCCGGCCGCAGCTGGCGTTGCTGATCGCGACCTGGCTGCGCGCGCGGGCGGCGGCCGAGGGGGAGAGCCTGGCGGACTCGACGCTGGCGGCGACGGCGGACTCGCTCGCGGTGGTGTGGCTGGCGGAACCGTAGGCGTCCTCCGACGGACGCGCCTCCGTCAATAGTCGAGCAGGAAGCAGCCCGACGTCAGCCCGCCCCCGAAGGCGGTGCACAGCACCTTGTGGCCGCGCTGGATCTTGCCGTTGTCGATGTTCTCGCACAACACGGAGGGGATGGTACCCGCGGTCGTGTTGCCCATCCGCTCGAGGTTCATCAGGTTCTTGCCGGCGGGGATGCCGACGCGCTTGCCGACGCTCTCGAGCATCACCTTGTTCGCCTGGTGGTAGACGAACCAGTCGATGTCCTCCGGCGTCATGCCGGTGCGCTCGAGGGCGTCGCGGGTCAGGGCCGTCATCGTCGTGACGCCCTCCTTGAACACCTTGCGCCCGTCGAGGGAGAACAGGCCCTGCTGCCCGGTCGTCGTCAGCGGCAGCCGGATCAGGTCGCTCAGGCAGCTCTCGCTGTTCGCCCGCAGCTCGACGTTGCGGATCGAGGAGCTGTCCGACTTCTCGAGCAGCGTCGCCGTCGCGACGTCCCCGATCAGGATGCACGACTTGAAGTCGGTGTAGTCGAGCCCCTTGTCGTGGTTCTCGCTGCACAAAAGCGCGCCCTTCTTCGCCATGCCCGACTCGATGAAGGCCGCCGCCTGCCCCATCCCGTACACGAAGCCGCTGCAGGCGGAGAACATGTCGTAGGCGAAGGCGTTGAAGCAGCGCGTGCGCTCCTGGATCTTGCAGGCCATCGCCGGGATCGCGCTGCCCTGGGGGTCGAGGAAGGTCGAGATCGAGGCGAGGATGATGAAGTCGAG
>JAUIEM010000460.1 GCA_030428695.1 bacterium
CCCGCACCAGGGCGCCGTGCAGCGGCACCCCGGCGCGGATCAGCGGGGCGAGCGCCCGCGCCACTCGCGCCGCGGCCCGCAGCCGCAGGGTCGGGCCGAGGACCGGCAGGGCCAGGGCGAGGCGCTCGCACGGGCCACGCAGGGGCGTCCGGACCAGCAGCAGGCGGTACAGGCCGAGCAGGCCGAGCCCGACCCCGAGCGCGCCGATGCCGACGTAGAGCGCGTCGTGCAGGGGCCCGCCCCGGTTCTGCAGCCCGATGCTCTCGAACACGGCCCGGTAGCGCGGGGCGACCGTGGCGGCGAAGAAGGCGGACAGCCCGGCGAGCACGTACGCGTACACCAGCAAAAGCTCGAACCGGCCCGAGGATCGGGGCCGCGCCTCGTCGGACAGGCGACGCAGGAGCGGGCCGAGCCCGTCCGTGCCCTCGACGGCCTCGATCGCTGCGAGGCTCGTCGCGGGCAGCTCCCGGCCGACCCGGCGCAGGGCGAGGGCGAGCGTGTCCCCGGAGGCGAGCGCCGCCAGCACCCGCCGGCGCAGGCGGTCCTCCCGGGTGTCGAGCAGCCGCCCCCAGCGGCGCGCCGGCGGCTTGATGTCCGCCGCCAGGGCGCCGCCGACCGGGAGCTCGTTGCCGACGGCGACGCCGAGCAGGCCGAACAGCCGCGCGCCGCGCGCGCCGCGGACGCGAAGCTTGAGCCGCGCCAGCGCGAGGAGGCTGAGGCCGGCCACGAACAGCAATAGTCCCGTCATCCTCTTCAGCTCCTCAGGAAAGCAGGCCGATCAGGTTGAACATCGGTGCGAACACCGACAGCACGACGACCCCGACGACCACGCCGGTCGTCGCGATGATCCCGGGCACGAGCAGGCTGGCGGCCCGCTCCGCGGCGCGCCGCACGCGCCCGCGGTAGAGCTCGACCACGTCCCGCAGCACCGGCCCGAGCAGGCCCTTGTTCTCGCCGGCCCGTAGCAGCCAGAGACACCCGTCGTCGAGCAGCCCGGTCGTCTCACAGGCGTCCCCGAGCTGCCCGCCGGCCGCGACGCTGCTCGCCGCGCGACGCAGCCCGTCCCCGAGCCTGCCGCCGCCCGCGCTCGCCGCCGCCAGGCTCAGCGCGCGGTCGAGCGGCAGCTCGCGGCGGATCAGCACGCCGAGGGTGGCGAGGGCCGCGGTCCGGGCCGCGCTCCGGCGCAGGCCGGCGATCCCCGGCAGCCAGCCGCACAGGCGGCCGACCAGCCCGCGCTCGAGGAGCGGATCGCGCACCCAGATCCAGGCGGCGAGCAGCAGGCTGCCGGTCGCGACCAGCACCAGCGCGACGCCGACCTCCTCGAGCTGCCCGAGCTCGAGCACCAGCCGCGTCAGCGCCGGCAGCTGCACGTTCAGGCTGTCGAAGACCGCGTAGAAGGGGGGCGTGATCACGTAGAGGAGGAAGGCGGCGATGACCAGGCTGAGGGTGATCCCCGTCAGCGGGTAGGTCAGCGCCGTCCGCAGCCGTGCCGACAGCGAGACGCGCAGCTCGGCGTGGTGCGCGAGATCCTCGAAGGCGCCGGCGAGGTCGCCGCTCGCGATCCCCGCCTCGAGCACCGCCGCATAGGTCGGGGGAAACACCGCCGCCTGCCGGGCGTAGGCCTGGGCGAGGGGCGTGCCGGCCTCGACCTCGAGGGCGATCGCCTCGATCGCCGCGGCCAGCCGCCGGTCGCGCAGATCCTCCCGCACCACCCGCAGGGCACGTCCCAGGGGCAGCTCGGCCCGGCACAGGGCGGCCATCGTGCGGTGGAAGAGGGTGAGCGGGCTGACGCCGCGGGCTTCCGGGTCGTCGTGGTCTTCGGTCATCGTCGGGCTCCTCGAGGTCGGGACAGACCCCGTCCGGGGACGGGCGCTGCCGTCGTGGGGTCGGGGTCGTTGTGGAATCGGAACCGGGCGCGGGCGTCCGGAGTCGGAGTCGGAATCGGGCTCCAGTCGGCCGCCTCAGTCGGCCGGCGGTCCGAGGATGCGTGCGAGCTCGTCGGTGCGGGTCAGGCCCGCCGCGACCAGCCGCCGCCCGTCCTCCCACAGGTCGGGGACCGCGGCGGCCGCGGTCAGGGCAGGACCGTCGGCCCGCGCGAGGATGGCGGCGCGCAGGGCCGGCAACATCGGCAGCCAGGAGGCGATCGGCAGCCGCCCGCGGAAGCCGCTCTCCGCGCACTCCTCACAGCCGGCCCCGGCGCATCCCCCACACAGCCGGCGCACCAGGCGCTGGGCGAGCACCCCGCGCACGACCGTGGTCAGCACGAAGGGCTCGACCCCCATGTCGAGCAGCCGGGCGAACACCAGGGGCGCGCGCCCGGCATGCAGCGTCGAGCCGACCAGATGTCCGGTCAGTCCCGCCTGCAGGGCGATCTGCGCGGTCTCGGGGTCGCGGATCTCGCCGACCAGGATCACGTCCGGATCCTGGCGCAGCAGGGAGCGCAGGGCGCGCGGGAAGTCGAGACCGGCGGCCGGCGCCACCGCGGTCTGGGCGACCCCCGGGATGCGCGCCTCAATCGGATCCTCCACCGTCACGATGCTGCGCAGCACCGGCGCCCGCACCAGCTCGCGCAGGCAGGCGTACAGGGTCGAGGTCTTGCCGCTGCCGCTCGGGCCGGTCAGGAGCAGCACCCCGTCCGGCGCGGCGATCGCCTCGGCCAGCGCGGCCCGCACCTCCTCGCCGAGGCCGAGCTCGGCCAGCCCCTGCGCCTCCGCCCGGCTCGGCAGGCGCAGCGCGACGCGCTCGCCGCACGCGGTCGGGTAGGTCGCGACCCGCACCTCGAGGCCGACCCCGGAGACCTCGCGGGGGATGCGTCCCTCCTGGGGCAGGTCGGTGCGGTACACCAGCAGCTCGGCGAGGGTCTTCAGCCGCCCGACCATCGGCGCCGCGAGCTCCCGCGGCCAGCGGCACAGCGCCCGCAACACGCCGTCGCGCCGCGCCCGCACCGACAGGCCGCCCTCGTCGGGGTCGAGGTGCAGGTCGCTGAAGCCGGCGCGCGCCGCTTCCCGCAGCAGGGTCTCGACCGCCCCGGTCGCGTCGGCGGGGACGGGCAGCGCCGTCTCTGCGGTGGGGGGAGGAACGCTCACGCCTGCTCCTCGCCGGTCTCGAAGCGCGCGAGCAGCGCCGCGCGGGCGGCGAGCTGGTCGAGCAGGGGGGCGTCCGGCGCGTCGTCGCCCGCGGTGCCGGCGTCCGTCGGGGGCACGATGCCGACCGCGAGCATCAACATCGCCGCGGCGGCGACGGTGCGCGGGTTCCAGGCCGGCAGGGCCGGCAGCGCGGGGCTCAGCAGGCGGCCGGCGCGATGGACCTCCTCGAGCCCGCGGCAGCGCTCCCGGCAGCTTGCGCAGTCGGCGAGGTGCACGTTGAGCGCGAGCGGTCGACGCACCGCGGGCAGGTCGTCGTCGAGGCAGTCGTGGAAGGACGCGAGCGCTTCCTCGCAGTCGAGCTCAGCGAAGGGTGCCATCTTCGTCCTCCCGTGCGAGGTGCCGACGCAGGCGCTCGCGAGCGCGGTGCAGCCAGCTCTTGACGGTGCCGGCGGGGCGTCCGAGCCGGTCGCTGATCGCGCGGATCGACAGGTCCTGCTCGTAGAACAGCAGGAAGGCCTCGCGCTCGCTCTCCGCGAGGCACTGCAGGGCCTCGCGCAGGCGGGCGAGCTGCGCCGCTTCCCGCTCCTTCCGCTCGCGCTCCTCCTGCTCATCCCGCGCGACCGGCTCGTAGCCGAGCTGGTCCAGGGAGGCGAAGGAGGCGCGCCGGGCGCGCCGGAAGCGGTCGACGATCAGGTTCCGCACGACCGTGCACAGCCACGGGAAGAGGTCGCGCTCGCCGTCGAGCATGCCGCTCCTGCAGGCGCGCAACAGCGCCTCCTGGGCGAGGTCCTCGGCCCCTTCCGCCGAGCCGGTCGCGGCCCGCACGAAGGCGAGCAGACGGCGGCGCGGCAGATCGCGGGCGAGCTCTTCCAATGACTTCCCTCCGGACGGTCTCTACATCAGGATACGCACAGAACGCCGGGCGGTTGCAGGAAAGACGAGCGGCCCGGCCGGCGGCGATGGACAGCGGGGGCGCCTCCCGCCCGGAGCCCCGCGATGACCCCTGAGCTGAGGATCCATCCCCGCCCACTCCGCCACTTCGGGGCGATCGCGTGCCGGCTGGTCGGGAAGAGCGCTTTTTGAGGTCCCGGGCACGCGCTTCGTGCAGGAGACGGCCCAGCGCGGACCGGGTCACGCCGCTGGTGGGGGAATAGCTCCGCAGCGTCCTCGCCGCGCAACCTCACGGGTCCGGTCGAGCTGGCGATCCCGCTCCGGGCGCGGGCTCGACGGGTCGAAGCTGTAGCGCTCGGGCGTCGCTGGACCTTCGGCGGCGAGAATCGGGGAGATCGGCCCCAGTCCCCGGGGTCAGCCCCCCAGGTCGTCGATCAGCTCGTCGATCAGCTGCCGCTGCTGCTCGGCGACGGGGCTGCCACGGCGGCGGTTGAGCTCCTCCTCGACGCGCTGCTCGATCGCGGCCTCGAGCTCGACGTAGCGGACCTCGCTCTCCTCGAGCTCTTCCTCGAGAGTGTCGATCTCCTCGGTCAGGATCTCGATCTCGGTCTCGAGCGCCTCGATCGCGTGGGAGTGGGTCAGGAGCTCGGCGTCGAGGTGCGCGACCTGCGAGGAGAGGTCGTCGCCCGGCAGGCTGTCGTCGCCCTCTTCGACCGTCACGCTGTTCCAGAACCCCTTGATCTCGTCGGCGGACTCGTCGGCGGCCGTCTCGGAAGCTGGCGCCTCGAAGGGCGAGGGGGGCAGGGCCGGCGACTGGGACGCCTCGAGCTCGAGCTGCGCGATGCGCTCGCGCAGGGCGACGTTCTCCTGCTTGAGGTGCTCATTGAGGACGCCCTGGCTGCGCACCTGCTCTTCGAGGTCGCGCACCCGGGTGTCGAGGTCTTCGCTCCTGGCGCCGGTCCCGCTGGAGCTCTCGTCGTCATCGTCGAGCTTCGGGGCCTCGCGGTAGACCGAGCGCCGCGCGCTCGAGCGCCGACGGCGGACCCCGGTCGAACGTTTCCGCTCCTCGAGGTCCTCTTTACGCAGCATCTGCGTCCTGTCGTTGCCCTCGTCGGGGTGGACCTCTTCCTGGCGCTGGCGGCGCTCGCGGTAGGACAGCCGCCGGCCGCGTCGCTCGCGGCGGCTCTGGGCCGCCGGCGCGGTGCCGCGCTGCAGGCGGAAGCGGGCGGCGCCGACCGTGATCTCGCAGCCGATCGGGGCGCGCACGCGCTCACCGACCCGGTGGCCGTTGACGAAGGTCCCGTTCAGGCTCTTGGCGTCCTCGATCTCGACCGTGCCGTCTTCGTCGAGGTAGATGCGGCAATGGAACATCGACAGGGAGCGATCGCGCAGCGCGATCTCCGCGCGCCGGCTGCGTCCGACGACGTTCTCTCCGACCTGGAGGCCGACCTTCTCCCCTGTACTGGGCCCCGAGAGCCACTCGATCTCGAACACGTTTCTCCCTCGCCGCTCGCTCTACTGGAGCCTGCCCGCGCGGCCCGGGCGGAGCTCCAGTTCCTAATGGTACCGGGGATCGTGACGCAAACCGAGAGGCTTCTCAAGCTTAGGCGCTGTCAGGCAACAAATTCCCGTTTTCTCTGGCCCTCGTCGCCGCCGGTTTGCGTCGCTCGTCGCCCGAATACAGCCCGTATGCGAGCTCCTCGCTCCTTGCCATCGACCACGATGTCTCACCGAAAGGCAAGGACTTGTTGTCTGACAGCGCCTCGGCGTCGCCTTCCCCGCTCGGGCCCCGGCCCGTGGGCGCCGGCGCGTGCCCGGGGACGGCGAGAAAAATCGTCACAGCGCGAGGAAGCTCGCCTCGCGCGCGGTCGCGAAGCAGCGCTCGACGCCGTCGCCGTCGAGGATTCCGGCGGAAACCAGCAGCTCGACCTCGCGGCGCAGATCGGTGGCGAGCATGTAGGTCGCGTCGGTGTTGATCGTGAAGCGCACCCCGTTTTCCTGGAAGGTCCGGATCACGAAGCCGAGCTCTTCGAGGCCCGACACCGCCCGGGTGTTGAGGCTCGAGGTCGGGCAGATCTCGAGCACGACCCCCTCTTCGCGCAGGATCTTCATCGCCTCGGGGGAGTACGCGGCCCGGATGCCGTGCCCGATGCGGTCGACCTCGAGCGTGCGCACCGCCGCGATCACTCCCTCGGCGTGGGTATGCGGGGTCTCGCCGGTGTGGATCGTGGTCTTCAGGCCCGCCTCGCGCGCCTTCTTGAACAACGCCTCGTAGCGCCGCACCGACTCCGCCTCGAGCTCGACCCGGTGCGCCTCGGTGCCCGCGAGGTCGATGCCGATCACCCCGCGGTGCTGATAGCGGATCGCCTTGTCGACGATGATCTCGTTGAGCTCGGCGTCGAACTCGCGCGCCAGGCAGAAGATCAGCCCCGCGCGCAGATCGTACTCCAGGCAGGCCCGGTCGAGGCCGCGCAGGGCCGCGTGGATGATGTGGTCGAGGTCGCGCTCACCCCCGAGGTTGCGCTTCATCGGGTTGAAGCGCAGCTCCATCATCCGGACCCGCGAGCCGCGGAACTCCTTCGCGAGGATCTCGTAGACCGCGCGCTCCATCGCCCGCGGGCTCGACTGGATCTTCTCGGTCCAGCGGTGCAGGATCTCGAGATAGTCTTCGAGGTTCTTGACCTTGTCCGGGTTCGAGGTGACCAGGTCGACGAACTCGAAGTAGTCCCTGACCGGCAGCTTGATCCCCTGCTCGTGGGCCATCTCGTACAGGACGTGCGGGGCGACGGCGCCCCCCGCGTGCAGATGCAGCTCGATCAGCCAGGAGGGCAACCCGGGGATCGGGGCGCGTTCGGGCACCCGCAGCGGGGGTACCGGGGGCGGTGCGGAATCGGGCGGGAAGTCTGCCATGCCGGCCTCCTTTTCGGGAGTCTACCAGATCCGATCCGTCAAAGCCGGTTGCACTTCCCGCTTCCTCCGGCGAATATCGTGGCGATCCGCTCCGTCTGCATCCCCGACCCTTTTCAACCCGAGGACCCCCCATGCTC
>JAUIEM010000461.1 GCA_030428695.1 bacterium
GCCTTCGAGCAGCGGAGCCCATACAGCGCCACAGGTGAGCAGCGCAGAAGGCTCGAAGTGCCCGAGATCTGCGGCATCCGGGTCCGCAGCAGGAATCCCGGTGAATCAGACAGGAGGAGAGAGATGGAAGAACGAGACGACGCCGCGCTCCGGTCCCTGGTCCGCTCCCTGGACGAGCCGATGGGCGAGGCCCTGCGCAGCGAGGTCGCGCGGGTCGCCGGGAGCCTCGGCGCCGACAGCGCCCCACTGCTCGCCGAGGGCGCCGAGGTCGGACCCTGGACCCTGGGGAGCCTGCTCGGCGCGGGAGGCCAGGCGGTGGTCTACCGCGCGTCGGACGAGGCCGGCCGCGAGGTCGCCCTGAAGCTGCCCTTCGGCGACGACCCCCAGCGCCTCGGCCGCGAGCTGCGCGCGCTCGAGGAGCTCGCGGGTCGGCCCGGCATCGTCGGGCTGGTCGCGGCGGAGCTCAACGCCCCGCGGCCCTGGATCGCCCTCGAGCTCTGCCCCGAGGGCTCGCTCGCCGAGCGCATGGCGGCCGAGGGACCGCTGCCGGCGGACGAGGTGCGGCGCATCGGCCTCGCCCTGCTCGACGCCCTGGAGACCGCGCACGCCCGGGCCATCGTCCACCGCGACCTCAAGCCGCAGAACGTCCTGTTCGACGCCGAGGACCGGCCGCTGATCGCCGACTTCGGGCTCGGCAAGCGCTGCGCGGACGAGGTGGTGCTGTCCCTGACCCGCGACGCGACCCGGGTCGCCGGCACGCCGCTATACTTCGCGCCGGAGCAGGAACGCGGCGGCCCCGTGGACGGGCGCACCGACCTGTACGCCTTCGGCAAGCTGCTCTACCACATGCTGACCGGCGAGGCGCCACGGACCCTGCGCCCGGTCGAGCGCGTGCGCGAAGGCATCGACCCCCAGTGGAGCGAGCTGGTCTTCGGCCTGACCGAGCCGGACCCCGCCAAGCGTCCGGCGGATGCCGCGGCGGTCCGCGGTCTGTTGACGGCCCTCGGGCACGGCGCGCGGATCCCCGAAGCGCGCTGGCTGCGCCTTCAGTGCAGCGCGTACGCCTGCGGCCAGGAGAGCGTCCTGACCTGGCGCCACCACCGGCTGTGCGAAGAGCACGGGCTGGCGATGCGGCGCCGCTACGGCGGCGTCGCGCTCGGCCTCGCGGCGGCAGCGCTGGTCGCCTTCCTGATCGCCCTGGCGACGGCCAGGAGCCCCCTCAGCACCTGGATGGCCCTGGGCACGGGCGCCGCGCTGCTCTCGCTTCCCGCGCTGGTGCTCTTCTGGCGCAGCAGGCTGACGGCCCTGCTCCCCGCCCCCGCCCGCCCCCGCGGCTTCCCCTGGCGGGAGCTCGGCCTGTTCGCCGCGCTGCTCGGCAGCGGGGCGCTGGCGGTGCTCCTGTTCCGGGCGCCGGAGTGGGTCCCGCTCCTCGGCTTCGGCGTGATCACCGCGTTGACGGTCCTCGGGCTGATCCGGCTTATCCGGCGCTTCCTCGGTTCCTCTTGAGCTTCGAGCAGCGCAGCAGCTCATCGATCTCGGCCTGCTTGTGGGCCCGCTCCTGGGCGAGCACCGCGCGCAGGATCCCCATCAGCCGGCCGTCGAACACCCGGTGCACCGAGTGGGTCGGCTCGGGGTCGAGGCCGCGGGCCTGCTTGTAGGGGGCGTTGCCGAAGCCGGCGTAGAACTTCGCCAGGCCGTGCTCGATCGCGTAGCGGATCGGCGCGTAGCAGGTCGCGTTGAAGTACAGCGCGGGGACGTCCTCCCGGGCGCCCCAGTAGCGGCCGTACAGCGCGCTCCCCTTGCGCACGCACAGCGAGCCGCCGACCCGCTCGTCGCCGGCGAAGGCGAGGAACAGGACCAGGCGGTGACGCCAGCGGGCGAACAGCTCCTCCCAGGTGCCGCGCTGCAGGTAGTGGCTGCCGGTGCCGTAGAGCAGGCAGGTGCGGCTGTAGAAGTCGTACATCGCGTCGAGGTCGGCGCTCTCGAGCTGGTCACCGCTGCGGACCTCGAGGCGCAGCCCGGCCTCGGGCACCCGGCGCAGCTCGCGCTTGATCTTGACCCGGTCCTTCGAGCGGAACCGGGCGAGGAAGGCGTCGAAGTCGGCGTAGCCCCGGTTCTCCCACACCAGCTGCCAGGTCAGCCGGCGCAGGTAGCCGAGACGGGCGATGCGCTCGGCCTCTTCCTCGGGCACGAACAGGTAGTGCACCCCCTGCATGCCGGCGCGCCGGGCCCCGTCCTCGACCAGCTCGACCAGCTTCTCGAGGAGGTTGTCGGAGGCGAAGCTGCCGTCGAGCAACAGGTGCTCCCCGGGCACCGGCGAGAACGGCGCCATCGACACCATCTTCGGGTAGTAGGGGATGCCGAGCCGGCGCGCGAGCATCGCCCACTGCCAGTCGTAGATGAACTCCGCCCGGCCGTCCCCTTTGACGTACAGGGGCAGGGCCGCGCGCAGGGTCTCGCCCTGCCAGACCGTGACGTGCTGCGCGAGGTAGCCGAAGCGCGGCAGGGCCGAGGCGGCCTCGCAGGCGGCGAGGAAGGCGTGCTCGTGGAAGGGGGAGCCGGCGCCGACCAGGCGGTCCCAGGCGGCGGCGTCGACCTCGTCCACGCCGGACAGGAAGCGGACCTCGAAGCTCACGGGCGACGTCCTCCGCAGGCTCTTGTACGCCAGGGGAAGAAGGAGAAAAAGGACGCCCTCACCGGATCCGCCGCGCGCTGACGAGCTGGAGCTGGTTCCACGGCGGCTCCAGCGGGGCGTCCCGGACCTCGACCGCGAAGCCCGTGCGCTCGAGCAGGGTCCGCACCTCGGGCAGGAGGAAGGTCAGGTAGTACATGATGAAGCGCGGCTTGAGCACGAGGTTGCGCAGCAGCATCGTCAGGTTGAAGCCGGTCGCGAGCCAGCGCCCGGGCGACCACCAGCCCGGCCGCCTGCCGGTGATGAAGACGAAGCGCCCGCCCGGCCGCAGCACGCGGTGGATCGCCCGCACGAAGCGCGCCTCATCGCGCTGCCGGATGTGGCCGAAGGCGCCGAAGCAGGTCACCGCGTCGAAGCAGCCGGCGAAGGGCGGCGCGAGGGCCTCGCCGCGGACCAGGCGCAGGCGCGGGAAGCCCGGGGCGTCGCACAGCCGGCGGCGGGCCTCGGCGAGCATGCCGCGGCTGAAGTCCAGGCCGACGACCGGCCCGCTGCACAGCGGCAGCAGGGCCTCGAGCCCGGCGCCGGTGCCGCAGCAGAGGTCGAGGGCGCGCGACGGAGGCTCGTCCGCCAGCAGCTCGACCACCGGATCGACGAACATCGCCGGGGTGCGGAAGGGCGTGTAGTCGAACTTCGGCGCGAGCAGGTCGTAGCCGCGCTCGGTCGAAGAGAGGGCCTGGCGCGCCAGCTCCCAGAAGCTCGGTCCGTGCGGGTGGAACATCCTCTCCCCCGTGCTGGACGCCGCTGCAAGCGCGGCGCCGTGGTCCTCGACTGTACACGCGAGCGCCGACCCGGTACACTCATGACACACTGCAGCACGGAGAGCGCGCATGCTTCCCAAGGTCAGAGAGTACATGGTCCCGATCGAGAAGCTCCACACCTTGCGGCCCGATACCGACATCTACAGCGCCGTCGAGTTCCTCCTCAAGCACCGGATCTCCGGGGCGCCCGTCGTCGACGAGGGCGGCGCGCTGGTCGGCGTCATCTCCGAGAAGGACTGCCTGCGCCTTCTCGCGGAGGGCGACGTCGGGGCGGACGTGCCGCGCGGCAACGTCGACAGCTTCATGACGCGGGACGTCAGCACGGCGGTCTCGTCGATGGACATCTACTACGCGGCCGGGGTGTTCCTCGGCCACCACTTCCGCCGCCTGCCCGTCGTCGACGACGGCAAGCTCGTCGGCCAGATCAGCCGCCGGGACATCCTGCGGGCGGTCGAGGAGAAGCTGCTCGAAGAGCGGCGGAAGTCCGCGCAGGACGGGTGACGCGTCTTCGACGAACGGCGTCGGTGTGATACACTCCGGGCTTTCACGGGAGCAGAAGGAAGGAACATGCGCGTCGCGGACTACATGAGCACGGAAGTGGCGACCCTCGGCCCGGACAACACCCTGCTGGAGACCCTGCACTTCCTGCGCGAGCGAAAGGTGCGACATGTCCCGATCGTCGACGGGAACAAGCTGGTCGGCATCGTCACCGACCGCGACGTGAAGCGGGCGACCCCGTCGCTGCTCGACGCGAACACCACCCGCGCGAGCTACATCAAGGTCCTCGAAGACACGCGCCTGCGCCGGGTGATGTCCGAGAACCCGCTGTGCCTGACGGCCGACGCCGAGCTGCGCGACGCGGTCACGATCATGGCCGATCAGCAGATCACCGGCCTGCCGGTCGTCGACGGCGACGTGCTGGTCGGCATCGTCACCCACACCGACCTCCTGCGCGCCTTCGGCGAGCTGCTCGACGCCCGGAAGTAGCCCGCGGAAGAGGGCTCAGCCCCCTCGCTGCTCCCGCCACAGCCGCAGGATCGCCGCCTTGTCCAACCGCGGTGGCGCCAGCCGCGGCCCCTCGAGGGCGCGCGCGTGGCGCTTGAGGATCCAGGCCTGCAGCACGTCCAGGGCCGTGCACAGCGCCTCCTCATCCTCGAGCAGCAGCAGGTCCCGCAGGCGCTCCTCGGCCTGCTTGCGCAGCTCGAGCACCGCCGGCAGCGGCGCCGACAGCCCCTCCCGCTTCAGCTTGGCGCCGAGCCAGGCCTCGGGGCTCCAGGCCTTGTCGAGGCCCTCGACGGGGCGGCCCTTGCCCGGCAGGTTGTCGAACTGACCGCGGGACTGCGCCTCGCGGATCTGGCGGTCGATGAAGGTCTCGAAGGACATGCCGGGGGGCTTGCGCATCGTGTCTCCTCCTGGCGGTGACCTCTGCAGCTTCGCAGCTGGGCGCCCGGTGTGCAATGGGATGTCCCGGACGGCCGTTCGCCATCGGGGGCGCGTCGCGCCTCGCGAAAAAATCCCCTTTTTCCGCAGGATCTGCTTCCGCCAGCCGTCCCCTTTCACGACACAACGTGCAGGGGAAACACTCCCGTGGAATGCAACAACACGACATTGCTCTGGCGCTACGCCGACGGTGAGCTGGACGAGGCCGCAACGGCCGACCTCTACGCCCACCTGCAGGCCTGCGCCGGATGCGCCTCCGAGCTGAACGAGGTCAAGACCCTCGCCGGAGATCTCGGCGCGGTGTTCGACGCCGCCCCCTTCGGCGAGGCGCTGGTCGGTCGGACGATGGCGCGGCTGCGCTCCTCCGGACGGCAGCCGGTCGCCCGGCCCCCGCGTCGGCGCAGCTTCGCGCGCTTCGCGATCGCGGCGGCGCTGATGGCCGCGGTCGGGGCCGGTTGGTTCCTGGCGCGGACGGCGCCGACCCAGGCTCCCGTCGTCGCGTCGGTCAGCGGCGACGGCTGGCTGCTCGACGGCTCCGATGACGATGTCGAGGGCGACGTGCTGCGCGGGGCCGTCCTGACCAACGCCTCCGATGCGGGACGCGTGCTGGTCTTCAACGACGGCAGCCGGGTCACGGTCGCGCCCGACAGCAAGGTGCGCGTGTCCGAAGAGGCGGGCCGCGGACGGCTCGAGCTGGTCGGTGACGGCGCCGTGTTCGCCGACGTCAGCCACCAGGACTCGCGCTTCGAGGTCCGCTCCGGCGACCTGGTCGTCGAGGTCCTCGGCACCCGCTTCGCCGTCGAGTCGACGGACGGGGCCCGCCGGGTGCGGCTGTACGAGGGCTACATCCGCTGCAGCGCGGACGGCGTCGAGGACATGCAGATGAAGGCCGGGCAGGAGCTGCGGGTCGACGCGTGGCAGGTCGACGTGCTCGCTCACCGCGACGGCCTCGACTTCTATCCCGACGCCGCCCGGCTGCCTCTCCCTGGCCCGGCCGCGGTGCCCGGCGCCAGCCCGACCGTCGATCCGGTCGCGCCGGTGCCGCACCCCGACTGGCCCACCACGCCGGCGCCGACCGAGCCGCCCACCGAGCAGCTCGACGTGCCCGTCGATCCGCCCGTCGACCGGGCGAACCCCGACGACAGCTAGTTGGACTGGCGCCCCGACCTACCGCGTTCCGCTACCGAGACCCGAGCAGCCGCCGGGTCTCTTCCTGTTCCGGGACGATCACATCGACCAGGCAGGCGGTCTGCGCCTCCGCGAGGTGGGCGACCGGGATCAGCTCGACAGCTTCTCGAAAGTCGACGGGCAGGCTGGCGAGCTGGCCTCCATCCTCGACCGGCACCAGCACCCGCCGGTAGCCCCTGCGGTGCAGGGCGAGCAGCCGCGGCGCGAGGCCGCCGACCGCGAGCACCCTTCCGTGCAGGGTGATGCCGCCGAGCATCGCGACGTCCGGGCGCACCGGCCGCGCGACCAGCAACGACACCAGGGCGATCGTGATCGCGAGGCCGAGCTCGGCGCTGCCCGCGCTGGAGTCGCCGACCACCTGCAGGAGCAGGTCGCGCGACAGCAGGCGCTCCGGCGAGATGCGCAGCGAGGCGGCGCGGACCCGCACGGTCTGGCGCGCGAGCAGCACGGTCTCCATCAGGTCCGGCGGCGCGGGTCCCGCGACCTCGACGGCGCCGCCCCCTTCGAGCGAGGCCGCCTCGATCTGCACGGTGCAGGGACCCGCCTCCGGCCACAGGGCCGAGGCGGTCCGCCCGACCCGGGGCCGCGGCGAGCGGGGCGCTGGCCGCTCCACCGCCTGCGGGCGGCGGGCGGCGGCGAGCAGGCGGCGCACGCCCGCTTCGTCCGCGTGGTGCGCGACCAGGCTGTCGAGCTGCTCGTTTGCGAGCGTCGGCAGCCCCTCCCGGGCGAGGAAGTGGCGCGCGATCCGCCGCTTCTCCTCCGGCGTGTAGCCCGGCAGGACCTGGACGTCGACCAGCGAGCGCAGGCGCGGCGGAATGCGGTCCGGGTGGGTCGCGGTGCCGAGCACCACCGCCCCCCAGGATCCCGGGAACGCCTTCAGCGCCAGCGCCACCCCGTAGGCACCGATCCCGAAGAACATGGTGTGGGCGAACGACACGATGCC
>JAUIEM010000462.1 GCA_030428695.1 bacterium
CTACTGGCCGAACGGGCCCCAGCTGGCGGGGCGCATCCTCCTGATCCCGTTCGCGCTCGCGCTCGACGGGCTGACGCTGCCCTTCCAGATCCCGGCCTGGATCTACTTCGCGTACAACCCGATCTTCATCGACAGCCCCCGGGTTCCGCCCCGCCCCGCGGCATCGAGCCCAGACAGGTAGCCGAACGCATGCACCGCGCCGCCCCGACGCTCCGTCCCTTGCTCGTCCTGGTCCTCTGCTGGCTCCAGGCCGGGTGCTTCACGTTCGGGGCCTGGGAGTGGTACCGTCCGCTCCGGGAGCTCCACGCCGGAACCTTCGTCGACGCCGCCCTCGCGCCGGGGGACGCGCCGTCGCTGCTGCTCCGCGTCGCCTTCCCCGAGGGCGACACGCAGGTCGTGCGCGTCAGCCCTCCCCGGCAGGAGCTCGAGCTGCTCCCCGCGACCGCGATGCCCGCCTCGACCGCGCGCCTGATCCCGGAGGAGCCGCTCGCGCTCGGCGGGCTCGCGCTCCTGGTGAGGGAAGACGGCCGCCTGGAGATCGGCAACGCGCCCTGGGAGTGGAGGCTGCCGAAGGACGGGGATAGCCTGAGGGCCACCGAGCTCCGCGGCATCTGGCTGCAGGACGGGTACCGCGGCCCGCACGTTCTCACCCGGCTGCGGTACGGGCGCGCGCAGGAGCACTTCGTGCAGGTCCGGGCGGAGGAGGCACGCATCGACTGGGAGCCGACCCGGAAGCGCGACCCGTTCCCGCTCGCCGCGGCGCTTCACGAGCGCGGGGATCACGCGGTGCTGCGCATCACCGGCGCGACCCGCCTGCTGCACCCCAGGCGCCTCGACATCCTGCCGGACCCCGCGGGCCTCGCGAAGCACATCCCGTTCACCGTCCTCACCCTCGGCGTGGACGTGTTGACGCTTCCGATCCAGGTCGCGATGTTTCTCGTGTTCCTGGCGTACACCGTCGCGACGGACGGTCCGATTCCCCCGCGACCCTGACCCGGCTCAGAGCCCCTCGAACAGGTAGCCGAAGACCTTGCGCCCGGGATGCTGCTTCGGCGCCTCGACGGCGTTGGCCTCTTCGCGGGCGTACTTGACCGCCTTCGACAGGGCCTCGATGCGCTCGAGCAGCTGGCGCTTGCGCGGGGTGGGCAGGGCGCCGCTGTGCTTGATCGTCTCCCAGTGGCCGATGATCACGTCCTCGGTGATCAGCTGCGTCTGGGCGGGGTGCTCCTTGGTCGGCGGGTGGAGCACGATCGGGCGCTGCAGCTTCTTGGTCTTGGTCGTCAGCTGCGCGGCGGTCTTGTAGAGCTGGGTGTTCGCGTCGAGGTTCCAGTCCTCCGCCGCATCGAGCTCGGGGATGCGGCCGACGAAGGTCGCGAGATCCTTGAGCTGCTTCTCGAGGAACAAGAGGTACGTGACCGGCACGTCCTCGAGCAGCGGGGCGCTCTCGCCCTCGATGGTCACCGAGGCCCGGGCGTGACAGTTCGCCCAGTCTTTCTGCGCGGTGATGTCGAACAGCTCGACCAGGGCCTTGGAGACCTCGCGCAGCATCTCGCTCGCGATGCGCTGCACCTTGCGGTTCTCGGGCGGAAAGCGGTCGCCGTCCTCGTCGAGGGGCTGGTACGCCTTCGCCATGCCGCTGAACAGCGCCGGCTTCTGGACTTCCTTGTAGGCGTCGGTGAAGTCGCGGCTGACGCGGTTCTTGACGCCCTTCTCGATCGCGAGCACCTGGTGCAGCTTGGGGGTGGCCATCGGCGATTCCTCCGCGGGACATGGGCCCCGCAACCGTAGTCATCCACCCCGTTCAGGTCAAGCCGAAGGCACGAGCATCCCCAGCTCGAGCAAGGCCCGCAGCGCCTTTCGGGTCGCGGCGGCGGGCTCTCCCCGCGTCTCCGCCTCGGCGACCAGGGCGGCGACCGGCGTCCCTCTCCCCGCCGCCTCGAGCAGCCGGGCGATGCGCGGCACGACGTCGAGGGTGCGCTGCAGGGGCCCCTCGGGGGTGACGAACTGGGCCGACGTGCCGCCCCCGAAGTCCGTCCTGCGCACCAGCTGCGCGCCCTCTGGCGGCGCGACCTCGAGGGCGTCGAGGGCCGCGTCGTCGGCGCCGGCGAGCAGGGTCCGGCGCGCGATCTGGGCGTCGACCCGGTCACCAGCGGCGCAGAGGGGCGGCAGCACCTCGTCGTCGCGGTGCCAGGCCTTGCCCGCGGGCGTGCGCCAGAGGTGGATCAGGCCCGCGCCGATGCCGCTGATGCGCTGCTCCATGTAGCCCGACACCCAGCGCATCAGGGTGTCGCGGTAGTCCGGGTAGGCCTGCCCGAAGCCGCGCTTGACCTGCTCGACCGCGTAGGCGAAGGGGTCGAGGGAACCGAACCGCACGAGCCAGCTGTCCCAGCGCGCGTCGCCGAGCCAGCGCTCGAGCTTGCCGCGGTAGGGCTCGCCGGAGTGCTCGACCAGGTGGGTGACGATCTGCGCCCGGCCGCCCTCGGCGAGGTGCTGCGGCAGGCCGGCGACGATCTTCGCCAGCACGTCCTCGCCCTGCGGCCCGCCGTCCCGGAAGGCGATGCGCACCGCGGGGGAGGGCACGAAGGGCGGATTGCCGAGGATCAGCGCGAAGCGCTCGTCGCCGACCGGCCCGTAGGCGTCCCCCTCCCGGAAGTCGACCGCGGCTCCGTTCAGGCGCGCGTTGAAGCGCGCGAAGGCGACGGCCCGCGGGTTGAGGTCGACCCCGACGACCCGCTCGCTGTGCCGGGCGGCGAGGATCGCGTGCACCCCCGAGCCGGTGCACAGGTCGAGGCAGCTCGAGACCTTTCTGCGCGGCGTCAGCCGGGCGAGGGCGTAGGAGTCCCCGCCGAGGTACATCACCGGCTGCGCCGGCCGGCTCTCCTCCAGCCGCGGCGTGTGGCGGAAGCGATGATCGGTCGCGAACAGGCCTCCCTGGCAGGGATACAGGCTGGCCGCCGCGGCGATGCGCCCGTCCTCGAGCCGCTCGAGCAGCCCGCAGGCGAGGAGCATCGGCAGCCGCTCGCCGAGCAGCTTGTGGGCGGCCGGCTCGGCGAGGGCGGCGGAAAGGAGGAACAGCGCGATCAGCCGGTCGAGGGGCTCGCCGCGGCCGAGGTAGGCGAACAGATAGAGGGGGAAGCGCTCGAGGCGCAGCGCCGCGACGTCGGGCAGGTCGAGCCGGGCCCGCACGCCCTCTTCGTCGTAGCCGCGCGCCCGCATCCAGCCGGCGAAGGCCTCGAGCGGGGCGGAGGCGGCGGCCTCGCGGGGAAATCCAGACACGGCGCATCTCCAGAGAGGGGCCGGTATCGTACAGACCGTCGGGCGCTGGCGCAAAGCGCGCGGTCCATGTACGATTTACGGTGCAGCCGGCCGCAGAGGGGACCGCATGGAGACCGCCAAAGGGACGCCGACGCCGTGGGATGAGTCGAACCTCCCCACGACAGAGAGCAAAGCGAAGACAGGCCAGGTCAAGTCCCTGCGTCTGGAGAAGCTGCAGCGGCTCGGCGACTTCGTGATCGACGAGCAGCTCGGCAAGGGCGGGATGGGGGTCGTGTTCAAGGCGACGCAGATCTCGCTGCAGCGCAAGGTCGCCCTCAAGGTGCTGCCGCGCTCGATGGCGGAGGACCAGAACTTCTGCCAGCGCTTCCTGGTCGAGGCGCGCTCGGCGGCGTCGCTGATGCATCCGAACGTGATCCAGGTGTTCACGGTCGGCATGGACGACCAGACGAACCGGCTCTACTTCGCGATGGAGCTGATCGACGGCGAGCCCCTCGACCAGTACCTCAAGAAGGGCGACCCGAGCTTCGGCCAGGCGCTGCACATCGCGATCAGCGTCGCCGACGCCCTCGAGCACGCCTGGGAGCGCAAGCTCATCCACCGCGACATCAAGCCGAGCAACGTGATGCTCGGCCCGAAGAACCTGGTCAAGGTGCTCGACTTCGGGCTGGCGAAGTCGGTCCAGGCCCAGAGCGGCCTGACCCGCACCGGCACGATCATCGGCACCCCCGACTACATGTCGCCCGAGCAGGCGGGGGCGCGCGAGACCGACTGCCGCAGCGACATCTACTCCCTCGGCGTGCTCCTGCATCGGATGGTGGCAGGGGCGCGGCCCTTCATCGCCGACTCGGTCGCCGGCCTGATCTTCCTGCACTCCTACGCCCGGCCGCGGCGGATCAACTTCTACCGCAAGAACGTCCCGGCCGAGCTCAACACGATCCTCGCGAAGATGCTCGCCAAGGAGCCTGCCGACCGCTACCCGGACCCGAGCGCGCTCCTGGCCGACCTGCAGGCCCTGCGCAAGAAGCTCGAGCGCGAGGGGAAGCTCGACCTCAAGCCGAGCGGGGAGAGGGTCCCGTCGATCACCTTCAAGGAAGGCCAGAGCCAGCTCGACAAGGGCGACCTGCTCGACCTCAAGGCCGCGGGCCCGCTCGACACCCGGCCGATGCTCAACCGCCGGAACGTCGCTCCCGCCAGCGGCGGCGGGGCGGTCAAGGTCGTGCTGGTCGTCCTGATGCTCGCGCTGCTCGGCGGCGCCGCCTGGGCCTTCTTCACCGGCCGCCTCGACCCCTGGCTCGGTGACGCGAGCGCGGGCGGCAACACGGGCAACACGGCCAACGCCGCCGCCAACACGGGCGACGCGGCCAACGCCGGCCCCGCGGTGCCGGCCGAGACGGCGGAGGTGGTCGCGCCTGCGCCGGAGATCGCGCTCGACGAGCTGGTCTGGGGCGCGCCGGAGCCGGTCTGGGATGCCGCGACGCGCAGCGTGCCGTCGACCGACCGCTCGAAGTGGAACTTCAACGTCAGCCTCGACTTCCCCGAGGCGCTGGTCGGGGTCGGCACCGGCTTCCTGGAGCGGCCCGTCGAGGCCCCGGCGTGGCGGCTGCGCGGCCTGCTCGTCGAGTTCGGGGCCAAGGACTTCGGGCTGTACCTGCTCGAGGATGGGGCGCCGGGCCGCGGCATCGCGATCATCACCTTCGACCAGCTCAACTACCTGCGCAGCGTCGACCGCTGGAAGGACGACGGCAGCCGCAGCAAGGGCACGCCGGAGAGCCAGTCCTTCGACGAGATGAAGGCGCCGTTCTCGTTGACCGTCGCCGGCCGCCGGGTGGTGCTCGAGGTCGACGGCGAGGTGCTGCTCGACGAGCAGGTCGAGGGCGCGATCGACGGCTTCTGCCTGTACATCGACGCGGGCGGCGGGCAGGCCGGCTTCTGCCACCTCACCCTGGAGGAGCCCGCCGAGTAGGAGAGCAGAGCATGGCCCTCAGCCCCGGCAGCGCGTTCGCCTACCGCTTGCAGCAGCTGTCCTTCCTGATCCCCGCGTCCATCTTCCAGGAGTGCCTGCGGCTCGTCTCCTCGCGGGCCCGCCCGCCGCAGGCCGCGGTGATCCGCGAGGTGCAGGGCCGGCACCGGGCGCTGCTCGCCCGCGACCTCGCCAACGTCGCGGCCGGGGTCTACCCCGAGAAGCTGTTGTTCCAGCTGCCGGTGCGCGCCTACCTCGCGCGCCTGCCCGACCTGCTCGGCGACAGCCCCCGGGTGCTCTGGCGCAAGCGCCGCAAGGCCTACCGCGACCTGCCCGCCGAGGCCGGACCCGAGCGCTTCCCCGCCTACTACCGGCGGAACTTCCACTGGCAGACGGACGGCTACCTCAGCGATCGCTCGGCGCGGCTGTACGACCTCGGCGTCGAGATCCTGTTCAGGGGCATGGCGGATGTGATGCGCCGCCAGGTCATCCCCCCGCTGGTCGAGCACTTCGACGCGCCGCATGCGCCGCCCCGGCCGCGCCTGCTCGACCTCGGCTGCGGCACCGGGCGCGCGCTGCTGCAGATCGCCGAGACCCGCCCGACGTGGCAGCTCGCTGGTCTGGACCTCAGCCCGGCCTACGTCCGCTTCGCCCGGGAGCTGCTCGGGTCGCGCGCCCGGATCGAGGTCGGCGATGCGGCGGGCACAGCGCGGGCCGCGGAGTCCTGCGACGCGGTCCTGTCGGTCTACCTGTTCCACGAGCTGCCGCGGGCGGTCCGGCGAGAGGTTGTCGCCGAGGCCTGGCGGCTCCTGCGCCCCGGGGGCCTGGTCGTGGTCGAGGACTCCGCCCAGCTCTCGGACAGCCCGGCCCTCGCGCCGGTGCTCGAGGGCTTCGCGCAGGAGTTCCACGAGCCCTTCTACCGCGACTACCTGCGGGATGACCTCGCGGCCCTGCTCACCGCGGCCGGCTTCGTGGTCGAGCGCGACGAGACCCACCTGGTCGCGCGGGTGCTCGCGGCGCGGAAGCCGACCTCGGCGGCGGGCGTCGGCTGAAGCGGGCCGCCCGGGCGCCCGCCGGCCGGGCGCCTGGTATTCGCGCGCCCGACGCGCTAGCCTGGGGGGATCCCGGAGCCAGGAGGGCACGATGCTCCACCAGCTGATCGCGGCGGTCGACGGCGACCGCGCGCGCTTCTTCACCGTAGGCCGCCGTTCGACCCCCCAGGGCGAGAAGCGCACGCTGCACGAGCTCGAGGGGCTGGAGAATCCCGCCCTGCCGGCGGACGCCCGCAGCGAGGACGACCGCCACGAGCGCAGCCATGCACACAGCGATGCGGTCGAGAAGCGTTTCGCGACCCAGGTGCTCGCGCGGCTGGTCGAGCTGATGCGGGACAAGCAGGCGGAGCGGGTGATCCTCGCGGCGCCGCCGCGGATGCTCGGCTTCCTGCGCTCGGACAAGACGCGCCTGCCCGAGGCCGCGGTGTGGGTGCTGCCCAAGCACCTGACCGAGCTCTCCGCCCACGACCTGTGCGCCCGGCTGGAGAAGGAACAGCTGCTGGCGGACTGAGCCGGTTGGAGGCGCCGGGATCCTGCTGCGGACCGGAGGCCTCGAGCGCTGCGCCCCTCGGCAGCCGCCTCCCGCGCGGCGCTCGCCGCGCTTCTAGAAGCGTGGCCCGAAACCTCGCTCGCGAGGCTTGCGGGGGTGGGTGCCTGCCTTCGTCCTCCTCCTCCGAGCCGCAACAAAGGGCGCCGCGAGTCGATCTC
>JAUIEM010000011.1 GCA_030428695.1 bacterium
GTTGCCGCCGACGAATACGCCGGGGACCATCCGCGCGATATCGATGCTGTTGTCGAAGCCGAGTGTGTCGAGCTGGTCTCCGCTGAACGCGCTGACGGCGATGCCCACGTCCTGGATATCCTGCTGACGTTTCTGCGCGGTCACCACGACCTCTTCCATCTTCTGCTCGGCGCTTGCGGGTATTGCGAGCGCAGCGAGCGCGCCGGCGCAGGCTAGTGTGTTAAGTGTTTTCATCCTGAGTCTCTCCCTTGTCTGGATGTATCAGGCGGTCTGCGCCGCGTGGTGCGCGGCGAGATAGCCGAAGGTCAGCTCGTTCTGGGCCTCGACCCAGGCCTGCACGTCGGCCGAGGTGCGCACGCTCTCCTCGAGCCAGCGGTAGGGGTCGGGCACCTCGGTGCCGTGGTAGTCGTCGGTGTGCGCGACGCGTTTCGTCTCGGGGTACTTCAAGCCGTCGTCTGCCCATGCCGTGGCCAGGCAGCTCAGCGCGACCAGCAAAATGCCGCGACCTGCCATGATGCCTCCTCGTTTCTCGTAGGGGTGATCGCGGCATTGGAACATATCGCCCGGAGGCAGACCAGAGCGGGGCTATCCGGTGTCCGAGCGCGCGCTCTCCGCGTCGAGCTGGGCGAGCAGCTCGCGCAGACCGGCCTCGATGGCCTCGAGCTCGGCGGCGTTGGACAGCGGCGAACCGCGCAGGCGGGTGATGCGCAGGGCGAGGGTGTGCAGGAGCTGCCGCGAGTTCGCCACGGCCAGCGGCGTGTGCGGCTCGACGGCGTGGACGGTCGCGCCGCCGCCTTCCGGCCACAGGGCCGCGCGCAAGAGCTCCGCCGCGCGGGGCGCGTTGTGGGCCTCGAACAGCAGCGGGTCGCCGTCCTTGAGCAGGCACTGCATCGGCCCGGAGCCGTAGCGGATCCACTCGCCGAGCCCCCGGGCGGGCAGGGTCTCGACGGCGAGCAGCCGCTCGAGGGGCAGGCGGTCGACGTCGGCCTCGCGCTCGGTCCAGTCGGTCAGCTCTCCTTCGAGGTAGGGGACGAAGAGGAGCTCGCGGCGCTCGCTGGAGTACACGAGCAGGCCGCGGTCCTGGGCCTCGGCGTCGCACACATCCCAGATGAAGCCGCACAGCCCGAGGCGGCGTTGCAGCCAGGCGGCGGTGCGCTGGGCCCGGCGCCAGAGCAGCCAGCTGTGCAGGAGCCCGGCCGGGACGACGATCGCCAGCAGGAGGGCGAGGGTGACGATCAGCCACACCACCGCCCCGAGCAGGCCGCCGGAGGCGAGCATGCCGAGGGGCACGAGCACCGAGCCGGCGACGACCAGCACGGCGACGCGCGCGACCAGCGCGCGGATCACGACATCGAAGTAGCCCGGTCCGTGCATATCAGCGCCGCAGCCGCACGGCGGTGCCGTAGGCGAGGATCTCGGCGACCGACATGTTCGCGTTCTGCTGCTGGTTCCCCCCGCCGATCGCCGAGGCCTCGATGCGGATGTTGAAGACCGCGTCCGCGCCTTCGGCCCGGGCCGCCTCGAGCATCCGCAGCACCGCCTCGCGCCGGCCCCGCATCAGCACGCCCTCCAGGGAGCGCAGCCGGCCGCCGACCAGCTGCTTGAAGCCGGCGACGAAGCGCTTGAAGTAGTCGCTGCCGACGACGACCGAGCCCTCGATCAGGAAGCTGTCCGACGGGGCGAGGTCGGGCGGCAGGCGCTTGAGGTTGGTGACGATCATGTCCGCGAAGCGGGCCTCGCGGTCGGCGAGGTCGCGCAGGTGGCGCCGCTCGATCGCGCGGCCGATCGCCCAGGTGGTCACCAGCATCAGGACCGTGAAGCCGAGGCTGAACAGGGCGATGTAGGCGTCGACCGCGTCGGCGAGGTAGAGCATCACTGCTCCTTCTCGACCGTGACCGCGGTGCCGTAGGCGAACAGCTCGGCGGCGCCCTGCATCACCGACGAGGTCGCGAAGCGCACGTTGACGATCGCGTTCGCGCCCTTGCGCTTGGCCTGCGCGATCATGCGGTTCTTCGCCTCCTCGCGGGCCTCGTTCAGGAGCTCGGTGTAGCCGCGGATCTCGCCGCCGACCAGGTTCTTCAGGCCGGCCATGAAGTCGCGGCCGATGTGCTTGGCCCGGATCGTGTTGCCCTGGACCAGGCCCTTGAACTCGACGATCCGGTAGCCGGGCAGGCTCTCGATATTGCTCATCAACATCTCGCGGGGCTCCTTGTGCAACCGGGAAACGGACTTCCGACGCGAGCGCAAGCCGGGTGCCGGACCGTCACCGGGGACGCCCGCGATTATCCCCGCACCGGCCCTGGCGCGCAACACCAACCGGGCGGCGTGCCGGGCCAGACGCTACAATGGGCACTTCCACCATCCGATCCGCGCGCGTCCCGCGCGCCCACTCGCGAGGAGCTCCCATGCCCCCCGAACCCGCCGCGTCCGGCGCCGATGACGCTCCCGCCCTCGCGCGCCTGTCCGAGGCCCGCCTCTGGAACCTGCAGCGCGACTTCTACGAAGAGCACGGGCCGCGGGCCTGGAGCGAGGGCCGGGTGCCGAGCCACCTGACCTCCAACGCCTACATCGCCCGCGCCTACGCCCGCCTGATCCAGCGCTACTGGCTCGACTGCCGGGCCCAGGACATCGGCGACCCCGAGGCGCCCCTCGAGCTGCTCGAGCTCGGCTCGGGCTCCGGCGCGTTCGCCTACCTGCTGCTGAAGGCCCTGTTCCCGATGCTCGAGATGTTCCCCGAGCCCCGGCCGCGCCTGCGGCTGATCCTCAGCGACGTCGCCGCCGCCAACGTCGAGGCCCTGCGCCGCCACCGGGCCTTCCGCGCCCTCGCCTCGGTCGGCCTGATCGAGGTCGTCAGCTTCGACGCCGAGACCGGCAGCTTCACCCTGGGCGGCGACGAGCCCTGGCAACCGAAGAACCCGCCGGTGGTCATCGCCAACTACGTGTTCGACTCCCTGCGCCAGGACGTCTTCCGCATCGCCGGGGGCAAGCTCGCCGAGGGCCTGTGCGCCCCCGACCCCGCGAAGATCGCCGAGGCAGTGCCGGTCGACGAGAAGCAGAGCATCGTCGAGCTCGACGTGACCTGGAGGAACCTCGACGGGCCGGCCTACGAGGACCCGCTCTGGCAGGAGCTGGTGATCGACTACGGCCGGCGCCTCGGCGACACGGTGCTGAACTTCCCGGTCGGCGCCCTGCGCTGCCTGGCCAACCTCGAGCGGATGTGCGGGGAGCGCTTCCTGGTGCTGACCGCCGACAAGGGCCAGACCTGCGAGCACCAGCTGATCGGGAACCCCCGGGTCGGCGTGGTCTGGCACCAGGGCTGCTTCTCGATGGGCGTCAACTTCCACGCCCTCGCCCGCTGGACCACCGCGCGCGGCGGCTTCGCCCTCGGCACCACCGACGACGGCCAGCTCGAGGTCGCCGCCCTGTGCATGGGCGGCCGGCCCCCGCAGTTCCCCTCCCTGCGCCTCGAGTTCGAGGACCTCAAGCGGCTCAGCCCGGTGCAGATCTTCCGGGTGATGACCGCGGCGGGGAAGAGCCTCGACAACTTCGAGCTCGAGGACCTGCTCGGCCTGCTCGGCCTCGCCGCCTACGACGCGTACACCTTCCACAGCCTGTCCGAGCGCCTCTTCGCCCTCGCCGGTCCCGCCCCCACCGCCGGGCAGCGGCGGCTGTGCGCGGCGCTCAAGAAGGTGCAGGACCACTTCTTCCCGCTGAGCGGCTCGCGCGACGTGTTCTTCGACCTCGGCCGCATGTACACCTCGATGCGCCGCTTCAACGAGGCCCTCGAGCTGTTCCAGCTGTCCCTGGAGGTGTTCGGCGAGCACCCGGTCACCCTCTACAACCTCGGCCTCAACCTCTACCGCGAGGGCCGCCGCCGGGCCGCCCTCGCCGCCCTCGAGCGCTGCCTCGAGCTGTCGCCGGACTACGGCAAGGCGCGCACCTGGCGGCTGGTGATCGAGAACGAGCTCGACGGCTCGGGGCTGCTCGCGCGGGTGCCGAAGGAAGAGGGGAGCGGGGGCTGAGAGAGCAGAAGGAAGGGGAAAGGAGCGCGCTCGCCCAAGGGCGAGAGGAGGGGGGATGGGCCTGCACGGCTCCGACTACGACCTGGTCGCCCTCGGCCTGGTCTACCTGTGCGGGCTGCAGCTGTTCTGCCTGCTCGGCCACCAGGTGGTCGCGTCGAACCTCGCCAGACGGCCGGACGCCTCGAAGCGAGAGGTCCACCCCGGAAGCGTCGCCGCGGCCTGGGTGTCGATGCTGGTGTTCCTGCTGCTCGCCGTCGGGCACTACGGGGGCGGGTCGGAGACGCTGTTCTGCACGCTCCTTGCCCTCGCGGCCCTGTTCCTCGTGGTCGGGCCGCTGCAGCTGGGCCACGCCTTCTCCAGCAAGAGCATCCCGCTGATCACCTGCACGCTGAGCCAGCTCGCGTCCTTTGCGCTGGTCGGGCTCTACGTCTTCTTCTCGTTCGAGAGCGTCTGAGCCGAGCGGGCCCTCAGTCCCCGCCCGCCCCGTAGCGCTCCTCCATCGCCCGCTTGATACGCTCGGCGGCGTCCTCGGCCCCTTCGGTGAACCAGACGTGCTCGGGCCGCGCCAGGATGCGGTCCAGGATGGTCTCGATCGCGCCGGCGGCCTCGTCATCCCCGGCCTCGTGGGCGGCGTGGATCAGCTCCTTGATCTGCGGCACCAGGTGCATGTAGAAGCGCTCGGCGACCTCGAACATGCCGTGCCAGTGGGTGTAGTCCGGCGCCATCATCGAGGCCCCGTGGCGGGCCCGGCGGCCCTCGTGGTGCCACAGGTAGAACCAGGTCCACTCGACCTCTTCGTCGAACGGGGTCGCGGTGCGCAGCCCGTGGTCGAGCAGGGCGGTCATCAGCTCCTCGCCGGGCTTGGCGAACTTCTCGTTGTAGAGGATGACCAGGTCGTCATACTGGACGTAGAAGGCGTCGACGTAGTCGCCGGTGTGGCAGTGCATGCAGACGTCGCGCATGCGGCTGCGCTTCTGCTCCCAGGTGTCGACGATGTCCGGGCTGCCCTCGGGCAGCAGGTGGTTCTCGGCGTCGGTGTTGAGACGCTTGCTGACGGGCGGACGGTTGGTCCAGGAGATGCGCCGGCCCGGGTCGTGGGTGACCTTGCCGCCGTTGCGCATGTGGCCGGACATGTGGCAGGTCGCGCAGGTCGGCGCGGCGGCGTAGTCCTCGCCGAGCACCCAGGTCTCCGCGTCGAGGTTGAGGTCGTCCTTGAGGTCCCGGTAGGCGACGCCGTGCTTCGACTCCTCGAAGATCTCCTTCTGGGGATGGTCCGGCCCGAGGTGGCACTTGCCGCAGTTCTCCGGCTGGCGCGCGCGCCGCGGCGAGAAGTCGTGGCGGCTGTGGCAGGCCGAGCAGGAGCCGAGGGAGCCGTCGAGGTTGATGCGGCCGATGCCGGTGTTCGGCCAGGTGCCGGGGTGGTAGCGGGGACGCCCCTCGGGGTCACGCTCGATGCGGGCGAGGGCGGCCTGGTCGGTCGGCTTGCCGTTCGCGTCGGGCATCAGGTCGTCGACGGAGATCGGCGCGCCGTCGGTGCCGACCAGCGAGACCTTCGAGCCGTGGCACTGCTGGCAGCCCGAGAACGCGCTCGCCATCCCGTTGATCGTGCCCGGCTCGCCCTCGACCCCGTGCGGGTTCATCGGCACCCGCGAGCCCTCGACGGTCTCGGCCAGGAAGTTGTCGAGGGAGGCGAGGATGTTCCCGCCGCGGGCGTGGTGGCTGCCGGCGAACTCCTCCGCCTCCGCCGCGTGGCAGTGGGAGCAGTCGCGCGGGGTGACGACCGTCGCGATCACGGCGCCGTAGTGGCGGAAGGCGTCCGCGTCGTCTTCCTCTGCCTGGTGGCAGGCGACGCAGCCGACGCCCTTCTCGGCGTGGGTACTGCCGCGCCAGTGCTCGATGATCCCCGGGTTCTGCTGCTGGTGGCAGTCGACGCAGGCCTGCGAGGCGGCCGGCACCGCGATGATCGGATCGCGCATCCCGCTCTCCGCCTCGCGCCGCACGGTCTCGTTCCACTGCACGATCAAGAGGGAGACCACGAAGGCCGCGGACAGGCCGGCGATCACGAATTTCTTGGCGGTCAGGCTCATCGCTCCTCCAGGAGTCTCAATGGATGGCGAGGGCTTCCCACAGGGTCAGCCCGATGATGCTGAGGGCGCCGGCGATGCCGACGTAGACGCTGACTTCGGTCCCCTTCCAGCGCTTGCGCAGGGCGCCGTCGATGAAGGGCCAGATGAACATCACGAAGCCGATCAGGCCCATGCTGAGCACCGCGACGGTACCGGAGAACAGCTTGAGCCAGCGGAAGGTCGCGTAGAAGAACCACTCCGGCTTGATCACCTCCGGGGTGACCAGCGGGTCTGCCTTCGGCCCGCTGAAGGCGGGATAGACCGTCGCGAGCACCGACAAGAGCAGCATCAGGAACAGGCCGATGCCGAGCTCGGTCAGCACGTGGTCGGGGAAGAAGTTGAAGGTGCCCGCATCCTTCTGGCCGGGGAAGCGCAGGTCGGAGATGCCCTGCAGGCGGATCAGGGTGATGTGGACCGCCAGCAGGCAGATCATCGCCCCGGGCAGCACCGCCGCGTGCAGGATGAAGAAGCGCGGCAGGGTGTTCGCGTTGTAGGTGTCTCCGGCGAGCAGCCCCTGCTTGAGCATCGGCCCGACCACGGGCACGGTGTCGGAGATGTTGCCGGCGACCGTCGCCCCCCAGTAGCTGAGCTGCTCGTAGACCAGGCTGTAGCCGGTGAAGCCGGTCAGCAGCGTCAGCAGCAAGAGCAGCATGCCGACACACCAGTTCAGCTCGCGGGGCTTGCGGTAGGCGCCGGTGAAGTAGACGCGGATCTGGTGCAGGATCACCGCCGCGACCATCAGCGTCGCGCCCCATTTGTGCAGGCCGCGCAGGTACCAGCCGAAGCGCAGCTCCTCGCTGATCGCCCGGACCGACTCGTAGGCGCTGGCCTGGGTCGGCTGGTAGTAGAAAGCGAGCAGGATGCCGGTGACGATCTGCACCAGGAAAAGGAACGCGGGCGTGCCCCCGAGGCAGAACCACCAGTGCTTGAGATGCCCCGGCACCGGCTCGTTGGTCAGCTCGCGGAGCTGCTCGCCGCGGACGGGGATGCGCTCGCGGAACCAGGCGGCGATGCCCATCACGCGGCCCCCGCGTCCGGCACCTGCAGGTACAAGAGGCCGCCCTCGACCTTGAGCGCGAAGCGCGGCAGGCTCTGGTTGGCGGCGGCCGGCGGTCCTTCGGTCGGCGAGCCGTCGGGGGCGAAGGCGCCGTTGTGGCAGGGGCAGAAGAAGCGCTCGTTCACGGCCTCCCAGTGCACCTTGCAGCCGAGGTGCGGGCACACGTCGGACAGGGCGACGAAGGCCTCCGGCTCGTCGCCGGCGGCGCGCCGGGCGATCGTGACGCCCGCCCCGGCCGGCGTCTTGAAGGTGCGCGCCTCGCCGACCTTCAGGCTGTCGGCGCGGGCGACGTACAGCCAGTGTCCTTCGCCGCCGCCGGCCGGGTACAGGTAGCGCCCGACCACCGTCGCGAAGCTGCCCCCGGCGGCGAGCACGCCGCCGCAGGCCGAGGCGGTGCCGAGCAGGCTGAGGAAATCCCGGCGCGGGACATCGGCGTCTCCCATCACGTTCCTCCATCGGTATGGGGGAAGTGTAGCACCTTCGCGATCTGCGTGCACGTCGATATCAGGCTGATGATCGGCGAAAACTTGAGGTTACCTGCCGGTGACGCGGCGTGATGGGACGGTGACGGGTTACGGACGCGCGCTCGCCAGGGCCCGCTCGACGACCGCGCACAGGGCGGCGGCGACGCGGTCGCAGTCCGCGTCGTCCAGGCAGGCCGGCGGGAGCGTGTACATCACGTTACCCAGGGGCCGCAGGAGGACGTCCTCCTGGGCCCGGCAGGACGCGCGCAGGACCTCCCCGAAGCCGGACAGGTAGCCATCCTCCGCCGAGGCGATCTCGACCGCGACGATGCCGCCGAGCCGGCGCAGCTCGCGGACCTCGGGACGCTCTCGCAGGGGCTTCAGGCCGGCGAGGATGCGGGCGCCCTGCGCGGCGAGGCGGGCGGGCGTGTCCTGTTCCTCGAGCAGGTCGAGGGAGGCGAGGGCGACCGCGCAGCCGAGGGCGTGGGCGGTGAAGCTGTGGCCGTGGAAGAAGGCGTGGGAGCGCTGGTCGCTGACGAAGCGCGCGTAGGTCTCCTCCTTCATCAGGGTGACGGCCAGCGGCAGCATCCCGCCCGTCAGGCCCTTGGCCAGGCACAGGAAGTCCGGACAGATGCCGGCCTGCTCGCAGGCGAAGACGGTGCCGGTGCGGCCGAAGCCGGTCATCACCTCGTCGGCGAGCAGCGGCACCCCGTAGCGGTCGCACAGCGAGCGGGCGTCCCGGAGGAAGTCCGCGCCGTGCATGATCATGCCCTCGGCTCCCTGGACCAGGGGCTCGAGGATGAAGCCCGCACAGCGCTCCCCGAGCCGCTCGAAGCAGGCCTCGAGGGCCCCGGCCTCGGCCGGGACCCGGTCGACCCCGAACATCAGCGGGGCGAACTGGGCGAAGAAGGGCGCCGGCTCGCCGACCGCCATCGCCCCGAAGGTGTCGCCGTGGTAACCCCCCTCGAGGGCGACGAAGCGCTGCCGTTGCTTCTCGCCCCGCCGCACCCACTGCAGGAAGCAGGCCTTGAGGGCGACCTCGACCGCGGTGCTGCCGTCGTCGCTGTAGAACACGCGGGTCAGGCCGCCGTCCTCGGCGGGCAGGCGCCGGGCGAGCTCGACCAGGCGGGCGGCCAGCCGCGCGGCCGGCGGATGGCTGCAGCCGGCGTACAGCACGTGGTCGAGGCGGGCGGCCTGGTCGCGCAGGGCAGCGACCAGCCGGGGGTGGCAGTGGCCGTGGAGGATGGTCCACCACGAGCTGATCGCGTCGAGCATGCGCCGCCCGTCGGCGAGCTCCAGCCACGCACCCTCGGCGGCGACCACCGGCAGGGGCTCCGGCTCGAGGCCGTGCTGGGTGTAGGGATGCCAGCAGTGCTTCGCGTCGAGGGCCAACCAGGGCGGAGAGCTCACAGCCATGCCTCCAGGCCGGCCGTCTCCAGCCAGGCGTCGATGGTCCGGGGTCCGAGGGGGAGAAGCGGCGGAAGCTCGACCAGCGGCAGCCCCGGCAGCCAGCGGCGCAGGGTCGCGACGTTGGCAGGGTGGGGCGGCCCGGACAGGATCAGCGCGCGCAGCTGCAGCCCCCGCCGGCGCGCCGCCTCGACGCTGAGCAGGGTGTGGTTGAGCGTGCCGAGGCCGCTGCGGGCGACCAGCACCAGGGGCAGGCCGAGGGCGGCGAGCAGGTCGGCCTGGTCCTCCGTGTCGTTCAGCGGCACCCGCAGCCCGCCGGCGCACTCGAGCACCCAGCGGGCCGCGGGGGCCTCGGCCAGGCGGGCGCGCACGCCGTCGCGCACCTCCGCGAGGGAGACCGTCGTGCCCGCGTGCGCCGCAGCCTGGTCGACGGATGCCGGGAGAGGCAGCGCGCGCACCGGGGGTGGCGTCGCCTGCGGAGGAAGCTGCGCGAGCGCGCGCACCGTCGCGGTGTCGGAGACCTCGCCGGTCTGCAGCGGCTTGAGGTAGCGCACGTCCTCGGCGATCCGCCGCAGGGCCCGGAGCAGCACCGCGCTGACGGTGGTCTTGCCGATGTCGGTGTCGGTGCCACACACGACCAGGGGGGGCGTGCTGACCTCGGCAGGGTGCGCTCTTCCCGAGGTAGGGGCGGGGTTCACCTCCGCCCGTCGGGCGGGAACCGACCCTGCGCTGCGGTCTGCCCCCGGGAGCTCCTCCGCCGCCGCGCGCAGCACCCCCGCCAGGCGCGCGACCTCCTCGGCGGTGTGGTCGGCGTGGCACACGATGCGCAGCCGGCTGCTCCCCGGCGGCACCGTCGGCGGGCGCACCGCCCGCACGTCGAAGCCGGCGGCGCGCGCGGCCTCCGCCAGGCGCAGCGCGCGCTCCGGGGAGCCGAGCAGCACGGGCACGATCGCGCTCTCGCCGCGGGTCTCGAGGCCACCGTCGGCCAAGAGACCCCGCAGCGCGGCTGCCCGGGCGAGGGCGCGCCGACCGCGCTCCGGCTCGGCGCGGACGACTGCGATCGCCCGGATCAGGGCAGCGGCGCTCGCGGGCGGGATCGCCGTCGTGTAGACGAAGGAGCGCCCGAAGTTGAGCAGCCAGTCGATGGTCGTGCGGGCGGCGCAGACGAAGGCGCCGTGCACACCGAGGGCCTTGCCCCCGGTCAGCATCGTCGCGAGCAGCCGGGGATGCGGCGCCGGAGCGGGGAACAGGCCGACGGCGTGGGCGCGGTCGAGGTACAGCCAGGCGTCGTGTTCCTCCGCGAGGCGGAGGAGCTCCCGGAGCGGGGCCCGGTCGCCGTCCATCGAGTAGACCTCCTCGACGACGATCAGCCGCCGCCGGCAGTCCTTCGCGGCGGCGAGCTGGGCGTCGAGGGCTTCGAGGTCGCTGTGGGGGAAGATCCTCCGCCGCGCCCGCCCGAGCCGGATGCCGTCGATCAGCGAGGCGTGGTTGAGGGCGTCGCTGAAGACGGCGTCGTCCCGTCCGAGCACGCTGCCGAGCAGGGCCTGGTTGGCCTGCCAGCCGCTCGGGAAGAGCAGCGCCGCCTCGGTCCCCTGCCAGGCCGCGGCCGCGGCCTCGGCCTCGGCGTGGGGCGGAAGCTGGCCGCGCAGCAGCCGGGCCGCCGGCGCGCCCGCTCCCCAGGCTTCCAACGCCTCCCGCGCCGCCGCCACCAGGCGGGGGTCGCGGGCGAGGGCGAGGTAGTCGTTGCTGGTGAAGTCGCGTCCGGCGGGCAGGGCGAGGCTGCGCAACAGGCCGCGGCGCTCGCGCTCGGCCAGCTCGCGGGCCAGGCCGGCGAGGAGCTGCATCAGCTCTCCGCGCCGCAGGGAGCGCCCTGGGCCTTCAGCCCGAGCCGCGCGAACAGGTGGGCGTCGGCGTCGGGGTCGCAGTTCGCGGTGGTCAGGAGCTTGTCGCCGAGGAAGATCGAGTTCGCCCCGGCGAGGAAGCACATCGCCTGGGTCGCATCGTTCAGCCCGCGCCGCCCGGCGCTCAGCCGCACGTAGGCCCGCGGCATCGCGATGCGGGCGGTCGCCACGGCGCGCACCAGCTCGTCCCAGGGCAGGGGCTCGCGCGCGCCGAGCGGCGTGCCGGAGACCGCGACCAGGCAGTTGATCGGCACGCTCTCCGGCTGGGGATCGAGGGAGGCGAGCTGGTGCAGCAGCGCGACCCGATCGCTGCGGCTCTCGCCCATACCGAGGATGCCCCCGCAGCAGACCTTCATGCCGGCCCGCTGCACGCAGGCGATGGTGTCGAGGCGCTCCTGGTAGGTGCGGGTCGTCACGACCTCGGGGTAGAACTCCTCGGAGGTGTCGAGGTTGTGGTTGTAGTAGTCGAGGCCCGCCGCGGCGAGCTTCTCGGCCTGCCCGTCGTCGAGCATGCCGAGCGTCGCGCACGTCTCGAGGCCGAGCGCCTTGACCCGCGACACCATCGAGCACACCCGGGCGAAGTCCTCGTTGTCCTTCACCCCGCGCCAGGCCGCGCCCATGCAGAAACGGTCGGCGCCCCCGTCGCGGGCGAGGGTCGCGGCCTGCACGACCGCCTCTTCGTCCATCAAAGGAGCGCGCTCGAGGGAGGTGTCATAGTGGGCCGACTGCGAGCAGTAGCGGCAGTCTTCCGGACAGGCCCCGGTCTTGATGTTCAGCAGCGTCGCGCACTGCACGCTCTGCGGGTCGTGGTGGGCGCGGTGCACCTCGGCGGCCGCGAACACCAGCTCGAGCAGAGGGCGTTCGTACAGAAGGGCGAGCTCGTCCCGGCTGAAGGTGGTCGGCATCGGCTCCTCGCGGGGAGTGGGTGGGGGCCGAGTGTAGCAGAGGGGGCGGACCTCCGCCAGCTCAGGGCGCGTAGCGTCTCTGCTCCGCCGGCACCAGATGCTCCCAGGCCGGGGCGTAGGGATGGACCACCGACACCGTCTCCGCCCCGCGCGCCAGGGGCCGCCCCTCGAGCGCCCAGCGGAAGATCGAGCCCTCGAGGTTCGCTGCGGGCACGCCCGCCTTCCGCAGACGCGCGACGAAGTGCGACGACCGCCAGCCGAGTGAGCAGTAGGCGACCAGCTCCCGCCCCGCGTGCTCCGTCCCCGGCAGCCAGGCGCTGTCCGGCGGCACGTGCAGGGCGCCGGGCAGGTGGCTGACGGCGAACTCCTCGGCGCTGCGGATGTCGAGCAGCAGCGGCGGATCCTCCGCGGCCAGCCGCACGGCGAGGGACTCCGGAGCCAGCTGGGGAACCTCCGGAAACCGCGCCCGCACCGCCCGCTCGGCGAGCGCGAGACGCCAGTCCCCGGGCATCCAGCGCCACGCGACCAGCGCCATCAGCGCCGCGCCCCCAAGGCCGAGGAGGAGCAGCCGGAGACGTTTCCCCCGCTTCCTCACGCTCTCTCCCGTCCCTCCAGCGCCGCGATCTCGAGCTCGAGCTTGCGCCGCCCGGCCTCGCAGTATGCCCGCGCCGCCTCGACCAGGCCGACCCCGGCCTCGAGCAGCTGCTCGTTCTTGTCGAGCAGGGTCTGCACCCGGCCGATCAGGCCGCCCGTCTTGCCGATCAGACCGCCGGTGTGCTCGATCAGCCCGCCGGTCTTGCCGATCAGTCCCCGCCCGTCGCGCATCAGCTCCTGGCCGAGGCCGATGGCGGGGTAGCCGGCGTCCAGGCTCTTCTCCAACTTCGCGATCAGCTGGCTGGCTTCGCGCAGCATGCCCATGATGTGCCTCCGGTGTGGGTTGCGCTCCTACTCCTACACGATGGGGGGCGCGGTGTCGCGATGGTCTGTGAGCGCCGAGCAGTCGTCGACGGCCTCCGATCTGACGGTGTCGGGACTATGATCTTGCCTTCCCATGGGCACGCTTGGCCCGTGCATACCTTCCTCGATCGATGCTCACGAAAGGCAGGCGCAGCAATCGGGACGCGGAGGAGGGGAGTTTTAACGCAGAGGCGCAGAGGAGCAGAGGAGCAGAGGCGCAGAGCGGGCCTCTGCCGACGGTCGGGGGAGCCCGCGGGATGTGCCGGTCCTTGAAGTTCAAGTCTGGCGCAGAGAACGTGCCACAGAGAGGGAACAAAGTGAGAGACAATCAGATCACAGGCACGATTGTCGATGCCACGATCGAAGTGCACAGGACCCTTGGTGGCCCCGGCCTGTTGGAGAGCCTCTATGAAGAGAGCCTTGCCTACGAGTTGCAGCTTCGTGGCTACGAGGTGCAGCGCCAGGTGTCCGTCCCTGTCACCTACAAGGGCAATCCGCTGGCGCACCCCCTGAAGATCGACCTGCTCGTGATGCGCCGTGTCATCGTAGAGTGCAAGGCAACAACGAAGTACAACGCCGTGTACGAAGCCCAGGTTCTCACCTACCTACGACTACTGCAGCTCAATGTGGGGATGGTGATCAACTTCGGGGAGAGACTCGTCAAAGATGGCATCCGCCGTGTAGTCAACAGGTTGTAGAAGCCGTAGTTTACGTAGCGCTCATCCTGTGCTTTGCCTTCTGGCAGAAGACCCTGCGAACAACCAGGTGAACCTGCGAGGTCCAGGTCCGCTCTTCGCATTGTTCTCCTCCGCTCCGCAATCCTACACCCGAAGGCTGAGGGACTCTCTGCGCCTCTACTCCTCTGCGCCTCTGCGTTGAATTCCGTTTTTCCTCTTCTGCTCCGTACGACTTGGGAAGTCGGCCGTCTTCTATCGGCGCTCCCCAACCGTTCTACGCTACGACCCCGCGTCCTCCAACCATCCGTACCGCTCGTCGAACAGCCCCGCCTCCAGCTCGAGCACCGGCAGCTCCGACAAAGCCGCTGGCAGACCGTCGGGGAAGGCGTCGAGGCCGGAGCGCACGTCGCCTTCCGCGCCGATCGCGAAGAGCAGCTCGGTGTCTCCGCTCGCGAGCACGACACACAGCCAGGAGCCCTGGTCGTCGGTGGCACGCCAGACCTGGAAGGCGAACGGCTCGGTCGGGCCGAGCAGGCCGTCGAGGAGGCGCTGGAGCTCCTCGGTGCGGGCCTCGTCGAGGCCGGTGTCGTCGACCTCGAGCGGACGGTGGTAGCGCAGGAACATCGTCGAGGTCGCGCGCAGGGCCGAGAGCAGCTCGGGTGAGCGCATCCGCTCCATCAGCCAGAGGTTGGCCGGGAGCGTGATCTTGTCCCGCGTCACCGCCCAGCCGGCCGCGCCGAAGGCGAGCGCGAGGGGCAGGGAGACCAGCAGGAGCGCGCGGGAGGTGCGGACCCGCCCGCGGTGGCTGAGGGAGATCGCCGAGACCATCGCCGGCAGCAGCAGGCCGACCAGGGGGATCAGCAGCAGCACGATCGTGGCGCACACCGTCAGCAGGGCCATCGACAGGGGGATGTAGGGAGTGATCTCCGTCCACGAGGTCACGACATCGACGAGCAGCACCGCGCTGATCAGGGCGATCGGCTTGAGGAACAGCCACAGCTCGCGGCGCGCGGTCTTCGAGAACAGCAGCGCGAAAGGCGTGACCAGGGGATAGAAGAGGTAGTACAGGAAGGCGCGCGGACGGTGCTCGAAGTAGAAGCCCTCGAGCTTGCGCAGCTCGCGCAGCACGCCGCCGACGATCGGCGTATCGAGCAGGCGGGGATGGCGGCGGAACAGGTCGCCGGCCCATTGCAGGTGGCTGGTCACGAGCAGGATGGCGGCGACGATCAGCAGCACCTCGAGCTTGCCGATCATGAAGCCCGCCATCGCGAGCGCCGCCGGGGCGACCGCCCAGAAGCCGAGCACGAGCACGAGCTCGAGCTTCGCCCCGATCCCCTCGTCGCCGGCCCAGGGGGCGCGGCGGGGGACGCGCCGGGCGAAGCGCTGGGGGTCGGCGGCGAACTGCTTCGCGAGCTTCGCGTTGCTGCGCTGGACCAACCACGGCAGCAGCAACAGGTCGAGCGCCAGCCCGAGGCCGAGACAGCCGAAGCTCAGCAGGTACAGCACGCCGCTGAACCAGCGCCGCAGGTAGAAGCGGTGGCCGCCGAAGAAGCCGAGCAGCACGAGCAGCAGATAGGCGTGGAGCAGGGACTTCGCCGGTGCCTGCTCGGGGACCTGCCAGGTGTCGGTGGCGGGGCTCGGGTCGGGGTTCGTCATCGCGGCTCCTTCGAGGCTGGGCCAGCATCGGCCATCCGGGCGGGGGCTGCAAGCGGGCGCGCGCGACCTACGGCTCCTCGATTCCGGCCGCCTCCGCGGCTTCGCGGAACAGCGCGCGGAAGCCGACGGTGCCGCGCAGGTGGTCGAGCTCGGGGTCCTCGTCGCGGATGTAGGTCCAGTTCGGGGCGAGGCCGGGATCGGCGGCCAGGTCGCGCGCGAGGGAGCGCAGCCAGCGGCCGAGCCAGCGCCGTGCGCTCTGCTCGAAGCCGGCCCGCTCTTCTTCGGCCACCAACGCCGCCGCCTGGGAGGCCGCTCGCGCGGCTGTCAGCACGTCGCGCGGTGTCGCCTCGTCGTCGATGCCCCGGCGGTAGCTCTCGACCGCGTCGATGAAGGCTCCGGACTCCGCCTGGTCGAGGGCGACGATGCGCCAGTCTTCCGCCGTCTCGGGGGCGCGCTGCCCGGTGAACAGCTCGAAGCGGCGCTGGTCGTGGCGGAAGCCCTCCGACCAGGAGGCGATGGACTCGACCTCCGGGGCGCGCCAGGGGTCGAGGGCGAGGGCACGCAGCGCGAGCTCGTGGGCCCGCTCGCAGCTCGCGAGGGCGCGCGCGAAGTCGCCGCTGCCGCGGGCGCAGAAGGCGTCCCCGAGCCAGGCCTTGGCGGCGCGGGACCAGAGCTTGGCGTCGACCGGGCCGAGGGCGACGACCTCGTCGAAGGCGCCCCGCGCTTCCGCGAACAGCGCCCGCGCGGCCGCGAATCCGGCGCCTCGGAGCAGCAGCTCGCCGAGCTTGACCAGGCTGCTGCCGAGGGCGAACTGCTGGGTGCTGCTCAGGCTGTCCGCCGCGACGAGCGCTCGCGCGAGCGCGACCTCCTCGCGCCGGGTGGCGAGCGCCGCCGGCTCGTCGCCCGCGAGGTCTTCGGCGTCGCCGCGCCAGGTCAGCACCTGCAGCTCGTCGCACCGCCCGTCGTGGCCGACGGCGTCGCTCAGGTGCGCGCGTTGCAAGGCCATCGCCTCCTCGAGCAGCGCGCGCGCTCCGCCGGGATCTCCGGCGACCAGGAGCAGCCGGGCGTGCTCGACCAGGGTCCAGACCTTCTGGCGGACGAGGGGCAGATGCTCGGGCCAGCGCGCCAGCGCCGCGTCGAGGTCTGCCGTGATCGCCGCGATGCGCTCCAAGGCCTCTGCCGGGTCGCCTTCCTCGTGCAGGATCTGCGCGCCGAGCAGCCTGCCGCGGAGCTCGAGCTCCGCGGCGGTCGGGCCGTCGTGATCGGCGAGCAGCGCGGCGGCTTCCTCGGCCCGCATCCGCGCCGCGGACAGCTCGCGCTGGGAGACGAACAGGTCCGCGGTCTCGAGCAGATGCGCCGCGAGGTGGAGCTCCCCGCGCTGGGAAGGGCGCTCTGCCAGGTCCGACCGGTTCCGCTCGATCTCGGCGTCGAGCCTGCCGAGCGCGGCGAGGGTGTCGCCGACGTGGACCTGCAGCCGCGCGAGCGCACGCGTCGTGCGGGCGGCGGGCGCCGGAAGCCCTTCCACAGGGTCGGTGAGCAGCGCGCGTGCCCGGTCCAGGTCCCTCTGACGCGCGGCGATGCGTCCGGCGACCCCACGCGCCCACACCCAGGTGAGGCGCTTCGTCGGGTCCCGGGGGAACGCCTGGTGCACCGCCGCCAGCTGCGGGAGGCCGCGCCGGGCGTGCTCGGCTGCGTCGTCCAGGCGCGCCAGGAAGAGCTCGCACTCGGCGAGCTGGACGAGGATGACGCCGCGGATCACGAGCCAGCGCAGGTCGTCCGCCGGGACCGGCGGAAACGTCTCGAGCGTGGCGAGGGCCTCCTCGAGGCGCGCGCAGGCGCTCTCGCCGCGCAGGCCCAGCAGCTCGACTTCGCCGAGCTCGCCGAGGGTCACGATCAGGTCCTGGGCGACGGAGACGTGGGTCGGCGTGGCGGCGTGGAGCTCCCGCAGCACCGCGACGGCGCGCTCGTAGCAGCGCCGCGCCTGGGGGACGTCGTCGAGGTAGGCCGCCGAGGAGCCGAGGCGTCCCAGCGCCCAGGCCAGGGACTGGTACGCCTCGCGGTTGCCCTCGTCGCGCGCGACGAGGGCCTCGATGCGGGCGCGGCACTCGTCGAACAACGCCTGGGCCCGCACGTGGTCCCCGCGGGTCTCACAGAGCGCGGCGAGGCCTTCGAGGGCGGCGGCGATCGACTGGTCGCAGGGGGCTCCCGTCTCGGCCTCGTAGGCCCGCAGGCGCCGAAGAGCCTGCTCGTACAGCCGGCTCGCGCCGTCGAGGTCGCCGCTCGCATAGGCGATGCCGGCCTGGACGCGCAGCGCATCGCTCTGGGTCGTGACCGCGTCGATGCGGTCGAGGTAGGCGAGGCTGCGCGCGGCCCAGTGGCGGGAGGCGTCGAGCTCCCCCCGGCCGATCGCGCAGCCCGCGAGGGTCATCGCGAGCCGGCCGCGGGTGAGGTCCAGGGCCGGGCTGGCGCAGTGGGTGGGCAGCGAGGCCAGCTCGGCCCAGGCAGCCTCGGCGCGCTCCTGCACCGCCTCCGTCTGCCACTGGCGCCGGGCGAGCATGCGCCAGACGTCCGCCCGGCGCAGGCGGATGTGGTGGTTGCCGGGGTCGCGGGCGAGCAGCCCGTCACAGAGCGCGACGGCGGCCTCGAGACACGCGCGGGAGGCGTCCGTGGCGTGCTCGAGGGCGAGCTGGCTGCCGAACAGCGACAGCACGTCGATCGCGAGGTACTGGCTGCGGCGCGGCCTCTCCGGCTCGGGCCAGGTCGCCGGGGAGAGGGACTGCAGCTCTTCGAACAGGACGCGCGCCTCGCCGATCCTGCCGGCGTTGTAGGGGAGCCAGACCGCCACCTCGATGGCGCGCATCAGGTCGAGCACCGAGCGCCGGTTGCGCGGATCGCGGGCGAGCAGGGCGCGCGCGTCGGCGATCAGCGCGTCGCATCGTGTGGGCGCGTCCGGCTCCGCGAGAACGATCGCCACCTCGGCGCGCAGCCGGTCTACGCCGAGCGCTCGCCGGGCGTCCGCGACCAGCGGCGCGCCCCCTGCGAGGAGCGGAGCGAGCGCCGCCCGGCAGCTCTCCGCGCGGGCGGAGGCAGCGTCGAGACGATCGCGCTCGAGCAGCACCTCGCCGTGGGCGAGGGCGGTGTCGACGAAGGCGTACAGCGTGCGCGCATCCCCGGGCCGTGCCCGGCGTTCTTCAGCCCGCACCTCGACGGCGCGCGCGAGCAGGCTGTCGGCCTCCGCGAGGCGGAGCTGGTCGCGGCGCACCGCGGCGAGCTCGGCAAGGGCCTCGGCGACCAGGGCGGGAGGCCGCTCCGCAGCCGCGTCCAGGGCGTCGAACGCGCGCTCGAGGATCGGGCCGGCCAGGGAGGGCTCGCCCCGCGCGCCGTGCACCGCGCCGAGGGCGACGAAGGCCTCCGCCCCCAGCAGGCGCAGCGCCGGCGCGGAGTCGCTGCGGAGCAGCTCGTCGAGCTGGTCGATCGCCCCGCGGATCTCCGCCAGGGCGCGCTCGTCGTCCTGGGCGCTCAGGTACAGCCGTCCGAGGCGCAGCCGCACCAGGGCGCTCCCCACACCGGTGTCCGCGGCGGCCAGGTCGGCCTCGCGCAGGGCCTGCCAGCCGTCCCGGGCGCCGACCAGCAGCTCGCGGGCCAGCTCCTGGGCACGCTGCTCGCCGAGCTCGTCGAGCAGCCGCTGCTGGACGTTGTCCACCAGATCCTCGAGGGCCGCCTGGGCGACCGCTCCGCGGCGGTCTGCGTTGGCCTTCTGGCGGGCGAGCTCGGCGGCGTTGGAGGAGATGACGTACAGCCCGCCGGCGAGCCCGGCGAAGAGCGCGACCAGCGTCGTGCACAGCGCGACCAGCAGCCGTCGCCGGCTGCTCCGCTCCCGCTCCCGGCGCTGCCGCGCATGCTCCAGGGCGCGCTCGAGCCCGGCCCGGCGCGGCGGATCCCGCTCGCCGTCGAGCTCGTCGAGCAGCGCCCGGGCGAGGCCGAGGTCGGCCCGGTCCAGGGCCGCCCGGGCGTAGGCGTAGCGCGCTTCCCACACACCCTGGAGCGCGTCCGGGTTCTCCTCCCACAGCGACAGGGCCTGCTCGAAGCTCGACACGGCTTCGGCGAAGCGCATGTAGAGGCGGTCGGAGGAAGCGAGCTCCGCGTCGTCGCGGGCCAGCTCCGCCAGGGCCCGCCCGGCGCGGTCGCTGAGCGCGACGCTCTGGCGGTGCCCGAGGTAGGCGCGCAGCGCGTCCTGGAAGGCGGCGACCGAGGGGAAGCGCGCGTCCGGGTCCCGCGCCATCGCCCGGCGGCAGATCGCGGCGAGCTCACGCGGTGCATCCTCCGGCAGGGGCGGAGGCTCGCAGCGCGCCGCGGAGACGATGCACTGCAACAGGTTGCCGCCGGCGGTCCAGGGCGCGCGGCCCGCGAGCACGCGGTAGAGGATCGCCCCGAGCAGGAAGATGTCGGTGTGCGCTCCGACGCCTTCCGTGTCGCCGTTGGCGAGCTCGGGGGCCATGTAGCCCGGCGTCCCGAAGGCCCCGCTCAGCCCGCTCCGCCCCCGCAACCCGGGCGGCGGGGGCGACTCGAGGCTCAGGGCCAGTCCCCAGTCCATCACCAGGATCTCGCCGAAGTCCCCGACCATCACGTTGGCCGGCTTGAGGTCGTTGTGGACGATGTTCCGGCTGTGGGCGAAGCCGACCGCGTGCCCGACGTGCAGCAGGATGTCGAGGTCGCGGTCGAGCACGCTGCCCTCGCCCAGCAGCGCGGCCCACGACTTCCCGCCGACCAGCTTCATCGCGAGGAAGGCCTCGCCGTTCTCGTCGACATCGAGGTCGTGCACCGGCACGATGTTCGGATGCTCGAGGCGGCCGTTGACCAGCGCCTCGGCGACGAAGTCCGCGCGCTCGGCCGGGCCGCGGCGGCCCGGCCGCAGGGTCTTCAGCGCCACCTCGCGGCCGAGGCGGCACTGCATCCCCTTGAAGATCACGCCCATGCCCCCCTCGGCGAGGCGACTTCCGCGCACGAAGGCGGGACCCGCCGCGGGCCTGGGGGACCCGTCCGCCGCCGCGGGACGGTAGCTCGCCAGGGGCGAGCCCTCGCGCAGGGTGCGCTCGTCGACGTTGCGGCTCCACAGCGCGAGCAGGCTGGTCTCGGTCGGCAGCGTCTCTTCCTCAGCCATGCAGGCCCTCCAGCGCCGGCAGCAGCCCGGCGGCGAGGGCGGCGAGGGGGGCCGCGCAGGTGTCGTCGGCGAGCAGCCCGAGCTCGAGCTGACCAGCGTAGCTCCAGGCGGTGACGTTGAGCCCGATGCCGTCGAGGATCGGCCCGACCGAGGTCAGCCCGGTCACCCGCGCCCCGGCCACCGTCAGCGGCTCCGCCGGACCGCGCACGTTCGACACGATCAGGTTGACCGGCGGCCGGTGGCGGTCGGCGAGCTTCCAGCGGGAGTAGAGTCCGAGCAGCCAGGCGAAGGGCAGCGCCGGCGTGTACTCCGCCCAGGCCCGCATCGCCCCGGCGCCGACGATCGCGTGGTCGGCGCGCACCTGCCGGGTCACCGCCGCGATCGCCTGGATCCGGCCCGGCAGGTCGGCGCGGTCGGTGCACAGCGAGGTGATCAGGTTCGACAGGTGGTTGCCCCGGGTGCGGGCGTCGACCACGCCGAGCGGGACGCTGGCCAGCAGCGGCCGGCGCGGCGCTTCCCCCAGCTCCTCCAGGACGCCATGCAGGGCAGCGGAGACCAGCCCGAGCAGCACCGCGTTGAGCTTGACCCCCAGCCTGCGCGCGACCTCGCGCAGGGCGTCGAGGGGCAGGCGCGCGGAGGCGAAGCTGCGGCCCGGCGACAGGGCCCGGTTGAAGCGGGTTCGGGGGGCACCGAAGACCAGGCTGGGCGGACGCTCCCCGCGGGCCGCCAGGGCGCGCAGGGTGCGGGCGGTCAGCCCGGGCAGGGCGCGCAGGTGGGGGACGCGGTCGCGCAGCGCGGCGGAGAGCAGCTGCCGGCGCCGGGGCAGGGGCGTGGGAAGCCGCGGAGGCGCCGGCTCCGGCGAGGGCCGCGCCACCCGCTCGAGCATGCGGGCGCAGGCCAGCCCGTCGCCGAGGGCGTGGTGCAGCCGGGTCACGCAGCACACGCGGCCGTGCTCGAGGCCGGTCAGCAGCGTCATCGCCCACAGGGGCCGGTCGCGCGGCAGGGGCGCGGCGGCGATGGTCGCGATCACCCGGTCGCGGGCGGCCCGGTCGCCGGGGAAGGGGACGCGCTGGAGCTGGACGTGGCGGGCGATGGAGAAGTCCGGGTCGGGGGCGAGCACCGGCGGGGCGAGGCCGAGGGGCACGAACATCACCCGCGAGGTGAAGCCCGGCAGCAGGTGCACGCGCGCCTCGAGGGCGGCGCGGAAGCGCGCGAGCAGGGTGTCCTCGGGGCCGGTGTCCGCGAGCTCGGCGATCTTCAGGGTGTGCAGGAAGGCGCGCGGGGTCTCCGCGTAGAGGAAGTTCGCGTCGAGCCCGGTCAGCCGCCTCATCGGAGCCGTCCCAGCAGCGGCGCGGGCACTTCCCGGGCCAGGCCGTCCAGCCGCGTCTGCAGGGCCTCTACCGTCGCGTGGTAGGCGGCGGAAACGGTCGCCGCGTCGTCCGGATCGCCGCCCGCGAGCGACCAGGGCAGGGGCTCCCCGAGCTCGACGACGATCTTCGCCGGCAGGGGCGGCAGGGGCAACAGCAGCGGGAAGACCTTGACCCGCAGGCTGCCGTCGAGGCCGAGCCAGCGCGCGAGCCGCTGCCCGCGGCGCAGCACGAACAGGGTGTGGTGGGCGCCGTGGCTGACGACCGGGTACACGGGCACGCCTTCCTTGAGGGCGAGCCGCACGAAGCCCTTGTGCCCGCCGAAGTCGACCCGGTTCCGCGCGGTCCACGGCCGGAACACCTCGTGGGCGCCCCCCGGGTAGACCAGCAGCGCCTCCCCGCGGCGCAGCACCCGCGCGGCGTTGAGGGGGCTGGCGGGGAGCAGGCCGAGCCGGCGCAGCACGCTGCCGAGAACGGGCACGGCGAAGGCGGCGTCGAAGGCGAGGCCGGTCAGCGGCGCCTCGCGCTCCCGGAACCAGGCCGCGAGCAGGGCCGCGACGTCGGGGGCGAGGGCGCCGCCGGAGTGGTTTCCGACCAGCATCACCGGCCCCTCGCGGGGCACCTTCTCCAGGCCGCGCACCTCGGCGTCGAAGTAGCGCGCCCAGCGCTCCATCCAGGGCAGCAGCCGGTCGATGAACGCCCGGTCCCGGTGGCCCCGGCGGGAACGCGCGACCTCGCCCTCGATCCAGCGGCTCAACATCCGCACCCCGCTGCCTTCGCGTGCCATCATCCCTCCTCAAGCCTTGAGCTTCGCCGCCCGGCCGGACAGGCGCAGGTTCCGCCATCCCAGCCGCAGCAGGTTGCGGTCGAAGCCGCTGGTCAAGAACACGAAGCTCTGCCCGGTGGCGGGATCCGCCCAGGCGATCTGGCCCCCCATCCCAGGATGACCTATGCTCCCGGCGGAGCAAGTGCGCCCGAAATTCCGGTACACCTTCCCCTTGCCGCCGGCCCGCACCAGACCGAGGCAGCGCAGGGCGCGGCGCCCGGTCATCGGGTCGAGCAGCGCGCCCGTGCGCACCTCGTGGGCCCGGGCGAGAGTCTCCGGCCGCCACAGCGAGCGCCCCGACAGCGCCTGCCCGCCGTCGAGCAGCGCCCCGAAGAGCAGCGCGAAGTCCCCCGCCGTGCCGATGGCGCCGGTGCTCGGCACGCCGACGGCGCGCACGGCGGGGTCGTTGTAGCCGCGGTAGTAGTCCTCGTGGGAGACGAAGGCCGGCACGCGCACCCCGCACAGGCGCAGCAGCCAGCCGGGCAGGGCGCGGCCGACGAAGGCGATCGGCGCGACCGCCGGGTTCTCCTCGGCGGGCAGGCCGAGGAACAGCCGCTCCAGGCCGAGCGGGGCGAGCAGCCGCGTGCGGATGAAGCGGCGGAAGTCCTCGCCGCTCGCCTGCTCGATCAACGTCGCGAGCACCCAGTGCACCGCCACCCGATGGTAGGCGTAGCGGCTGCCGGGGGCCCAGGCCAGCCGCCAGTCCGCGAAGGCCGCCCGGCGCCGGGCGGGGTCGGCGCCGTCGAGCGGGGCGAGGAAGGCGTCGGGGAAGCCGGCCGTGTGGGTCAAGAGGTGCTCGACCGTCACCGCCTCCTTGCCGTGGCTGGCGAACTCCGGGACGCGCTCCGCGACCCGCGTGTCCAGGGCGAGCCGGCCGTCCTCGAGCAGCAGCCAGACGGCGGCGCTGGTCAGCGCCTTGGTCAGGGACATGCCGCCGAACAGGGTGTCCGGCGCGCAGCCGATCCCGCACGAGAACACCACCCGCCCGCCCCGGGCGACCGCCAGGGCCGCCGCCGGCAGGCCGGCGCGGCGGACCAGGCGGCGGGCGAGGCGCTCGAGCCCGGCGAAGCCGCTCATCGCAGGGCTCCGAGGCCGTCGGCCAGGCGGGCGTGCAGGGGAGCGTCGAGGGGCGCCCAGGCGCGGGCCCCGGGCAGCAGCACGTAGAGCGGGTCGGACACCTCCTGCGGCGCGTAGCCCGCGGCCTTCAGCGGGCCCTTCTTGAGCTTGAAGGTGCTCGTGGTCTCGAGCTCCGCGCACACCCGCAGGAAGACGGGCAGCGTTTCGAGGCGGGGCGCATCCTCCCACACCACGGCGAGCATGCCGGCCCGGCCGGTCGCCCCCGGCACCTCGACCCCGTAGGCCGCCGCGGCCCGCACCCCGGGCACCCCGCGGGCGACCGCCTCGACCTCGGCGGCGGCGACGTTCTCCCCCTTCCAGCGCCAGGTGTCGCCGAGCCGGTCGACGAAGGCGAGGTGGCCGAAGCCGATGTGCCGCATCAGGTCTCCGGAGCTGACCCACACGTCAGCGGAGGCGAAGGCCCCGCGCACCAGCTTGCGCTCGCTGGCGGCCTCGTCGGTGTAGCCGTCGAAGGCGAAGCGCCTGGTCACCTCGAGCAGCAACAGCCCCGCCTGGCCGTCGGGGACCTTCCGCACCTTCCCGTCGCTGCCCCGCATCGGCCGCCCCTCGTCGTCGCATTCCACCAGCGCCCAGGGGGAGGGGCAGAGGCCGACGGTGCCCTCGAGGTTGAGGATGTTGAAGCAGCCGGACGGCAGCTCGCTCGCCCCGTAGTACTCGTACACCTCGCGCAGCCCGAAGCGCTCCTTGAAGGGCGCGCACCAGTCCGCCCGCAGCCCCAGGCCGACCGCCCGGGTCACGCCGTGGGCCCGGTCGCCGGGGGAGGGGGGCTGCTCGAGCAGGTAGCGGGCGGTCTGGCCGATGTAGGCGATCGCGGTCGCCCCGGTCGCGCGGCAGTCGTCCCAGAAGGCCGAGGCGCTGAAGCGCTCCCGCAGGGCGAGGGCCGCGCCGGTCATCACCGCGCTGCCCCAGCACACCGTCAGGGCGTGGTTGTGGAACAGGGGGAGCGGGCAGTACAGCACGTCGCCGGGCCGCAACCGCAGGCACACCGTGCCGAACATCAGGCCGGCTCCCAGCCAGCGCTGGTGGGACATGCGCGAGGCCTTGGGGAGACCCGTCGTGCCGGAGGTGAAGATCAGAAAGGCCGGGTCGCCGAGCCGCACCTCGGCGAGCTCCGGAGGTTCCCCCGCCGGCGCCTCCGCCGCCTCGGCGAGCAGGTCCGGGCCGTCCACCCCCGGACCGAGCCACCAGGGCGGCGGCGCCGCCTCCGTGCCCGCGTAGCGCCCGGCCAGGGCGGGATCGACCACCGCGGCCGTCGGCGCGAGCCGGGCCAGGCTGGCCGCCAGCGAGGCGCCGCGCTGCTCGCTGTTCAAGAGAGCGGGCCGGGCCCCGAGCTTGGCCAGGCCGGCGACGGCCGCGAGCAGCTCGGGGCGGTTCCGGGACAAGAGGGCGACGACCGTGCCCGGGCCGATCCCGCGCTGGCGGAAGACCCAGGCCAGGCGGTTGGCGCAGCCGTTGAGCCAGGCGTAGCTCAGCCTCCGCGGCCCGTCGATCAGGGCTGTCGCGCCCGGCTGGCGGCGGGCAGTGCGGGCGAGCGCCGCGCCGAGGGAGTAGCGGCTGTCGGCGCCGCGCGGGCCGAGGGTGAGGCCGAGCTCGAGCAGGCCGGGCAGGCGGCCGGCGAGGCCGAGCAGTCCGCGGCCGACGGCGGCGAGGCCGATGCGGCGAGGGGCGGGCATGTTTCCTCCGGGCGGGGGGCCTCCGCCAGCGTACACATCCGGAGCGGCGCCTGGTATCATCGATCCCAACGTTCCAACAGGAGGGCGTGATGCCACAGGTCAGCCACTGTCCGAAATGCGGCAAACAGGTCACCCCCGCGAGCGGCGGCGGCGGAGGCGGCGGTTCCCCCAGCGCCCCGACCGGCGGCGGGGGCGCGGCCGGCCCCGGGGTCAAGCCCGAGTGGGACAACGCGCCGGCCGACAACCCGGTCGCGGGCAAGTTCCAGCACTTGCTCGACTACCTGAAGTTCTCCCACGACGGGCGCGGCACCGTGTACGGGCCGATGAACCTCAAGTACGACTCCGCGACCAACAAGTGCATCGCGAACAACCGCTGGCACACGAGCCGCCGTCCCAAGAAGGAAGACTTCAAGCCCTGGACCCAGCCCTTCGCCTGCAGCACCCTCGCCTCCTTCATCTGCTGCTACTGGCTCAACATCAACGATCAGTGGGCGAACATGATCGGGAACTCGACGAGCAAGTGCGTCAACCCGCGCTACAAGGGCAAGAAGCACGAGCGCACCGGCAAGGAGTGGTTCAACCAGGACTTCGCGAGCTACTTCACCCCCCTCGAGGGCGGCAAGCGCCAGTGCTGGAAGTACTGGCTCGAGAACGACCGCTGGCGCAACGCCGGCTTCGCGGAGTTCCAGCTCGGCCTGCAGTACGGCCACGTGATCACGGTGTGGCGGCTCGGCGGGCGCATCAAGGTCAAGGACCGCAAGACCGGCCAGATCTACCCCGAGGGCCTGTACCGCCTCGCCGCGGACGGCAACTTCACCCCCGACCGCTCGAAGTTCTCGGCCAACGCCCTGACCTGGAAGCGCATCGACACCTGCCGCCGCCACAAGACCAAGGGGCCGACCCAGAAGGGCGACGTCGCGATCTGGGTGTGCAAGAACCTGACCGACGATGCGAAGCCCGACGGTGGGGCCTACGCGAACAACCCGGCGCCGATCCTGCGCTTCGGCAAGATGGAGAACGTCGAGAACGTCCCGACGATGGCCGACGCCAACGCCTCCGACATTCTCAAGGGGTAGAGCGGTGACCGAGAAATCCCCGGACGAGATGACGCCCGAGGAGCTGCTCGACTACAACGAGACCTTCGACGAGACCGGCCTCGCCGACTACCTCGACTACGTCGCCGAGCACGGCACCGACGTCGGCTACGAGCCTCCCGCCGAGGAGATCGACCTCGACCTGACGACGACCCCCGGGCGCGGCTGCATGGTCGGCTGGTACTGCCGGAAGGAGGCGCAGACCGCCCCCGGCTGCGAGAAGCACTGCATGTTCACCCGCGACGTCGAGGCGGAGCGACCGAACTGCTTCGGCTTCAACTCCGGCGAGGGCATCCTCGAGCAGGGCGACTTCCTCTTCACGATCGTCAACCTGACCTGCCTCGACTGCCCGCACTTCCTCGCCTGCGGCGAAGAGACCGAGAAGCGCTGGTGCCACGGGCACGACTGAGCGCCCGGGGCTGCGGGCAGCCCTCAATCGGCCGCGGCCGGAGCCTCGAGGGTGAAGGTCCCCGCCGGCAGCGCCTCGCGGCGTTCGACGCTGAACAGGCTGAGCACCGTCGCCCCGCTGTGCTGGTTGCGGGTGGTGGCGCGGAAGGGCAGGACCACCCCCGCGACCTCGCGGTAGTCCTCGTACTCGATCGTCACCGGGATCTCCCCGAAGCCCGCGGCGACCTCGACCGCCCGCTCGCGCAGCACGCGGCCGGTCTCGAGGTCGACGGCGAGGGTCCGCGAGGGCAGGTCGGGGCCGGCCAGCTCGAGCAGCACCACCGGCCGCCCGCGGACCTCGTCGCGGCCGATGACCTGGGAGCCGGGGAAGCGGACGCGCAGGTCCCCGAGCCCGGCCAGGGGATGCCCGGCGACGGCCTGGGCCAGGGCGCGGCCCTCGAGCTCCTCGAAGGGGGCGAAGCTCGACAGGCTCCAGGCGCGCTCGCCGTCGCAGGCGGCGTGGATGCTGCCGAAGTCCCCGAGGTCCATGTGCTCGGCGTGCTTCGTCAGCCCCTCGCTGTGGACGAGCAGCGATCCGACCACGCCCTGGTGGACGAAGTGGACCTCGCCGCGCATCTCCAGCGCGGGCACCTCCTCCGGGGCCAGCCCTCCGAGACCCCGACGCAGCAGCGCCAGCGCCTCGTCGAGGCTCGGGAGCGGGTCCTCCTCGGCCGCGGCGACGCGCGCGGCGCGGTTCGCGGCGCCGTCCTGCAAGACGACCACGGCGACGACCGCCCCGGCCTCATCGCGCTCGAAGCGCAGCTGGAACGTGTCCGGGCGCACCCGGAAGGCCCAGCGCCCGTCGGCGTCGGGGGGGAAGAGCTCGTACACCATCTGGCCCGGCACGTCGAGCGCGAGGCGCCGGTGGGCGATCTTCACGGTCAGCACCGTGCCGGCCTCGTCGCGGTAGCGGCCGAGGTAGGGCGCGAGCTCGGCGAGGGGGATCTCGACCGGGGGCTCGTGACCCTCGCGCAGGCACTCGAAGTCGAAGCCGGCCTGGTAGAGGTGCAGGGCGACCAGCTCCCCCTCGGCGTCGCGCTCGAAGGCGACCTGGATCGCGTCCGGGGCGATCGCGAAGGCCCAGCGGCCCTCCTCATCCGGGGGCTTGAGCTCGTACAGCATCTGGCCGGGCACGTCGAGGTGCAGGGTGCCGTCGCGGGCCTCGACCGTCAGCCAGCTGTCCTCGCCGAGGAAGCCGGCCGCGTAGCGCCCGCAGAGGGCGTCGAGCTCGGCCTGGCTCAGGCCGCTCGCGGGCTCTTCCTCGGCGAGCAGGGTGGCGAAGACCAGGTCGATCGAGGCGCTCTGCAGGGGCGTGAAGCTAGTGTTGGTCAGCAGCACGAAGCCGAGATCCTCCTCGGGCAACAGCGCGACCTGGGCGGCGAAGCCGTCGATGTTGCCGCCGTGCTCGACCACCTTCCGCCCCTCCCAGCTGCGCAGCATCCAGCCGAGGCCGTAGCCGACCCCGCCGCCGACCGCGAGCTGCTCGGTGCGGGTCTCTTCGAGCTCTTCGGCGCTGACAAGCCTGGTTCCGTCGATGCTCCCCCCGGCGAGCTGCAGGCGCAGCCAGCGGGCCATGTCGAGCACGTCGCTCGTGATGCTGCCGGCCGGTCCTATGGCGGTGATGTCGCGCACGGGAACCGGCTCGAGCGTCTTCTCCGCATCGAGACGGTAGCCGGTCGCGAAGCGCGGGTCGGCGACGGCCTCGGCGATGACCGAGCGGCTCGCCTCCATGCCGAGCGGTTCGAGCAGCCGCTCCCGCAGGAGGGCGTGCCAGTCTTCCGCGCCGGCCGCCCGCGCGGCCGCCATGCCGGCGGCCAGGAACATCACGTTGTTGTACAGGAAGTCCTCGCCGTAGCGGCCGAAGGGCCGTGCCCGGCGGGCCGCCGCGATGATCTCGGCCGGCTGCCGGTCGCCTCCGGCCCACAACACGCCGAGGCGGGTGTAGCCGCTGCGGTGGCAGAGCAGGTCGCGGACGGTGAAGCGGAAGGCGTCCCCGCGCAGCTCGTGCATCCACCACGCGTTGCGATCGGCCCGCAGGCGCAGCTCGGGGAGGTACAGGACGGCCGGGTCGTCCCAGCGCAGGCGGTCTTCGTCGACCAGCATCGCGAGCAGCGCCGCGGTGAAGGCCTTGGTCGTCGAGCCGATGCAGAACTGCGTGGTCGGCGTGACCGGCTGCGCCGCCTCGATATCGGCGAAGCCGAAGCCGCGGGCGAACAGCAGGGAGTCGCCGTGCACCACGGCCAGGGCCAGGCCCGGCACGTCGTGTTGGACGCGTGCCTGCTCGAGGCGCTCGGCGAGCCGCTCGAGGCGGGCGGGGAGATCGTGCTGGGCGCAGGCCGCCGCAGCGAGCAACAGCAGCAGCAGGCGTCTCATTCGATCACCTCCCACAGCCGGCCGACCGTGTCCTGGAGCGCGTCGCGTCGCGCGTCGATGAGGGCGACGCGTGTGTCGGGCACCGCGTCGAGGGCGGCATCGAGCGCATCGAGCAGGGCGAGGGAGGCCTCGAGCTCGGCCCGCAGCTCGGGCCGGTCGTCGCCGATCCGCGGCAGCAGGGCCTCGAGCTCGGCGCGGCGGTCGCCCTGCTCGGCGCGCAGCCCGTCCAGCCCCGTGCTCGCCAGCTCGAGCCCGAAGGACAGCTTCACCAGCCCCGCGAGCAGCTCGTCGCAGGAGAGCTCCAGGTCGGCCCAGACCGGCAAAGCCCGCAGGCGCGCGAGCCGCGCGTCCGGAGACTCGCCGGGCGTGACGCGCAGGGACCGCTCCTGGCGCAGGCGGGCGGCGGCTTCGGGCGCGTGCTCGAGCCACAGCGCGACCTCGGCGCTGTCGAGGGGGGCGCGCAGCAGCGCGGGCAGGGCCGCGCGCAGATCGGTCGCCTCGGCGAGCGCGGAGGTTCCCGCGATGCGCTCGTCGGCGCAGGCGCCGAGGGCGAAACAGAGCAGAGTCAGACGTAGGAGCATGGGAGAGCTCTCCTGGCAGGGGGTGGTGTATCTTCCCGCTTCGGCGGCGCAGATGCCAATCGTTCACGAAACGGCGCCGTGCGGGCGGAGGAACGGGGCGGTGTGACGCGCAGGCGAGGATGGGCTGAGCAAGTCCGGTGCCAGCCTGCGGTCGCGGGTCCCGTTGTGCGCGGGGTGGGAGGCAGGGCGTCGCGTCGGTTGCTCGTTGGCATGGAAGAAGAACTCAACGCAGAGGCGCAGAGGCGCAGAGGCGCAGAGAAAAGGCTGTTTCGGAGGAGCCGAGACTGTCTTGGGTTGATTTCGATACTGACCTCCGCATAATTTCTGTCCCGGCTCGGCGGGCGGGGGTAAACACCGCCCTACATGGGATTCGAGCAGTTGTAAGTATGACAAACATGTAGGGGAGGGGTTCACCTCCTCCCGTCGTACTTCGCGAACTGACCTCCTCCGCGGACAGAACGTACGCTGAGGTCAGTAGGTGAAGAAGAGAAGAGAAGGAGCGGAGAAGAAAACGATAAAGTCAGAGAGGAAGTGTGTCACTTGTGTCAAGAAGATGGCAGCACTTTGTCTGCCAGTTCTTCTGTTTCTTTTCCTGGGTTCCTGGCTTCCTTATTTCTTCTTCTCTTCTCGTCTTCGTTCCTTTTCTTCCCCTTGACTTGACTTCTTGGTCCTCTCCAGGACTCGTCGATCGATAGAAGCGGAAGAAACCTCCCCTCTGCGCCTCTGCGTCTCTGAGCCTCTGCGTTGATTTCCTCCAGTGAAGTGAACTGCAAGAAGTCCGAAGCGACCTGGGCGGACCTCGGCGGCGACTTTGCCGAGGCCCAGGTCGCCCTGGGTCCGATGGAGCGCCAGGGCTACGCGGCGGCGCGCCGATGGTGTACCCTGGCGTTCCCCGCGACCCCCTGAGGACTGATGCCCCGCCTCGACGCCGACGACGTGCTCGCCGCCTGCGCCCGCCTGGCCGACGCGATCCCCTTCTACGTGCTCGACCGCGACGGAGCGATCCGCCATGCCTCCGACGGGGCGCGGCAGCTCGGCGGCGGACGCCTGGTCGTCGAGGACTGCACCCTCGAGGTCGGCGCCGAGCGCCTCGAGGGCGATCTGTCGCCGCTGCTCGACCGCGAGTGGAGGGGCGAGCCCGCGCGCTACCTGACCCGCGAGGGGCGGCGCGCGGCCTTCCGGGTGCACTCGCTGCTGGTGCCGCCGGAGGAGCCGGCGGTCGTGCTGCTGCGCCTCGATCCGTACAGCCTCAGCCTGGCCGAGCCGGGCGGGATGCGGGTGCGGCCCTGGCGCTCCTTCGCGGACGCGAGCGATTTCCACGGCCTGCTGACCCGCTCCTCGGCGATGCGCAAGCTGTTCGCGGTCGTGCAGCGGGTCGCCGCGGCCGACGTGACCGTGCTGGTGCGGGGCGAGAGCGGCACGGGCAAGGAGGCGATCGCCCGCGCGCTGCACGCCCTGAGCCCGCGGTCGGGCAAGCCCTTCGTGTCGGTCAGCTGCGCGGCGCTGACGGCGACCCTGCTCGAGAGCGAGCTGTTCGGCCACGTGCGCGGCGCCTTCACCGGCGCGGTCGGCGACCGGCGGGGGATGTTCGAGCGCGCCGATGGCGGCAGCCTGTTCCTCGACGAGGTCGCCGAGCTGCCCGTGGACCTGCAGGCGAAGCTGCTGCGGGTGCTGCAGGAGCGCAGCTTCACCCCGGTCGGCGGCACCCGCGCGGTCGAGGTCGACGTGCGGGTGATCTCCGCGACCCACCAGAGCCTGCGCCGGGCGGTCGCCGAGGGGCGCTTCCGGGAGGACCTGATGTTCCGGCTGCGGGTGGTGCCGCTGTTCCTGCCCCCGCTGCGCGAGCGGCGCGAGGACATCGAGCTGTTGGTGTCGCACAACCTCGAGCGGGCGGGCGCCTCGGGGCGGCACGCCTACGCCCGGGTGCACCCGGTCGCGATGCGGGCGCTGCTCGACCATCCCTGGACCGGGAACGTGCGCGAGCTGCAGAACGCGATGGAGTACGCCTCGGTGGTCGGGGTCGGCGACAGCCTGACCATCGACGAGCTGCCCCCGGAGTTCCGCGAGGGTCCCCTTCCGCCGCCGCGGTCGGCGCCCCCGGCGAGCGCCGGGAGCGAAGAGGCCGCCCGCATCCGGGCGGCCCTCGACGAGACCGGCGGGCACCAGGGGCGGGCCGCAGAGCTGCTCGGCATGCACCGCAGCACCCTGTGGCGGAAGCTGCGCACCCTGGGCATCCGTGGGCCCTTCCGCCGCTGATTCAGCAGGCGAGGAACGAGCCCGGCTGCGTCCATTCCCCCTTCTCCTGCTGGAACTTCTCGTCCTTGCGCACCTCGATCTGGCCGTCGTCGGCCAGGCCGATGGCGAAGCGCTCGAGCGGGCGCGGCGCTGGTCCCTCGAAGTTGACGCCGGTCAGGCGGAAGCCGCTGCCGTGGCAGGGGCACTTGAACTTGCGCTCCGAGGCGAGCAGGTTCGGCGTGCAGCCGAGGTGGGTACAGATCGTCGACAGGGCGTAGATGCCCGGCTGGCCGGGGTTCCCCGAGAGCGGGTCGGAGGCGGTGCGCACGACCCAGAAGCCGCGGGGCTTGAACTGCTCGTGCACGCCGGGGCCGAAGCTGCTCGGGTAACCGATCTTGAAGCGGGTCTCTTCGACGTCGAAGGGGACGTTGGGGAACAGGAAGCGGGCGATCATGTTCCCGACGCCGGCGATGCCGAGGGCGAACAGCGTCCAGCCGGCGCTGGACCAGGCGAGCAGGCGTCCGAAGCCTCGGCGGTCGAGGGCGCGGGGGGGAGCGGGCGGAGTGCGGGTGGTCATCGGTCGTCCTCCTGTGCGCGGGTTGCGCGTGGATACGTCGAGACCGGAGCACGCCTCGTGCCGCGCACGCCGTTCCCGGTCCGAGGCGGGCCGCGGGGTACCGGAGCGGAGGAGTGTTGCCCGATGTTGCAACAACGGTCGCATGCGCCGGGTGCGGCGACCGTCCGTCCGGGCGCTCGGTCGGCTTCCCCCGGATTCCGGATCAACCCGGAGAATCGAACGGGGTCGGGGATGGGCGACGCGGGGCCGGGCTCTCGAAGGGCGCGCGGCCGACCACGGGGGGCCGGATTCCCCCTCGGTTGTTTGCGAGTTGCTATACTCCAGGCAGCCCCCGCACACACCTGGAGCGAGAGATCATCCTTCGCGTTGTCGAGCTGTGGAGCACGGTCCGGGCGTTGAGCGCTGGGGCGCGGCCGGCTGCAGGTCCGGCCTGGCTGACGCTCGAGTTGTGGCTGCTCGGGGGTTGTCTCGTCGGGCTGCTCGTGTTGCTGTTCCTGCTCGGGCGCGCCTACCGACGGGTCCGGGAGAGGGAGCGGGATCTCGCCGGGCAGCGTCGGGTGTTGGAGATGATCGTCGGGGAGGCTCCGGTCGAGGTCTCGTTGGCCGCCTTGATCCGGCTCGTCGAGGCGCAGGCGCCCGGGATGGTCGGCTCCGTCCAGGCCTTCGACCCCGTCTCCAGGCGCATCGAGCTCTCGGTCGCGCCGGGTCTGCCCGACAGCTACGGCCGCCAGCTCATCGGCCTGAAGGCGGGCCCCTGCGTCGGCTCCTGTGGGACCGCCGCCTACCGCGAGGAGCAGGTCATCGTCGCGGACATCGAGACGGACCCGCTCTGGGCAGACTACCGTGGGCTGGTTTCGCCCCTGGGCCTGAAGGCCTGCTGGTCCACCCCGATCTTCGGCGCGAGCCAGGAGCTGCTCGGCACCTTCGCGATGTACTACCGCGTACCGCGGCGGCCGACCCCGCACCACCAGCGCCTGATCGAGCTGTCGACGAGCATGGCCGCCGTCGCGTTGCAGAAGCGGCGGGGGATCCTCGAGCGCACCCGCCTGAGCGATCGCCTGCGCAGGACATCCGCGACCGGTGGGGTCGGCACCTGGGAGTGGGACACGGAGGCGCGGCGCTTCCACCTCGACAGGCCGCTCCGGGAGCTGTGGCCGGCCGGCGGAGAGCGCGACGGCATCGGCCAGGACGCGTTCCTGCAGGCGGTCGATCCCGCCGATCGCGCCGCGGTGCAGCGAGGGCTCCAGGTGATCCGCAGCGACGCACCGGGGCAGGAGCTGGAGTTCCGCGTGCACGCGTCGGAGGGCGCGGTGCGATGGGTGATGTTCCGGGCCGAGCCGGGACTGGGGACGTCGGAGCCGAGCCGGGTGGTGGGGGTGGGCCTCGACGTCACTCCCCGGCGCGTGGCGGAGATGGCCCTGCGAAGGCGCGAGGCGCAGTACCGGACCGTCTTCGAGCAGTGCGCCGACGGGATCTGCGTCCTCGAGGGAGGGCGCTTCGTCGCGATGAACCCCGCCGGCTGCCGGATGCTCGGGTACACGGCGGACGAGATCATCGGGCTCCGCGACGCCGACGTGGTGGCGAAGGCCGACGTCGGCAGGATCGCTTCGGCGGTGGCGCTCCTGAGGGAAGACCAGCCGGTGCCCAGCGAGTGGCGCCTGCTGCGCAAGGACGGCTCGACCTTCGTCTGCGAGGCGAGCGCGACACAGACGGCGGACAAGCGCGTCGCCGTGTTCCGGGACGTCACCGAGGCGCGCAGGATCGCGGAGGCCCTGAGCACGAGCGAGCAGCGCCTGCGCCTCGCGCTCGAGGCCGCCGAGATGGGGGTCTTCGAATGGGAGATCGCGGCGGATCGGGTGAGCTGGTCGCCCGATCTCGAAGAGCGCTGGGGACTTCCGCCCGGAGCGCTCGGCCGCTGCCTCGAGTCGTTCGAGCGCTGGGTGTTACCCGAAGACCTGCCCGCCTTCCAGGCCGAGCGCGAGCGCAGCATGGCGACCCGCACACGCATGCGGTACGAGTTCCGCAGCGTCCAGGCCGACGGGACCGTCCGCTGGTTCCTCGCCGTCGGGACCTTCCGCTACGACGCCGCCGGCAAACCCCTGCGCCTGCTCGGGACGATGCTCGACACGAGCGATCAGCGCCGCGCAGAGCAGGAGAGCGCCGAGCATCAGCGGATGTTGTCGACCCTGATCAGCAACCTGCCCGGAGCGGTCTACCGGCGGCGGAACGACGCGGAGCTCAGCGTCGAGTTCTTCAGCGAGGGCATCACGGCCCTGAGCGGTTATCTGCCCGGGGAGTTCCGCGCCCAACGTCAGTCGTGGGCGGGGCTCATGCACCCCGCCGACGCTGGCGGGGTGGTCGAGCAGATCGCCGCGGCCATCGAGGCCGGCCAGCCTTTCGAGCTCAGCTACAGGATCCGGACCCGGGACGGGACGGAGAAGTGGGCCTGGGAGCGCGGTCGCGGTGTCTACGACAGCGCGGGTCAGCTGCTCGCGCTGGAGGGCTTCGTCACCGACATCACGGCGCAGAAGCGCGCCGAGCTCGCGATGCGCCGCCTCAACGCGGAGCTGGAGATGCGCATCGAAGCGCGGACGCAGGATCTGAAGACCGCCCGCGACCGCGCGGAGACCGCCGACAGGCTGAAGTCCTCCTTCCTCGCGACGATGTCGCACGAGCTGCGCACCCCACTGAACAGCGTGCTCGGCTTCACGGGCATCCTCCTCCAGGAGCTCCCCGGCCCCCTGAACGCCGAACAGCGCAAGCAGCTCTCGATGGTCCAGACCAGCGGCCGCCATCTGCTGAGCCTGATCAACGACGTGCTCGACCTGTCGCGCATCGAGGCGGGCCAGCTGGAGCTCGCGTGGACCGTGTTCGATCCCCGGGTCGTCGTCGCGGAGACCGTGTCGTCGCTCGAGCCCTTCGCATGCGAGAAGGGGCTGCGACTGACCGTCGATGTGGCCGCCGACGTGCCGAAGGTCCAGGGGGACAGGCGCCGGCTCGGGCAGATCCTCCTCAACCTCCTGAACAACGCGATCAAGTTCACCGAGCGCGGTCACGTGCGGCTCCGTGTGCAACGCGATGGCGAGCAGGTCGCCTTCTCGGTCGAGGATGAGGGCTGCGGCATCCGGCCGGAGCACATGGGCGACCTCTTCAAGCCGTTTCAACAGCTCGATGGAGGAATCTCACGGAAGCACGGCGGCACGGGTCTCGGTCTGTCGATCAGCCAACGGCTGGTCGAGATGCTCGGCGGACGCATCGAGGTCGAGAGCACCTGGCAGGAAGGCAGCACATTCACCTTCTGGGTGCTCGCCCCCGCGGGCGGTCGCGATGCGGCCGTGCGCGCGGGACGGTCTCAGCCCGCCGGCTCGGAGCGGCCCTGATGCACGCGCGCGGCGCCTCCCGGGAACCGATCGCGGCGCACGTCGTCTCTCCGTCTGTCCTCCCCTCGCACGCACGGCGGTAGACCATGACGCGGCAGAAGATCCTGATCGTCGAAGACAACGAGCACAACCTGTACATGATGGTCTTCCTGCTCGAGAAGTCGGGCTTCGACACGCTCGAGGCGACGAACGGACCGCAGGCGCTGACGATGGCGGTCTCCGAGCTGCCGGACCTGGTGATCCTCGACGTCCAGCTGCCCGGTATGGACGGCTTCAGCGTCGCGCGGAAGCTGCGTGCCCTGCCGTGCCTCGACGCGGTGCCGATCGTCGCGGTGACGTCGCACGCGATGGTCGGCGACCGCGAGCGGATCCTCGCGGCCGGAGCGGACCTGTACATCGAGAAACCGATCGATCCGTCGACGTTCGTCGCGAGCATTCGCGCATGCCTGGCGACGGGGAACCAGACCCGCGGAGATCCGGGCCCGCCAGCGAGGCCTCCCACCGCGGATGAATGACCTGACTTGACCACACAAGTCGTCCCGCCGATACTCGCGGGGAGTCGTACACTGAGCGAGATGTGTGGAAGCGCCGCGGATATTGGTCGTCGATGATCGTTTCGATACTCGTTACTACCTCAAGTACCTGTTCGAGGAGCACGGGTACGTGGTCCGCGAGGCCTCGCACGGAGAGGAAGCGATCGGGTTGGCGCAGCGAGAGGCGCCCGTCTGTGTCGTGACCGACATCCTGATGCCGGTGATGGACGGCTACGCGCTCTGCAGGGCCTGGTGCAGCGACCCCGCGCTGCAACACATCCCGCTGATCGTGTACTCCTGCACCTACTCCCAGCCCGAAGACCGCGAGCTCGCGCTGCGCCTGGGGGCGCGGCGCTATCTGATCGCGCCGATGGCCCCGGACGCGCTGCTCGCCGAGGTCCAGGCGGTGTTGGATGAGGGGCCGGTCATCGCGGCGCGGGCGCCGCTCAGGAACGAGACCGAGTTCCTGCAGCTCTACAACAAGCGGCTGGTGTCCCGGCTCGAGGAGAACATGCGCGCTCTCGACCAGGCCAACCGCGAGCTGCGCCAGGCCCAGATGCACAGCCGCGCGGTGCTGAATTCGGTCGAGGACGCGCTGATCTCCCTCGACAGCGGGGGCAGGTTCGTCGAGTGGAACCTCGCCGCAGAGAAGATCTTCGGCTACAGCAAGCCGCAGATCCTCGGCCAGTCGCACCGGCTGCTCCTGCTCGACGGGCAGGACGGAGAAGGCGACCGACTGCTCGACGAGGCCCGCGAGCACGGGAGCGTCCGCGCGACCTGCAGACGGAAGGCCCGGGACGGCTCCGGCCGCATGGTGAAGATCGCGATGAGCTACCTGGGCCCGGAGCTCGGCTACGCGGCAGCGATCCACGACCTGACCAGCCACCTGCGGGCGCAGACGGCGCTCGAGACGGCGGAGAAGCGGCTGAGCCGGCTGCTGCGCCTCAGCCCGGCGGTGTTCTACTCGCTGCGTGTCGGGCCGGACGGCGCGACGGTGCCGGTCTGGGCCAGCGACAGCATCACGCGCCTGTGGGGGTACTCCACCGTTGAGGTGCTCCAGCCGGACTGGTGGGCGTGCCACCTGCATCCGGAAGACCGCGAAGCCGCCGAGGCCGCGATGGCGGGGCTCGTCGCGAAGGGCCGACTCGTCCATGAGTACCGGCTGCGCACGGCCCTGGGCGAGTACGTGTGGGTGCGCGACGAGCTCTCCTACTTCGACGGCGACAGCGACACCGCGGGGGAGATCGTCGGCGTGTGGCTCGACATCTCCGAGAGCCGGCGGGCGAGTGAGGAGCGGGCGTCGTTGGCGGCGCAGCTGCACCAGTCGCAGAAGCTCGAAGCCGTCGGCCAGCTCGCCGGCGGTGTCGCCCACGACTTCAACAACATGCTGACCGTCGTCCTCGGGCACACCGGCTCGCTCGCGGCGCGGCTCAAGGGCTCCGATGCGCTGCTGCGACCGGTCCTCGAGATCCGCAAGGCGGGCGAGCGGGCGGCGGCCCTGACCCGCAGGCTTCTGGCCTTCGCGCGGCACCAGATCGTGCATCCCCAGGTCGTCGATCTCAACGAGGTCGTCGGGGGCTTCCGCGATATGCTCCGTCGGCTGATTCCGGAGGACATCGCGATCGAGCTCATCCTCGGTCGCCCGCTCGGCGTCACCCTGCTCGACCCGGTGCAGGTCGAGCAGATCCTCCTCAACCTCGCGGTCAACGCGCGGGACGCGATGCCCGACGGCGGAACGTTGACCATCGAGACCGGCAACTCCGCGTCTCTGGACGACGCGGACGACGCGGGCATGGTCATGCTCGCCGTGTCCGACACCGGGGTCGGCATGGAGCCGGAGATCCGGGCGCGGATCTTCGAGCCCTTCTTCACCACCAAGCTCGAGGGCGGGGGCACCGGGCTCGGCCTGGCGACCGTCGTCGACATCGCGCGACAGAGCGGCGGCCGGGTAGAGGTCCGCACGACGCCGGGCGAGGGCTCGCGCTTCGAGGTCCATTTCCCCTGCACGAGCGTGAGCGCGGCGGAATCCACCGAGCCGACGGCGCCGTCGCGTGCCCGGCCGCGAACGAAGCCGTCCGGTGCGACCATCCTGGTCGTCGAGGACGAGCCGCTGGTGCGCGAGCTGACCACCCAGCTCCTCGCGGAGGCCGGCTACCGCGTGCTCGAGGCCTCGCGGGCGGCGCAGGCGCTGACGGTCTTCGAGGCCAACGCCGCCCAGATCGGGTTGGTTCTCAGCGATGTCGTGCTGCCGGACATGAGCGGGCCGCTGTTGATCAAACGGCTCGCCGAGCAGGCGCCGGGACTCGGGGCGATCTTGATGTCGGGCTACGCGCCGATGGCGCAGGCCGACGCCCGCGCGCCGGCGCCGTACCAGCACTTTCTCGCGAAGCCCTTCGGCAGCGAAGAGCTGCTGGCGGCGGTCCAGTCCTCGCTGGCACGGACCGGTCTGGAGCCGGCGGAAGCGCGGGAGGCGGAGGCGGAGGGCTCCGCGGCCGCCGTGCCCGATGCGCCGGCGCCGAGTCGCTCCCCGCCAGCGGCGAGCGACAGCGCCCCGCGGTCCGCGACGCCGCACCGCGAAGCCAACGACAGCTTCGCGATGGGGATCACCCACGAGCTCGGCAACCGGCTGCTCGCGCTGCGTCTGCGCAGCAGCAACGCGCGCCGGCTCGCCTCGGACAGCGCGCTGGTCGAGAAGCTCGACGAGCTCGACCGGGGGATGGCGGAGGTGTCGACGCTGGTCCGCGACCTGGCCGCCTTCGTCTCCGGCTCTCCGCGCGCGGCGACCTGCTTCGAGCTGCCCGTGCTCTTGAAGGAGATACAGAGCATCCTGGTGCGGGTGCTGGCGCCGCGGCGTCTGCATATGGCCGTGGCCCCGGGACTTCCGCTGCTGACGATGGACCGGACCGCGCTCCAGCGGCTCCTGATCATGCTCGCCGTCCAGGCGCGTGAGGCGACGGTCGGGAGCGACAGGATCGAGCTCCGCGGTGAGGCGACGGTCGAGGAGGGCGCGCGCCCGTTGTGCGGCGACCACACCCTCTCACCTGGCCGCTACGTCGCGATCCACCTGGGCGTGCCGGGCGCCGGGCTCGCGGCGGAGAGCCTCCGCTCCTGCTTCGCCCTCGCCCGGGAGAACGGGCTGTTCGTCGATTTCGTCCACCGCGCGCAGGACACGACGGTCTCGCTCCTCCGTCCGTTCCCCTGAGCCCGGTGACGATCGACCTTCCCCATCGGGCCACGACGACGGCGAGTCCCCGCTTTGCACAGGTCCTGCCGAAGCGTACAATGGCGCCTCCAACCCCCGAAGGAGGAAGCTCCGTGGTCGCCATCCGCCCCTTCCACGCCCTGCGCCCCCCGCGTCAGCACGCGCCGCAGGTCGCGAGCGTGCCCTACGACACGGTGAACACCGCCGAGGCCCGGGCCCTGGCCGAGACGCCGGAGAGCTTCCTGCGGGTCGTGCGGGCCGAGATCGACTTCCCCGACGGCACCGACGCGCACAGCGACGAGGTCTACGCCCACGCGAAGAAGCGCCTGGACGAGGCGGTCGCGGCCGGCTGGCTGGTGCGCGACCCCGAGCCGGGGCTGTACGTCTACCGCCTGACCTGGCGCGGGCGCTCGCAGACCGGGCTGGTGGCCTGCTGCGCCTGTGAGGACTACCGCCAGGACCGCATCAAGAAGCACGAGAAGACCCGGCCGGACAAGGAAGAAGACCGCATGCGCCTGACCCTCGCGCTGCGCGCCCACGTCGGTCCCGTGTTCCTGACCTACCGCGGCAGCGAGGCGATCGACGCCGAGATCGCGAAGGCGCAGGAGGACGCGCCGATCTTCGCCTTCGACGCGCCGGACGGCGTCCGCCACGAGGGCTGGCGCATCGCCGAGGGCGACGCGCTGGTCGAGCTGTTCGCCGGGCTCGACGCGTTGTACGTCGCCGACGGCCACCACCGCTCGGCCTGCGCGGCCCGGGCCGGAGAGAAGCTGACCGCCGACGGGGATCCCGGCGCCGCCGAGGCCGAGGGTTTCCTCGCGGTGCTGTTCCCCGCCGCCGAGCTGCGGGTGCTGCCCTACAACCGGCTGGTCAAAGACCTCAACGGCCTCGACGCGGCGGCCTTCATGGCGGCCGTGCACGAGGGCTTCGAGGTGCTGGCCGGCGACAGCCCGACCTCGCCCGCGCGCGGCCAGATCCAGATGTACTTCGAGGGCCGCTGGCGGGGGCTGAAGCCGAAGGGCGAGGCGCCGGACGACCCGGTCGCGCAGCTCGACGTCAGCCGTCTCCAGGACGGGCTGCTCGGGCCGGTGCTCGGCATCGCCGATCCGCGCACCAGCGAGCGCATCCAGTTCGTCGGCGGCATCCGCGGCAGCGGCGTGCTCGCCGAGGCGGTCGACAAGGGCGAGGCGGCGGTCGCCTTCGCGCTGTTCCCGGTGTCGGTCGAGGAGATCATGGCCGTCGCCGACGCCGGCCGCATCATGGCCCCGAAGTGCACCTGGTTCGAGCCGAAGCTGCGCTCCGGGCTGTTCGTGCACACCTTCTGAGGAACCTCCCGAGGAGACCGCGGATGCGCATCCTGATCGCCGACAGCCTCCACGCGAGCTGCGCCGCCGCCCTGCGCGAAGACGGCGTCGAGGTGCGGGAGAAGAACCTCGCCGGCGCCGAGCTGTGCGCCGAGCTCGCGGCCTTCCAGCCCTCCGTGCTGGTCGTGCGCTCGACGAAGGTCGAGACCGCGCAGCTGACCGCCAGCCCCGAGCTCGCGCTGGTGATCCGCGCGGGGGCCGGCGTCAACACCATCGACGTCGACGGCGCGGCCGAGCGCGGCATCTACGTCGCGAACTGCCCGGGGCGGAACGCGATCGCGGTCGCCGAGCTCGCCTTCGGCCTGGTGATCGCCTGCGACCGGGGCATCGCCGCCGGCGACCGGGCGCTGCGCGGGGGGAGCTGGAGGAAGGGCGTCTACGCGAAGTGGGGGAGCGGGCTCTACGGCCGCACGCTCGGCCTGATCGGCCTCGGCGGCATCGGCCAGGCGATGGTCCGGATCGCGCGCGGCTTCGGTATGGAGGTGGTCGGCTGGAGCCGCTCGCTGACCCCCGAGAAGGCGAGGCGCCTGAAGATCGAGGCGCTCGCCTCGCCGGTCGAGGTCGCCGCCGCGGCCTCGGTCGTCAGCGTGCACCTCGCCCTGAAGGCGGAGACGCGCGGCTTCTGCGGGGCGGACTTCTTCGCCGCGATGCAGCAAGGCGCGACCTTCATCAACACCTCCCGGGCCGAGGTGGTCGACTCCGCGGCGCTGCTCGCGGCGGCGCGGGAGAAGGGGCTGCGGGTCGGGCTCGACGTGTTCGACGACGAGCCCGCGGGCAAGGAGGGCGCGTTCGAGACGCCCTTCGCGGAGCTCGAGCGCTTCGTCGGCAGCCACCACGTCGGGGCTTCTACCGAGCAGGCCCAGGAGGCGGTCGCCGACGCGGTGGTCGAGATCGTGCGCGGCTACCGCGACAAGGGCGCCGTGCTCAACTGCGTCAACAAGAGCGAGCAGCCCCTCGGCGAGGCGCTGCTGGTCGTCCGCCACAAGGACGAGGTCGGCGTGCTCGCGAAGGTGCTCAACTGCGTCCAGCGCGCGGCGATCAACGTCCAGCAGATGGAGAACATCATCTTCGCCGGGGGCAAGGCGGCCTGCGCCCGCCTGCACCTCAGCTCCGCCCTGCCCGATGCCGAGATCGCCGGGCTGAAGGAGAGCTGCGCGGAGATCTTCGCCGTCGAGCAGGTCGATCTCTCGTAACCTCCGGAGGAACCCATGCGCGGTCATATCTTCAACGCGGGCCCGTCCTGTCTGCCGGTGTCGGTGCTCGAGCAGCTCGCCCAGGCTTCGGTCGAGTACGACAGCGTCGGCATGTCGATCTTCGAGCTCAGCCACCGCTCGAAGACCTACGTCGAGATTGCCAGCGAGGCGGTGCAGCGCCTGCGCGCGCTGCTCGGGGTCGGCGATGACTTCGACGTGCTGTTCCTGACCGGCGGCGCCTCGACCCAGTTCGCGATGCTGCCGCTCAACCTGCTGAACGGCCGCTCCGCCGACTACGTGCTGACCGGCTCCTGGTCGGTCAAGGCCCTCGCCGAGGCCCGTCGCATAGGCCGGGCGCGGGCGGCCGCGAGCGGTGAGTCCGACAACTTCTCCAAGCTGCCCGAGAGATTCGACTTCGACCCGGACGCCGCCTACGTGCACCTGACCTCGAACAACACGATCTGCGGCACCGAGTGGTTCGAGGAGCCGGACACCGGCGACGTGCCGCTGGTGTGCGACGTGTCGTCCGACTTCCTCTCGCGGCCCCTCGACATGTCCCGCTACGCGATGCTGTACGCCGGCGCCCAGAAGAACCTCGGGCCGGCGGGGGTGTCGGTGGTGATGATCCGCAAGGGCTTCCTGCCGGAGAGCCAGCAGAAGGAGCTGCCGATCATCTGGGACTACCGCACCCACATCAAGAAGGACAGCGCCTTCAACACCCCGCCGGTGTTCGCGGTCTTCGCCGTCGGCCTGGTGCTGCAGTGGATCGAGAAGCTCGGCGGCCTGGCGGCGATGGAGGAGCGGAACAAGGCCAAGGCCGACCTCCTGTACGGCGCGATCGACGGCTCCGAGGGCTTCTACGAGGGAACCGTCGCGCCGGGCAGCCGCTCGCGCATGAACGTGACCTTCCGGCTCGGCAACCGCGACCTCGAGGCGGGCTTTCTCAGCGAGGCGACCGCGGCCGGCCTGCTCGGCCTGAAGGGTCACCGCTCGGTCGGTGGCCTGCGCGCTTCGCTGTACAACGCGGTCGAGCTCGAGTCGGTCCAGGCCCTGGTCGACTTCATGGCCGCCTTCCGGAGCCGTCATGCGTAGCGTCCTGCCCTTCCTCCTCGCCCTGGTGCTCGGCTGCGGGGATGCTTCCCCGGCAGCCAACACCGGCAACAGCGCCCCTCCGGCCAACACCGGCGCGGCTGGAAACGTCGCGGTCGAGCCGCCGGTGCCGCCCCCCGAGCCGCCCCCGCAGCAGGTCGCGACCGCGCACCGGGAAGGCGACCGCTGGGTGTACCACTTCGAGATCCCCGGGGTGGTCGACCGGCTGCAGAAGGTCTCCATCCTCACTCTGGACGGCACCCGTGCGCGCCTGGTAGAAGTGCGCGAGACGCCCGGGCTGCCGGTCACGAGCGAGACCTTGCGCGTCGACCTGAAAGACAACCAGCTGTGGGCTCCCGACCCGGAGACCCTGACCCGGACCGGCAGCGAGTCGGTGCGGGTGGGCGCGCAATCGCTGGCCTGTGAGACCTGGCACCATCCCGGCCTCGATGTGCGTTACTGGTACTGCCGGGAGCTGCCCCTGTTCCCGCTCGTGCGCATGGAAGCGGCGGGCAGCGCGGGCACGCTGATCGAATTCACGCCCGGCCCCTGAGCCGGGCACGGACACAAGGAGCTCCTCGGAGTGGATATTCACAACGTCGTCATCATCGGCTCGGGCCCCGCGGGCCTGACCGCCGCGATCTACTGCGCCCGCGCCAACCTCTCCCCGCTGTGCATCGAAGGGGACCCGAGCAAGCCCGACGGCCCGGGCGGCCAGCTGATGATGACCACCGACGTCGAGAACTTCCCCGGCTTCCCCGAGGGCGTGCAGGGGCCCGAGCTGATGGGCCGCTTCCGCCAGCAGGCCGAGCGCTTCGGGACGAGCTTCAAGGTCGGCATCGTCGACTCGGTCGACTGCTCGGAGCGGCCGTTCACCCTGACCCTGCGCGAGACCGAAGGGGCCGAGGGCAGCGAGCAGCTCAAGGCCCACTCGGTCATCCTCGCGATGGGGGCCTCGGCGCGGCTGCTCGGGCTCGACAAGGAGAGCGAGCTGATGGGCCACGGGGTCACGACCTGCGCGACCTGCGACGGGGCCTTCTTCCGGAACGTGCCGGTGGCGGTGGTCGGCGGCGGCGACTCGGCGATGGAGGAGGCGAACTTCCTGACCCGCTTCGCCTCGAAGGTGTACATCATCCACCGCCGCGACGCCCTGCGCGCCTCGAAGATCATGCAGGACCGGGCGCTCGCCAACCCGAAGATCGAGGTCAAGTGGAACCGGGTCGTCTCGGACATCGTCGCCGGCGACCGCTTCCTCAGCCACATCGAGCTCGCCGGCACCCACGAGGACGAGGGCACGACCGAGAAGCTCGACGTCACCGGCCTGTTCGTCGCGATCGGCCACATCCCGAACACCCGCTTCCTCGGCACCGAGCTCGACCGCGCCGAGGACGGCTACCTGACCGTCCACCCCGGCGGCTCGCGCACCAGCGTCGAGGGCATCTTCGGCGCCGGCGACATCCACGACAGCCACTACCGCCAGGCCATCACCGCCGCGGGCGCCGGCTGCAAGGCCGCCATCGACTGCTCGCGCTGGCTCGAGGGCCAGGGCATCGGGTAGGGGCCGGAAAGGAATAAGTCAGAGCACCGAGGGTGCGGATGCGGCAGGAATTGTGGTGCTTGGCGAACGACGCATACCTGTGCCAACAGCGAGGTCTCTGCACCGAGGAACGAGGAGCAGAGGCCGCAGCGGCCGAACACCGACACCGCGAGGTACGAGTGGTGGCGGTGGAGGTGGAGG
>JAUIEM010000012.1 GCA_030428695.1 bacterium
GGGCGATGCCAGCGAGCTGGGCGTAGGTCTCGGGGAAACGCGCCTCGAGGCTCTGGTCTCCGCCGCTCGCGCGGGAGATCGCGACCGGCGTGCGGATGCCGGCGACGACGTCTTCTCCCTGGGCGTTGACGAGGAACTCACCGAAGAAGCGGCGCTCCCCGGTCGCGGGGTCGCGCGTGAAGGCGACGCCGGTCGCGCAGTCGCCGCCGAGGTTCCCGTACACCATCGACTGGACGTTGACCGCGGTGCCCCAGTGGTCGGGCAGGTGATTGATCTTCCGGTAGCGGATCGCGCGCGCGTTGTTCCACGAGCCGAACACGGCGCCGACGGACGTCAGGAGCTGTTCCCAGGGATCCTCGGGGAAGGGGTCGCCGGTGTGCGCGGCGATGACCTCCTTGTAGCGCGGGATCATCGCCTCGAGCGAGGCGGCGTCGAGCTCGGCATCGGTCTCGACGCCAGCCTTGCGCTTGACGTCCTCGAGCACCTCCTCGAACTCTTCGTGGTCGATGTGCAGGACGACGTTTCCGTACATCTGCAGAAAACGACGGTAGCTGTCGAACGCGAAGGCGCGGTTGCCTGAGGCGCTCGCGAGGCCCTCGACCGAGCGATCGTTGAGGCCGAGGTTGAGCACGGTGTCCATCATGCCGGGCATCGACGCCGGGGCTCCCGAGCGCACCGACAACAGCAGCGGATTCTGCTCGTCCCCGAAGCGTCGGCCCATCGACGACTCGACCCGCTCGAGGGCCGCTTGCATTTCTTCGCGCAGGCCGCTCGGGAGCTGGCTGTCGTGATCGTAGAACTCGTGGCAGACCTGGGTCGAGATCGTGAAGCCCGGCGGAACCGGGACGCCGAGGCGGGTCATCTCGGCGAGCCCGGCGCCCTTGCCCCCGAGCAGCTCCTTCTGGTCGCCACGGCCTTCCGCCTCGCCGTCGGCGAAGACGAACACGCGTTTTTCCGTCATCGTTCCCCTCGATGTTGCAGAAACGGGATTGGGCTTCGCGCGCGCCTGCACACACACGAGCGTTCGATTGCGAATCAGGACTTGCGTTTGGGGCGGATGATCGACGGCGTGATCAGCTTCCTGCCCTTGTCCGTTCGGCCCGATGGGGGCTTGGCTGGCGGACGCGGAGGCGTCGCAGCAGCCGGCTTGCGCGCCGGGAACGAGATCGACGGCGTGCGGGCAGGCCGGGGCGGGCCGGGCGCGACCGGAGCGGGCCGGGGCGGAGGCGTGACGGTCGGCGCAGGGCCGGAGACGACGGGCAGGACCTCGTCGGAGTCGTCATCGCTCTCCTCGAGGTCGAGAGCATCCTCGTCCTCCTCGAGGGCGTCGAGCTCGTCGAAGTCGCTGTCGTCGAGCTCGTCGGGGTCGTCGAGGAGGTCGAGCGCGCCCTCGTCGGCGGGTCCGTCTGCCTCGGCGTCGAGCTCGTCGAAGTCGCTGTCGTCGAGGCTCTCGAGCTCTTCGTCGCTGTCCTCCAGACTCTCGAGCTCCGGCGAGGACTCGAGGTCGACCGGAGAGACGTCCAGGGCGCCGATGTCGAGGGCGGCGTCCGACTCGATCTGCTCTTCGCTGTCTTCGAGGGCCGCGTCGGGGAATTCGAGGTCGAGGCCCGCCTCGAGGCCATCGAAGTCGCTGTCGTCGAGCGCCTCGGTGATCTCGTCCGCGCGGTCGTCCAGCGCCTCGGCGGAGCCCCCCGGGGCGGAGGGAAGGTGCGGCTCGACGGCGAGAGCTGCCGGCGGCTCGATCGCGGCCAGGTCCTGGGCGGTGATGACAGGAACAGGCGGCGGCTCGATCGCGGCCCGATCCCGTGCGGTGACCGCGGTGTCCGGCGTGGGGCGGGGCGCGTCCTGGACGGGCGCGTCGATCGGCGCGGCAGCTTCCCGTCCCTCCACCCCATCCAGCGCGACCGCTTCCTGCGGTGCCTCGCTGGCGAGGGGCGCCGCGGCCTCTGGCTCCTCGTCGCGGGTCTCTGCGACGGAGGGCGCCGCGGCCGGCTTGCGCAGGAAGCTCTGCAGGCTCCCGCCGAGCTTGACCTGTTTCTCGCGGGGCACGAGGAAGACATCGTCGTGGGGGTCGTCGTCGATGTCCTCGACCTTCTTGGCGAGGAACCTGCGCAGGCTTCCGCCGAGCTTGACCTGTTTTTCGCGGGGCACGAGGAAGACGTCGTCGTGGGGGTCGTCGTCGATGTCCTCGACCTTCTTGGCGAGGAACTTCTTCAGGCTCCCCCCGAGCTTGCTCGTCTGCTCGCGGTGCGGCGCGAATCCGGGGGTCTCCGGCGGAGCCGCGGCCTCCTGCGCCCGTTTCCGGACGGGAGCGGGAGGCGCCGCGGGCCGCTTCGGTGGTGGGCCGGGTTCCTTGCGCCGTCCCCGGCCCAGGAAGGCCGCGAGCTTGCCCCCCATGCGGGTGGTGCTCGTCCGTCCCTCATTGTTGAAGCTGGCGCGGGGCGCGTTGACGCGAGCGCCACAGGCGCGGCACTGCGGGTGGGTCTCGGAGTAGCTGGCGGTGTGTCCACACGCCTGGCACGTCAGCTCGACCATCGCGACCTCCTGCCCCGATTGGACAAGAAGGTGTAGGACAGAGCAAGAAAAAAGCGCCGGGGCGACCGCTCCTCCACCGGCACCACAGGCCGCCTGGGGGGCGAGGACTTTTCCCTTCGCTGGTCTTGACGCCCTCCAGGCCCTGCCATAGAATGCCGTGCTAAAATTCGTGCGGCGCGTGGGGAATTCATGTGACGCGAGTGCAAACAGTTTGGCGGACGATGACGGCAACCTCTGAGATCAAATCCCTCAACGAGTTCATCTGGAAGAAGTACATCGACATCGAGAGCGACTGTGGCGCGATCGAGGTTGACCAGGCTTCCCAGGCGTACGAGAAGTACTACGCCCAGCATGGATACGACGAAGAGTGCTACTGCTACGGCATCCTGCTCTTCGAACGGTATTTCCAGGAAGGCGAAGAGGACGACTCGCTCCTGATTCGCGCCAAGGAGGTCCTCGAGGCCTACCAGGACATCACCCACGAAGCGGACTGGGATGTCGTGGTCGACCGGCTCGAGGACATCAACGGCATCCTCAAAGAGCGCGACATCGACGTCGAGGCTCTGAGCCAACAGCTGCAGCACCAGCGCCAGCGCCCGATCGAGATCCCCGGCATGATCTACGTCCCGCCGGGCGAGTTCATGTACGGACCGGACAATGAGTCGGTCTTTCTCAACGGGTTCTACATCGACATCGTTCCGGTGACGAATCGCGAGTACGCGCAGTTCCTTTCGGCGACCAACTACCGCAAGCCGAAATTCACCGACGACCGCTACCTCAACCACCCCGACCACCCCGTCGTCGGCATCGGCTATCAAGACGCGGCGCGCTTCGCGACGTGGGCCGACAAAGAGCTGCCGACCGACATGCAGTGGGAGCGCGCCGCGCGCTTCACAGACGGGCGCCCGTACCCGTGGGGAGGCGGCCTCGACTTCACCAAGGCCAACTTCTTCTACCAGGGGAAGGCGGATATGACCTCGCCCGTCGGGGCCTTCAAGGCCGGGGTGAGCCCAGAAGGCTGCTATGATCTGGTCGGCAACGTGTGGGAGTGGACGCAGACCGAGGACCCGGAGGTCAGCGGCGCGTTCTTCATGCGTGGCGGTTCCTGGAACGACCCGCCCGACCAGGCCTTTGTCAGCTCGCACGCACGGATCAGCGATGACCCCAAGGCCAAGTTCAACAATCTCGGATTTCGCCTTGTCAAGAACGTGTGATCCGCTTAAAGTCCCAGCAATCTTTTTAACGACTGACGAAAGGGTCCTCTTCTAGGTGTACGGTAGGTGTTCGGCCCATGGGGTCGGATATCAAAGCCTGCCTGAGCCCGATTTCTTCTTGACAGGTTCGCCTGGCAGGGCTAGAGTTCGAAACTCTTGTTTTAGGGGAAGACCCATTCCGTGTGCTTTGCCGTGTAGACGAGCAAAGTCCTATCTCGCAAAAGGGGGAAGCATTTCATGCTGAAGAGACTGTCTTTGACTGTCGTCGTTGCGGCGATGGTCCTCGCCTTCACAGGCTGCGTTGGTTTGATGGGTCCCGGTGGCGCCACCACCACGACCGCTGGTATCTACACCTCGATGAACCTGCCGAGCGAGTACAGCCCGGCGACCGTTCACCAGTTTGGTGCCAGTGACTTCGACATTCTGAACCGCGTCGAGTCGACCGGTGAGACCAAGAACATTCTCGGTATCATCGCGACCGGTAACGCCGGCTACCACGGCCTTCTCGAGAAGTGCCGCGAAGCGGGCGGCGATGCTCTGATCGACGTCTACATGGACGTCGACTACATGAACATCCTGGGTGTCTACGGCGTTGCCAAGTACAACCTGTACGGGACCCCGATCCAGTACAAGCGCTAAGCACACGCTGGACCACAAAGGACGCGCCTGACGGCGCGTCTTTTTTTTTTTGCCTTGTGGCCCCCACGCGGACCGTCTCTCGTCGTGGGGGAAGACGGGGCCGGCCTGTCCAGCGCGAAGACCCCCCGACAGCCCGGACGCAAGGCAGGCGGGCGGGCCCCTCCTCCGCACGCAAGAGAAGGCGTCTCCCGTCCGAGGCGAGCCCGTTTGACTCACCGAACGCTCGCAACCGCGTGAGCGACCCGAACCTCCGACCGGGACAGCCGGTCTCCAGGCCGATCCAGAGGCGCCACGGGCGGCGCCGGCCGCCAACGCGGGCGGGTAAAGGATACGGGGGGGGGACTTGCGGGCGCGGGTGGGGTCGGACCGGACTGAACGGCTACTACGACCGGGCTTCGCCTACCTGCTCGAAGATCGAGCGGAGCAGGGACATCGAGCGACGCACGCCACGCATCACGCCATCCGACCCATCGTCGTAGCGCTTGTCGAGCTCTTGCCGGAAGGCCCTCAGCCGAGGAAGCACGAAGCGCAGCCCGTCGTTGTGGTAGTCGAGGCCCCGCCCCGGGCGGGACGGCACGCCGAGCGCCGCGGCGACCGAGCGGACGAGCACGAAGCTGCGCATGCGGAAGTCCTCGAAGACGTACAGGGCGCCGGCCAGCTCCTCGGAGGACATCGCGGCCAGGGAGCTGCTCGCCTCTCCGACCGACGGCTCGAGGAAGTCGAGGGTCGGCTCTCCGAGGGCGACGAGGTCGGAGAGCAGCGCCGCGCAACGGGGGGTCAGGTGGCGGACGAGCCACTCCGAGGCGTCCGACCAGCACAGCACGCGCTCCTCGATCGCCTCATGCAGAGGAAGCAGGTGACGGAGCAGACGCACGTACTCCCGGCGTTGGACCGTGCCTTCGACGAGTCGCCGCCAGAGCGGAATCTCGTCGAGAGCGTCGTAGCGCGGCCGCAGCTCCGCGCGGATGAGGGAGGAAAAACTCGATTGGACACGCGTCTGGACAGACATGGGAACCGGGCTCCTTCGCGCGGACGGCGCTGCTGACTTGCGGGCGGGACAGAACCGCGTGAGCGTTCAAGCTCCTGCGTTCGATCGAATCGACGACACATCCCGTGCCAAATGGTGAGAAGGCGCAGCGGTCCGGGTGCAGCTCATCTTGAGGCAGGATCCAAAGTCAGCGAAAGCGAGGCGTTACGCAGACATCGAGGCCTTCGGACCGCCCCGGAAGGGGCCGCATGGGAGATCAGGGACGAGATCGCAGATTGTCCGCGCGTCCCCGAAGCCGTGTCGCGGGTTGCAACAGGCGCTCCCACCGCGTGTTACGCCGGGGAACACTGTGCGAAGCCGGGTTGCGCGTGGGTCAGCAGAGAGCGCGGCGCGTCACGACCAGTGAGCGATCGGCGCCGTCTTGCCTACTGCTGGATCTGCATCTCGATGCGCTGGATGGCGTCGCGCGCGTGGCTGCGGACCGCCTTGTCGGCGTCGTTCTGCTTCAGATCGTTCAGCATGCGCAGCTGGTTCGGGTCGCCGATCTTCCCCAGTGTTCGCACGGCCTCACCGCGCACCTCCGCATCCGGCTCGGTGTGGATCGCGTTGATCACGGTCTGGACCGCGTTCTTCGCGCCGAGGTTGCCGAGCGAGACGAACGCGGCCCGGCGCACCTTGCGGTCGGGGTCGGACGTCAAGCCCTCGAAGACACCCGCGGAGCCCGGGTCCTTTTTCTGCGCGAGCAGCAGCATGGCGCTGACGCGGCTGTCCACGTCGGTGTGATTCTGGGCGAGGTCGGTCAAGCCCGCGACAGCCTCGGGTGAGTGGATGTTTCCGAGCGCCGTCAGGGCCGACTTGCGCACGGTCTCCTCTTCGAAGTTCCTCGCCACCTCGAGGAGCTGGGGCACGGCCTGGGGATCCTGCACCTTCGCGAGGTCCAGGGTTGCACGCAGGCGGCTGGCCGGATCCCCGGTGCGGATCAGGTGTGTCAGCTCCGAGACATCCTTGTTGTTGCGGATGTCGGTGATGACCCGCACCAGGGACGCCTTGACCAGCACGTTGCGCTCGGAGCGCAGGAGCCCGGTCAGACTGGGCAGCGCGGGGTTGCCGAAGGCGAACAGCGCGGCCTCGATCTGCTCGACCCGGGCGCTGTCCGAAGCGGAGATCGCCTCCTTCAAGGCGACGATCAGGCCATCGAGATCGGCGGGCAGGTCGTCGTGAACGGCGACAGGCGTCGGGACCGGCGTCGGGATCGGGTCACGGGGCCGTTCGGCCGGCTGCACGTCCGCTCCGGGGCCCTCGGTCGGCGAGGCGGGGCGCGGCCTGTCGGGCGAAGCCGGGCGCTCCCGCGGCGGCGTGCGGTCCGGCTCGATGTCGCGCTCGTCGCCGGCACCGCCAGCTTGCCCGACCAGACCGCCGCGCGGCGGGCTCTGGAGGCTCTCGTCGAAGATCAGCCCCTTGAGCAGGAACATCGAGCCGGCGATGATCGCGAGGAAGATCGCCGCCCAGCCGTACACCCCCGAGGAGCGGCGCCGGCCGGCGGCCTGGCGCTCCTTCTCCTCGCGCTCCTTCGGCTGCGGAGTGTAGCCGGGGACGGGGAACTCGCCGGTGTCGACGGCGGACATGCTGCCGGCAAGCGCCTGCTCGGCGAGCTTGTCGATCGTCTTCATGCGCTGCTGCACCGCCCTGGTCCGGGCAGGCGGCGAGATGGTCGGGCGGGCCTTGGGGGTCTCGGCCGCCTTGTCGTCGGTCGCCTCTTCGCTCTCCATCCCGCGGGCGAGCCGCGCACGCTCCCGCGGGCTGCGTACGCTCCCGCCGCCGCGCTTGCTGCCTGGGCTGATCGAGGGACCGCGGCCACGCGACGAGAAGCGCTTGAGCAGCTCGACCTCCTCTCCGGCGAGCAGCTTGTTGAGCGCATCCCGGGCCGGGCTCGCGTCGGGCTTTTCCGGCTGCTGCACCTCCGGAGCGGACGTCTTCGTCGGTGCCATGCCGTCGGGCAGGAGCGCCGCCTGCAGGTTGGACAGCTGCCCCTGGAGGGTCGAGAAGGCCGTGCGCACCCGACGCTCACGCTGGTCCTGCTCCTTGACCAGCTGGGCGGCGACCACCTTGAGCTCGGCGAGCTGCTTGTCGCGCTGGGCGAGGAGCTTGCGCTGCTCCTCGTCGCTCGCCCGCAGGCGTTCGAGCTCCTGGCGCGCGCCGTCGAGCTCACCGCGCAGCTCGTCGGGGCCACCAGGAGCTTCTCGCAGCTCGGCGTGGGCCTGCTCGAGGCTGATCAGCGAGGTGCGCAGCTTGTCGTTGTCGCCGCGGACCTCGTCGACGTCGCGCTCGAGCTCGGCGATGCGGTTCTCGTAGGCGGCGTGGATGCGGAGGATGCTGCGGCTGGTCTCGGCGAGCTCGGTCTCGCGTTCGGCGAGCTGCCCCTGCAGGTAGCTCTTCGCCGCCTCGAGGGTCTCGACCTGCGCGGCGAGCTCGGACAGCTTCGAGAGGGCGATCTGTCCGAGATTGAAGCTGCCGGAGAGCGAGCCGCGCTCGGCTTCGACCGGATTCCTTCCGTCCTGGGTCAACGGTGCATCCTCACTCGCGTTGGCTGGGGCGGCTCCTCGGGCGGCGGAGCGGACTTCCGACGCCTCCCTTCAGACGTCTCAGCGGGACGAAAGTTCAGCCCCATCGAGGACCTCCTTCCCTCGCTCCCAGGTTAACTAACCTTATTGCCGCGTCCAGACCTGACCCGAAGATCCGATCGAACGGAGGCCGTGACGGGGTTCCGACGTCCGGCTCGGAGGTGGCGAACGTGCACTTTCTCAAAAAAAAATCGCCGGAAAACCACTTCCCCGGATTTACAGCACACAGATGATGCCTTCGCTACATACGATGTGGAGATAGCGCGCCGAGAAGCCTGGACCTTCTCCACAAACCACAGAAAAATAAAGACTTGCAGCACAGCCTTGCGCACGCGTTAGCCCACCAACGATCGACGACAAAAGTACACCATTTGGCGCATCTGCAGGCATGGGGGGACCTCAGGCAGGGAGAAATCGGCAAAAAAACTCGCGAAACGGTGGAATGCCGGCTTGCAGCAGATCATCGGGGATGCTACAACTCCTTTGAACCTGTGAAACACCTGTCCTTCTGCCGAAAGGGACGGGAAGCTCGATCCTGTATTGCAAGGGGTTCCGAAAGCGTAACTACTTCTGGGGAGTGATTGCACCATGGCCAAGCGTGGCAAGAAAACCGCTGCTAAGAAAAAGACCGCCGCCAAGAAGAAGAAAGATCGTCCCGCGAACAAGAGTGAGCTCGTGCAGATGATCTTCGATTCCGAAGCCAAGCCCTTCGACACGAAGAGCCAGGCCGAGAAAGCCGTCGACGCCGTCCTGAAGGGCATGCAGAAGGCGATCGAGACCCGCAACGGTCTGCAGATCATCGGCTTCGGTTCCTTCAACGTCCGTGAGCGCAAGGAGCGCATGGGCCGCAACCCGCGCACTCGCGAAGAGATGCTGATCCCGGCCTCCAAGACCGTCAACTTCCGTTGCGGCAAGGCTCTCAAGGACGCGATCAACGGCTGAGCTCCGCTCGATACCGTTGCGATGAGGGAGGGCTGGTCCCTCCCTCGCGTCGTTTGTTGCCCGAGCCACGCCAGCACGACGAGCCACGCTGCGCATGGAGCTTGCCCGGCTGCGCGATTCCGCTATGGTGGGCCAGCGTGGGGGGCAGACGTGAATCCGGCATTCTTCGATGTCATCGATGAGCTCGAGCGCTTCATCGCGGGAGCCGACGGGCGGCGCGGCGAGCAGCGCCCCAAGGGACGCCGGGCCGAGCGGGTCGAGAGCGCCGTCCTCGCCGCCCTCTACGACCTCTCGATGAAGCTCGCCTCGAGCGGCCTCGCCTTCGAGGCCGTGCTCGCCCAGCTGACCGACCTCGTCGTCTCGCAGGTCGGCGCCGCCCGCGGCTGTATCTTCCTGCGCGCGGTGCGGACGGGCGGCAGCTCCTACGCTCCCGCCCCCGAAGAGCTGCGCATCGCAGCGGCGCGGGACGGGCAGGGCAACGACGTGCGCACCGACTGGCACATCCCGGACGCGATCGTCGAGACCGTGCTCTCCGACGGAGGCCCGGTGCTGCTCCCGGCCGACGGCCCCGCGACCGGCATGGCGGTGCCGCTCGCGCTGTACCCGCCCGACCGCTCAGCCCTCGGCAATACCGCCTACCGCGAGCCCGTCATCCGCGGGGTGCTCTACGTCGAGCGGGAAGCCGGGAGCTTCGCCTCCGAGGATCTGCGCTTCCTGACCACCATCGCCAACCACATCGCGGCGTTCCTCGAGGTCCATCGGCAGAAGACCGCGACGACCATCGATCCGGTCAGCGGTCTGCTCACGCGTACCCAGCTGCGCGGCCACCTCGAGACCCTCGCCCGCCAGGAGGCGCTGTACGGCGTGCCCTTCGCCGTCGTCTTCGCCGATCTCGACGGCTTCCACGCCTACAACGAGGCCCGCGGCGCGGCGGCCGGCGACGAGCTCCTCAAGCGCAGCTGCCAGGAGCTCTCGCGCGGCCTGCGCAGGGAGGACGGCGCCTTCCGCTACGGCGCGGACAAGGTCGTCCTGCTGCTGCCTGCCACCGACAGCCAGGGAGCCGCGGGCTTCGCGACCGCCTACCTCGGAGGAAAGCGCGAGCTGCCGCTGACGATCAGCTTCGGCGTCGCGTCGAGCCCCGAGCACGGCAGCGACCCCGAGCAGCTGCTCGCCCGCGCCGACCAGGCCCTGTACCGGGCCAAGAGAGCGGGCGGAGACCGGGTCGTGGTGTACGACGGCAGCGTCGCCGAGCGGGCGCCGCGCACCGACCGTCTGGCCGGGATCCTGACCGGGGAGCCGGCTCTCGACTACAAGAACGTCCTCGCCCTCGTCGACACGGTCAGCCACCTCGGTGGCGAGCGCGAGCCGCGGCTGCTCCTGCGCTCGCTGGTCGACAAGCTGATCGCGGCGAGCGGCGCCGAGCGGGGCGCGATCCTGCTCGCCGACCGGGGTGTGCTCGAGACCGCAGTCGCCCGCCAGGCGGGCGGCGACGATGTCATCCTGGGCGCCGCGTACAGCCGCACCGTCGCCGAGGGCGTGTTCGCCAGCGGCGAGCCGATCTGCCTCAGCAACGCGATGGAGCAGCACGACGCGACCTCGTCGATCCGTGAGCTCAAGCTGCGCACGGTGATCTGCGTGCCGCTGGCCAGCGGGGAGCGGCGCCTCGGCGTGCTGTACCTCGACGGGCGCGCGGAAGGCGGCCAGCTGACCGAGTCCCACCTGCCCCTGTTCACAGCGATCGCGCGCCAGGCGGGGCTCGCGGTCGAGAACGCGCGCCTCAAGGCCCGCCTCGCCCTCCAAGGATTGACTGAAGGAATCAAGACATGAATGTCCTGCTCGTCGGCAAGGGCGGTCGCGAGCACGTGCTCGCCGCCGCGATCGCGCGCTCGTCGCTGCTGACCCGGCTGTTCATCGCGCCGGGCAACCCCGGCACCGCCACCTGCGGCGAGAACCTCCCGGCGCCGGCGGACAACGCCGGCTGGGTGGCGCTCGCCCAGGAACACGCGATCGACCTGGTCGTGATCGGCCCCGAGGCGCCGCTCGCCGACGGCCTGGTCGACGCCCTGCAGGAGGCGGGCATCGCCGCGTTCGGCCCGAACAAAGCCGCCGCCCGGCTCGAGTCGAGCAAGATCTTCTCGAAGGAGCTGATGCTCAAGTACGGCATCCCGACCGCCCGCGCGAAGTCGTACCGCGACCCCGAGCTCGCCCGCGAGGCGCTGCGCCGGGCCAGCTACCCGCTGGTCATCAAGGCCGACGGGCTCGCCGCCGGCAAGGGCGTCGCGGTCTGCGACGACCTCGAGGACGCGCTCGCGGAGGTCGACCGGCTGATGGTCCGCCGCGAGCTCGGCGAGGCCGGCGCGCGCATCCTGGTCGAGGACAAGGTCAGCGGCCGGGAGGTCTCGGTGCTCGCGGTCACCGACGGCGAGACCCTGCTGATGTTCCCGCCGGCCCGCGACCACAAGGCGATCTTCGACCGCGGCCGCGGCCCGAACACCGGCGGTATGGGCGCCTTCTCCCCGGTTCCGGACATCGGCCCCGGCCTGCTGCAGGTCATCGAGCGCAAGGTGCTGGTCCAGGCCATGCACGCGATGAAGCGTGAGGGCACGCCCTTCTGCGGCGTGCTCTACGCGGGCCTGATGGTCGAGCGCAACGAGGTGAAGGTGCTCGAGTTCAACGTGCGCTTCGGGGACCCCGAGGCCCAGGCCCTGCTCGTGCGGCTGGCGAGCGACTTCCTCGCCCTGCTCAAGATGGCGGTGGACGGTAAGCTGGCGGACTACCAGCCGGTCTTCGATCCGCGCGCGGCGGTCTGCGTGGTGCTGGCCTCGGACGGCTACCCGGGCCCGGTCGAGACGGGCGTCCCGCTTCCTCCCCTGCAGGCCGAGGGCTGCTTCGTGTTCCAGGCCGGGACCCGCCAGGGGCCGAACGGCCTCGAGACCGCGGGGGGGCGAGTGCTCGGCGTGACCGCGCTCGGGGACAGCCTCGAGGAAGCGCGGCGCATCGCCTACGCCGGCGTCGAGAAGGTGCGCTTCGAGGGCTGCCACTTCCGGACGGACATCGGCCGCGCGCCTTCCTTGACATGAGATGAGGTCGCTCCTACCCTTCTTAAAGGACGGAGGCTCCCACCAGGCCAGGAGTTGTAACATGCGCGTCCGCCGCTGCCGCTACGTTCCGGAGTTCGCACCCCAGTCGGGCAGCCGCTTCCGCTCGCTGTGGGAATACGAGCTCGACCGCGGGGAGGAGACGCCGAGCAACGAGCACTCCGACGCCGAGGTCGTGTTCTACCTGACCCAGGGCGCCGGAGCGATGACCATCGACCGCACCAACCGCGAGGTCAAGAGCGGCCAGGTCGTCTTCATCCCGCCGGCGACCCCGCACGTGCTCGCGAACACCAGCGCCGACGTCTTGCGCGCCTTCAGCATCGAGTCGACGATCGGCGAGGAAGGCCGCGACAACGCCGAGGCGATCGCGCAGTCGCGCGAGACCATCGGCCACCTGCAGAAGATCATCGATCAGCTGCCGACGCAGATGGACGCGCCCGCGGCGATCCAGAGCATCGTCAAGCTGTTCGACATCGGCGGCCGCCTGTCCGAGCAGATCGAGGAGGCGATGGGCCTCGACAACGCCGAAGCCCTCGCCGCGCTGACCTCGATCGAGAACAAGATCATGGCCTCGGTGGTCGAGATCACGGCCCGCTACCTCCAGCGCACCCAACCGAAGCGGCGGCACCACCGCCGCTTCTGAGACCGCGAACGATGGCTTCCCTGTTTCAGCCCCGCGACCCCGGGTCCCGCCCGGGACGCTCCGCCGCATCCTTCCTGCCGACCTCCGCCGAGGAAGTCGCCGCCCGCGGCTGGGACGCGATCGACGTGCTGCTCGTCACCGCCGACGCCTACGTCGACCACCCGTCCTTCGCGATGGCCATCCTCGGCCGCCAGCTCGAGGCCGACGGCTACCGCGTCGCCATCCTCGCCCAGCCCGACTGGCGCAGCGTCAAGCCCTGGCGCGCCTTCGGCACCCCGCGCCTGTTCTACGCCGTCAGCGGCGGCAACATGGACGCGATGATCAACCACTACACGGCCGCCCGCAAGCCGCGCAGCAAGGACGCCTACAGCCCCGGGGGACGGGTCGGTCTGCGGCCCGACCGGCCGACGCCGGTCTACGCCCAGCGCTGCCGCGAGGCCGGCAAGGGCGTGCCGGTGATCTGCGGCGGGGTGGAACCCTCGCTGCGGCGCCTCGCCCACTACGACTACTGGAGCGACAGCGTCAAGCCCTCGCTGCTGGTGCCCGCGAAGGCCGACCTGTTCGTGTACGGCATGGGCGAGCGCGCCCTGCGCGAGATCGCCCTGCGCCTGAAGAATGGCGCGAGCGTCAAGGACCTGCGCGACATCCGCGGGGTCGCCTATCTGCTCGGCGCCAAGGAGGAGCGTCCCGATGGCGTCGCGCTGCCGAGCTTCGAAGAGGTCGCCGCCTCCAAGCGCGCCTTCGCCGACGCGACCCGCCTGACCCACCGCGAGACCAACCCGCTGAACGCCCGCCGGCTGCTGCAGCCGCACGGACGCCGCTGCGTCGTGCAGGAGCCGCCGGCGATGCCGCTCACGGAAGAGGAGATGGACGCGGTCTACGACCTTCCGTACACCCGCCTGCCCCATCCGGCCTACACGGAGCCGGTGCCGGCCTGGACGATGATCCGCAACAGCGTGACGATCATGCGCGGCTGCTTCGGTGGCTGCACCTTCTGCTCGATCACCACCCACCAGGGCCGGATCATCTCCTCGCGCTCGGAGCAGTCGGTGCTGAAGGAGATCCGCGGCCTGCAGGGGAACACCGGCTACACCGGCGTGATCAGCGACGTCGGCGGGCCGACCGCGAACATGTACAAGATGCGCTGCCAGGAGCCGGAGGTCGAGAAGATCTGCCGCCGCCTGTCCTGCGTGCACCCGACGGTCTGCAAGTACCTCGGCACCGACCATGGCCCGCTCAAGAGCCTGCTGACGAACGCGCGCCAACAGCCCGGGGTCAAGAAGGTGCTGGTCGCGAGCGGGGTGCGCATGGACCTCGCCCAGAAGGACCCCGAGTACCTCGAGCAGATGGCGGCCCACCACGTCGGCGGCCGCCTGAAGGTCGCCCCCGAGCACGCCTCCGACAAGGTGCTCGCGCTGATGAAGAAGCCGGGCATCGGCGACTTCGAGAGCTTCGCCGAGGCCTTCCACGCGGCCTCGGAGCGGGCCGGCAAGAAGCAGGAGCTGATCCCGTACTTCATCGCGAGCCATCCCGGCTCGACCCTCGAGGACATGATCGACCTCGCGCTCTTCCTCAAGCGCTCCGGCCACCGCCCCGACCAGGTCCAGGACTTCATCCCCGGGCCGATGGACATCGCGACCTGCATGTACCACACCGGCCTCGACCCGAACACGATGAAGCCGGTCGCCGTCGCCCGCTCGCTGCGCGACCGCAAGTACCAGCGCGCGGTGATGCGCTTCTTCGCCCCGGAGAACTACTTCACCGTCCGCGAAGCGCTGATGGAGGCCGGACGCGGCGACCTGATCGGGGACGGCTGCGACGCGCTGATCCCCCGCCATCCCCCGCGCGAGGCGATCGAGGCGCGGCGGGCGAAGGCCGAGGCGGAAGCGGAGAAGCTCGCGCGCAAGCAGGCCCGCGCGCACCTCCCCGAGAAGGGCAAGAAGCGGCGCTGGAAGCGCCGCCGCATCGAGCAGGCCCGCTCGCGCAAGGGCAAGGGCGGCCGCGGCTACCGACCGGACAGCGCGCCGCATCGCTGAGCGCGCTTGCCCTCCCCGCCTCCCCCTGGCAGGATGCGGCGACCCCCCGCCAGAGGATACCCATGTCCGACGACTACAAGGCGCTGGCCACGCGCCTGATCCACGCCGGAGAGCCCCGGCCGCGGGTCGACGGCGCCGTCGTGATGCCGATCTTCCAGACCGCGATGTACGCCTACGCCGGCGGCGCCTCCTACGACGAGATCCGCTACATCCGGCTGAACAACACCCCGAACCACGCGGCCCTCGGCGCCAAGCTCGCGGCGATCGGCGGCGCCGAGGCGGGGCTGGTGACCGCCAGCGGCATGGCCGCGATCAGCGCGGCGCTGCTCTCGCAGCTTCAGGCGGGGGACCATCTGCTCGCCTTCTCCTGCCTGTATGGCGGAACCTACACCTTCATGACGCGCGATCTGACCCGCTTCGGATGCGAGGTCAGCTTCGTCGATCCGCGCCGCCCGGAGACCTGGGAGGCGGCCCTGCGCCCGAGCACCCGGCTGTTCTACGCCGAGACCATCAGCAACCCGCTGCTCGAGGTCGGCGAGCTCGAGGCGGTCGTCGGCCTGTGCCGGGCCCACGGCCTGGTGTCGATGATCGACAACACCTTCGCGACCCCGGTCTGGTGCCGGCCGGCCGAGCTCGGCTACGACCTGGTGCTGCACAGCGGCACCAAGTACCTCGCGGGCCACTCCGACCTCGTGTGCGGGGCCGCGGTCGGACGCGCGGCGCTGATCGACGCGGTCCGCCACCAGCTCAACCACCTCGGCGGCTCCCTCGACCCGCACGCCTGCTTCCTCCTGCATCGGGGGCTGAAGACCCTCGAGCTGCGCGTGCGGCGCTCGGGGGAGAACGCGGCGCAGCTCGCCGGCTTCCTCGCGGAGCATCCCGCGGTGCGCCGGGTGGTCTACCCCGGGCGGGCGGAGCATCCCGACCACGCACGGGCGGCGCGCCTCCTCGATCGGGGCTTCGGGGCGATGCTCGCCTTCGAGGTCGAGGGGGGCGCGGCCGCCGCGCGCAAGGTGCTCGAGGGCGTGCGCATCGCGACGCCCGCGGTCAGCCTCGGCGGCGTCGAGACGCTGGTGTCGATCCCGGCGGAGGGCTCCCACGCGGGGCTGTCGCCGGAGGAACGGAGCCGGATCGGGATCGGCGACGGCCTGCTGCGGGTGTCGCTCGGCATCGAGGACGGCGAGGAGCTATGCGCCGACCTCGGGGGAGCCCTGGCCGCGCTCGTCTGACTCCCGGAGCAAACCCCGGTACACTGCAACCGTGACTACGCACCTGGATCGATCATGACTGACGATGTTCGCGAGACCGCGGAGCGCACCTGGGCCCGGGCGGTCGGAGGCGATGTGCACAGCGAGGAGCTGACCGCCCAGCGCAGCTACGCCCGTGAGGTCCCGGAGGGGGCGGCCTACGAGCCGGAGGGCGAAGAGCCGGTCGTCGCGATCGAGAAGATCGCCAGCGGGGGCATGGGCGACGTCTTCCGGGCGCGCCAGACGCACCTGCGCCGCGAGGTGGCGATGAAGAAGCTGCGGCCCGAGCGCCGCCTGCGCGCCTCGGCCAGCCGCGCCTTCCTCGCCGAGGCGATCATCACCGGCCAGCTCGAGCATCCGAACATCGTGCCGGTCTACTCGCTCGGCTCCGATCCGTCCGGCGACCTGTTCCTCGCGATGAAGCTGGTCGGCGGGGTGAGCTGGTCGGAGAGGCTGCGCGAAGATCGGCCGTGGAAGGACGGATCCCGCCTGCTGCACCATCTCGAGGTCCTGCTCCAGGTCGGCAACGCGGTCGCGTTCGCCCACAGCAAGGCGATCGTCCACAACGACCTCAAGCCGTCCAACGTGATGCTCGGTGACTACGGCGAGGTGCTCGTGCTCGACTGGGGCCTCGCCGTCGACATCGCCGAGCCGCCCTCGGCGCTCGGCCTGCCCCATCGCTCCCGGCTGGTGCGGCCGTGCGGGACGCCTGCCTACCTGCCGCCCGAGCTCGCCTCCGGGGACGGGCCGAAGATCGGACCGTGGACCGACGTCTACCTGCTCGGCGGCATCCTCTGCGAGATCCTGACCGGGCGTCCGCCGCATCGGGGTCGGCAGCTGATGGACGCGATCCACTCCTGCCTGCGCGGGGTCGAGCTCGAGTTTCCCCCGCACGTGCCCGAAGAGCTCCAGCGCATCTGCCTGCGGGCCCTGGAGGCGAGCCCGGAGGCGCGCCACCCGAGCGTGCCCGCGCTGCAGGCGGAGCTGCGCGCCTACCTCCGCCACAGCGAGAGCTTCCGCGTCTCCGACCAGGCCTGGCGCAGGCTGCGCGACTGCCGCTCCACGTCGGCGGAGGAGGAGCAGCTCTACGAGACCTACGCCGAGGTCATCGCGAGCTTCAAGCACGCCTCGGAGCTGTGGGAAGGGAACCAGCGCGCGCGGGAGGGCGTCTGGCGCGCCCGCACCGCCTTCGCCGAGGCCGGCCTGGCCCGCGGCGACCTCGGCCTGGCCGCCAGCCAGCTGCGCCGCCTCGAGGCCGACGACGCTCCGGACGAGGAGGGTGCCGTGCAGCTCCGGACGCTGCTTGCCCAGGTCGAGCGGACGCGGGCCGAGCGGGCCCGCAGCCGCCGCCACAAGGTCTTCCTGCAGCGCGCCCTGCTCGCCGCCGGAGTGCTCCTGATCGTCGGCCTGGTCGGCTTCCTCGTCGTGGTCCGCGACCGCAACGCGCGCATCGAGGAGGAGAAGCAGCGGGTCGCCGAGGCGAAGGAGTTCTCGGACCAGCGCGGAGACATCGCCCGGCACGCCCTGACCGCGGTGACCGCCAAGGTCGTCTACTCGATGGCATCGAGCCTGCAGACCGAGCGCTCCCAGAAGATCGCGCGCGAGCTCTTGACGGTCGCGCTCGAGGGCTGGGAGAAGCTGCGCGACGCGAACCTCGCCGAGGATGAGGTCTCCTGGGGCTCCGCCTTCGCGCTCGCGATGGTCGGGCACATCGAGCTCCTGACCGGCGACACGGCCCGGGGCAAGCGGGACATGGAGCGGAGCATCGCGCTGACCCGCCCCTTCCTCGACGACCCCGAGCTCGGCGAGCCGGCGCGCCTCGACCTCGCCCGCTCCCTGGGCTACCTCGCCCGCGCCGAGCAGCTCGAGGGCAACACCGAGGAGGGGCTGATCGCCGCGCGGGAGGCGGTCGAGCTGATGCGGGTGCCGGTGGAGACCGACTCCCTCGAGGTCTTCCGCCTGGAGAACCTCGCCGCGGGCCTCGTCCAGCTCGGCGGCCTGCTGCAGAACCAGCGCCGAGCCGACGAGGCGCTCGCCTGCTTCGAGGAGAGTCTCGCTCTGGAACGCGCGCTGGCTGAAGACGGCGGAGACCGCTTCGCCCACCTGCGGGTGCTGCACGACTTGCGGGTCGTCGGCAACGCCCACTTCGGGGCCTTGCGGCTCAGCGTCGCCCGGACGCTGTTCGACGAACAGCTCGCGAAGGCACGCGCGATGCTGGCCGACCATCCGGACGATCCGGCGGTCGTCGAGCAGCTGGTCTGGGGGTTGTGCAACCAGGCGCGGCTGCACTTCGCCCGGGAGGAGTTGGCGGAAGCCGAGGCGCTGCTCGACGAGGCCCTGGAGCATACCCGCTGGTTCGAGGTCGTCATCAGCCGTGAGGACAAGTCCTTCCGGCACGTCCACGCGCTGGCCTACAGCCTGCTCGCCGAGCTGCGATCGGAGCAGCAGCGCAGCGCCGATGCGATCCCCGCCTACCGCGAGGCGATCGAGCGCTACCGGGTGCTGGTCGATTCCGACCCGCACAACATGATGTTCCGGGATGAGCTGGTGCGGGTCCTGCAGAACTTCCAGCACCAGCTGCTCGTCACCGGCCGCGAGGAGGAGGCGGAGCAGAACCTGCGCGAGCTGATCCGCCTGCAGCGCGCCGAGGTCGAGGCCGACAGCCTCGACCTGCGGGCGCGGGTGGCGCTCGGCGTGTGCCTGCTCGACCGGTCGGATCTCGCCACCCGGCAAGGCCAGGCCGTCGAGGCCTTCGCGGCCGCGGAGGAGGGGCTCGCCTGCTTCGACTTCGTCCGCGCGCGCGCCGCCGAGCACCCCGACCTGCTCGCGAACGTCGCCGGGGCACTGCGCCGGATGGCGGAAGCGGAGCGCCTGCGCGGCGCGCCGCCAGGCCGGGTGCTCGCCCTGGCGGAGGAGGCGCTGGCCGCGGCCCGGAAGGCGAGCGCGGGGGAGTTCCACCGGACGACCCACCACGCGCTGCTCTTGTGCCTGCAGATGGTCGCCGAGGCGCAGGCGCGGAGCGGCCAGGCCGAAGCGGCCTTCGAGACCTTCGCGGAGTCCGCCGTGCTGTGCCGGGAGATCCTGGAGCGCGACCCGGACAACTTCGAGATCCTCGGCAACCTCTCCTTTGCCCTGCAGTCCGAGGGCCGCCTGCTCGCGCTACAGGGCGCCTACGACCTGGCCGACGCCCGCTTCCGCGAAGCCCAGGAGGTACAAGCGCAGCGCCACGCCCTGCCCCACACCGACCCGGTCGATCTGCTGCTCGAGGATGCGAGCCTGATCAAGCAGCTCGGCGTGCTCGGACTGCAGACCGGCGACTTCCCCGCGGCCCGGGCCTCCTTCGAGTGGCTCGCCAGCGTGTTGGTCGACCTGCAGGGAAAGGTCCCGGACCTGCGCTTCTACACCGAGATGCACGACTGCCTGTACAACCTCACCCTGGCCTGCCGCTTCAGCGGAGCCCCGGACGACGCGCTCGCCTACGCCGAGGAGAGCCTCGCGGTCGCCGAAGCGCTGCTCGAGGTGGGTGGAGCGCCGACGGCCCGCCTCTCCTCGTTGATTATCCTCGGCGACCACTACCTCTCCACGCGACGCATCGAGCAGGCGAGCGAGCTGTTCGAGGCGGCCGTCGAGCTTCAGGCGCCACTGTTGGCCGACGCGTCCGGCGACCCGGATTTTCTGCAGCAGGCCGCGGACGTCCTCGAGTCGAGCGCGCGCGCCCGCGGCATGCTCGGCGACTTCGCGGTCGCCGAGGCCCGCTTCCACGAGGCGATCGCGCTGACCGAGCAGGCGATCGCCCTCGATCCGACGAACCTCGGCATGCGGCGGCAGCGCGCCGACCTCTACAAGGAGCTCGCGATGTCGCACGCCGTCGCCGGGCAGCCCGCATTGGCGATCGCCGCCTCGGAGCGCTGCCTCGCCGAGTACGAGACCCTGGTCGAGGCACATCCCCAGCTCGCGGCGAACCTCCGTCGCAACCAGGCCATCCACGCCCAGCTCGTCGTGCGCATGGCGCTGCCGGACGAGCTCCCTCGCTCGCCGGACGTCCTGCGCCAGCGCGTCCACGCCGAGCTCGACGGAGGGGACCCGCTCCTCGCGGTCGGCTACGTCGCGCAGCTCTTGAAGCTGGGCGCGGGCAACGTCGAGGACCTGCGCATCGGCACCGAGGCCGCGGCCGTGGCCGCCGCCCGGGCGGAGGAGCCGCTGCGCGAGCAGTTGGAAGCGTTGACCGTCAGCTGGCTAGGCTCGCTGTACCTCAACATGCGCGACTACCACGCCGAGCTCGCGGGCCATCCCCTCGCCCAGGAGGCGGTCGAGAAGGAGTGGCGCGCCCTGCTCGAGGCGCCCGCGGTCGCGCCTCTGCGCGAGCGGCCGGACTTCCCTCCGCTGCTCGATTGATCGAGATCTGCGGGCAGCTACAATACGGGCCATGGAGAAGCGCCTGAACCCCCCGGCCGCCCACCAGTCCTCGGTCTCGCGCCTGAGCCGGGCCTGGTACGTCGTGTGCCGCAGCAAGAAGCTGCGCAAGAAGCCCAGGGCCGTCACCCTGCTCGGCCTGCCGCTGGTCTTGTTCCGCGACGCCGAGGGAGCGCCCCGGGCGCTGCTCGACCGCTGCGCGCACCGCAACGTGCCCCTGTCCGAGGGCCAGGTGCTGGCGGACGGCTGCCTGCAATGCCCCTACCACGGCTGGCGCTTCGCCGGCGACGGCCGCTGCACCGAGGTGCCCGGGCTGTGCGACGAGGCCTCCTCCGAGCGGCGCGCCGTGCCGAGCTACCCGGCCCGCGACCACGACGGCTACATCTGGATCCATCCGGAGGCCGAGGAGCCGTCCGTCGAGCCCTTCGTCTTCCCCCTGCGCGGCGAGCGCGGCTACAGCATCGTCCGCCGCGAGCTCACGGTCGAGGCGAGCCTGCACGCCTTCGCCGAGAACGCCCTCGACGTGCCGCACACCGCCTTCCTGCACAAGGGGCTGTTCCGCGGCGCCAGCGAGCCCAACCTGATCGAGGTCGACGTCACCCGCGGGCCGGACCGGGTCGAGGCGGAATACATCGGCGAGCCGCGGCCGGAGGGGCTGGCGGCGCGGATCCTCTCGCCGTCGGGTGGGGTCGTCACCCACTTCGACCGCTTCATCCTGCCCTGCGTGATCCAGGTCGAATACCGCATCGGCGAGGAGAACCACATCCTCGTGTCGGCCTTCTGCACCCCGGAGGAAGATCACCGCACGCGCATCTTCGCCGAGGTCGCCTTCCGGGTGCGGCTGCCGCACTGGCTGCTCAAGCCCTTCATCCTGCCGATCGCCCTGCGCATCTTCAAACAGGACGCCGACATCCTCGCGCGCCAGTCCGCGAACATCCAACGCTTCGGCGGCGAGGCCTACACCTCGACCGAGCTCGACGTGCTCGGCCCGCAGATCCTGCGCCTGCTGCGCGGGGCCGAGCGCGGCCGCGAGGCGGGCGAGCCGTACCACAAGCGGCTGAAGATGCTGGTGTAGGTCCAGACCCTGACCTTTGCACAGTTCTTCCTCGTCCGACGGGCGGGGGTAAACCCCGCCCCTACCCCCGGTAAGAACGCACACACCGAGGTAGGGGAGGGGTTCACCCCCTCCCGTCGTTGGCCGGGAACCGACGTCCCCTCCGGGATCGAACTTTGCGGAGGTCAGTATCTGACCAGCCCTAGAAGAAGCGCTTCCCGAAGCCCCGGTAGGTCTCGACCTCGTCGACGACCTCCGCTCCCCGCTTGAGCAGGTAGCGCGGGAAGTGCTCCGCGATCTCGCCGGCCTTGGCGGGGCGGAAGAAGACCGGCGCCCCGAGCGGGAGCTCCAGCCCGCGCGGCAGCTGCAGCGGGGTCTGCACCTCGCCGAAGCCCTCGTCCGGCACCGGTCGCAGACCTTCGGGCCGGAAGCAGCGCGGGGCGCGGTCGGGGCCGCAGGCGCCGCTCGCGTTGAAGCCGCCGCTCTGGCAGGTCGCGATGCCGGCCTGGGGCTGGCGGGTGACCGGCAGGGCGAAGCAGAAGGCGGGCCGGTTCTCGTTGCCGGTGTAGTAGTCGAACAGGTGCGACTGCAGGAAGCCCGAGCCGGCGGTCACCTCGGTCAGCCAGGGCTCCGCGGCGCTGCTCGTCAGGCTGCCGGTGCCGCCGCCGTTGAACAGGAGCCCCGCGCAGCCCTCCTGCTCGAGGATCGCGGCCAGCGCCTGGCGGCGCCGGGCGACGTCCTTCCGCGACAGCGCCTTCATGCCCCGCACGCCGAGGTTGAGCAGCGGGGTGAAGGGGCTGCGCTCACCGATGCCGGCGATCTGCGCCTCGTAGGCCATCACCCCGGCGAGGCGGAGCTGCGGGCACTCCCGCACCCGGCGCAAGACCTCCCGGAAGGCGTCGAGGTCGCGGATCGAGGAGCGCTGCACCCCGAGGTGCGGGCCGCGGCGGCCGAAGGGCCGGTAGGAGACGTCGACGTCGATCGCGACCGGCAGGCGCGGCGCCTCGGAGGAAGCTCCCGCGAGCGCCTTCCACAGCCCCGCGAGATGCTCGACGTGGGCAGGCAGGTCGAGCATCGCGACGACCTTCGCCCCGGACCTGACCAGCTCGAACAGCACCCGCAGCTCGTGCTTCTGCACGCAGGGGTAGGCGATCAGGAGGTCGTCGAAGCCCTGCGCGAAGAGGAAGGCCGCCTCCTCCGCCGCGAAACACATCAGCCCCCGGCAGGCCTCGCCGTGGTCGAGGATGCGGCGCAGCAGCCCGGGCACCCGCACCGACTTCGAGGCGACGCGCAGGGTCTTGCCGGCGGCCCCCGCGATGCCCGCCAGGCGCGCGGTGTTCGCCTCGAGCACGTCGAGGTCGACCAGCATCAGCGGGAGCGGCCGGTCGGCGACCAGCGCGCGCAGGGCCGGATAGCTCCAGGGGTCGGTGTGCGGAGGAGCCGCCCGGGTGGCGCTGTCGTGGGGCATGATCGGGATCTCGGGCAAAGCGCGCAGTGTAGGACGGCGGGGGCCGGGGCGCAAGGGCTGGAGGGGCCCGGTCAGAGGCCCAACGGTCACCCCGGCTGATTCATGGGGATTTCGTCGCGAGGGCCCGGAGGCCGCTTGAGATCGGGCGCTTCGAGTCTTCGAAGCAGCGGAGCCGTTTTAATGGCTGGCACACCGTCCACAGGTGAGCAGCGCAGAAGGCTCGAAGCGCCCGAGATCTGCGGCATCCGGGGTCCGCGGCAGGAATCCCGGTGAATCAGACGGGGCCACGCGAGGGAGGTCGTTCCCGAAGCACGACGGGAGGGGTGAACCCTCCCTGGCAGCGCCTCCATCAGCTCAACGATCGTAGGGATTGAAGATGGCCTCGTGGATCAGCCTGCGCGCTTCCCGCATCTTCCGCATCCGGCGCTTCATCCGCGCCCGCATGCGCTGGAACATCGTCGGCTCCTGCGAGAGCTCTTCCGGCCGGCGCTCGTCCTGCGGCCGCGGCGGTGCATCCGACAACGATGTGCGCGAGGACAGGGAGTCGCGCAAGGCGGTCAGGCTCGCGATCATCTGCGTGCACTGTTGGTGCAGCCGGGGCTTGTCACGCAGCGCATCGAGGTTCGTCGTCAGCGTGGCGATGTCCTCGTCGAGGCCGGCGATCAGCTCGTCCCGGCCTTCGGCGAGCTCCCAGCCGGTGCCCGCGGTGCACATCGCCGCCATGAAGTCCTCGAAGCTGACGCCCGCGCTCCGCCAGACCGGATCGTCGCGCAGGTTCTCGAAGACGACGTTCGGGTCCTGGACGTGCCCGCTCCCGGTCTTGTCGAAGGTGAAGTCCGGCAGCTGCAGCCCGCCGTTGAAGGCCGCGTCGAGGATGGCCTGGTAGGCCGGGTCCCAGGGCTGCGTGGCGAAGTGCTGCTCGACGGCGAAGAAGTCGACGTCCCGCTGGAACAGCTCAGACCCCGGAATCTGGGCCGCGAGCGGCGAGAGCAGGAGGACGGGAAGAAGGAGGCGTAGCATCGGTTCCTCTCGAGGTAGGGGCGTGCGGACGCCCGGGTTTCGGTGTGTACCGGAGATGATACCGTCAGCGCTTCGCGAACATCCCCCAGTGTTTGCGCACCCGCAGGTCGCGGTCGAGGAAGTCCTCGACCTGGGCGTCGAGCACCCGCCGCAGCTCGCCCCGGGCGCGGGCCGTCAGGCGCAGGGTCTCCTGGCGCTCGGTGATCGGGCCCTCGGTCCCGAGCAGGGCGCGCACCGTCGCCCGGGTGCCCGCGCAGACCGCGACGGGCCGGCCCGCGATCCGGCAGCGGGGACAGACCACGCCGCCGGAGAGGGTGTCGAAGGTCGCGTCGCGCTGGGTGTCGACCGGCGCCGCGCAGGCGACGCAGGTCTCGAGGTTGGGGAAGATGCCGAGCTCCTGCAGGGCGCGCAGCTCGAACACCAGCACCTCCTCCTCGAGGTCGGCGCGGGTCGGGATCAGCCGGGCGAGGGTGGTGAGGCCGAGCTCGAACAGGGGATCGCAGGCCTGCTCGTCCGGCAGCAGCTCGGCGAGGAAGTCGAGCACGTAGCAGCCGGCGGCCAGGCTGGGCAACCGCCGCCGCAGGTAGAAGAAGCCGTCGAGCACGTCGGCTTCCTTCATCGTGACCAGGCCTTCGCCCTTGCTGCGCCGCCCGAGGTCGACGTCGAGCAGGGTCAGCGGCTCGATGGCGCCGGCGAAGCGCTTGACGCTGTTCTTCGCGCCCCGGGCGATGCAGCGCAGCTTCCCCCGGCCCCGCGCGAGCAGCACCACGATCTGGCTCGAGTCCCCGTAGTCGTGGGTGCGCAGGCACAGGGCGTCGACCCGGGCCATCGGGCTCCTTCTCGCGAGGGTGGGTCAGCTGCCCTTGGTCTGGTTCTGCAGCAGCTCGAGCCGGACGCGGTTGATGCGGCGATCGTCGGCGTCGACGACCTCGATGTTGACGTTGTCGTGGGTCACCGTCTCGCCGACGCTCGGGACCTTGCCGAGCTCGGCGAAGATATAGCCGGCGATGGTCTCGTAGTCTTCGTCCTCGGGCAGCTCGATGCTCAACGCTTCGTTGATCTCGTCGATGTGCACCTTGCCGTCGGCCACGAAGGTGTGGGCGTCGACCTTCTGCAACGGCGCGGTCTCGGGCTTGTCGAACTCGTCGTCGATCTCGCCGACGATCTCCTCGAGGATGTCCTCGGCAGTGACCAGCCCCGCGGTTCCCCCGTACTCGTCGAGCACGATCGCGATGTGCACCTTGTTCGCGCGGAACTCGCGCAAGAGCTCGAAGCTGCGCTTGGTCTCCGGCACGAAGAAGGGCTTGCGCATCAGCTTCTTGATCGGCTCCGGGTTGTCGTTGACCTGGGCCATCAGGAGGTCGCGGGCGTAGAGGATGCCGACGACCTGGTCGCGGGTGCCCTCGAAGACCGGGATCCGCGACGGCCCGCCGTCCGCGACCACCTTGACCGCGTCGTCGATCGTCGCGTCGTGCGGCAGCATGATCATGTCGGTGCGCGGGGTCATGATGTCGGCGACATCGCCGTCGCGCACGTCGAGGATCGACTCGATCATCTCGGTCTCGTCCTCGTCGAGCACGCCCTCGCGCTCGGCCTGGCGCGCGGTGTCCATGATGTCGACGATCAGGTGCGAGTGGTCTTTGTCCGCCCGCTTGCCGCCGCCGATGCGCGCGAGCGAGGAGTCGAGCACCCGGAGCATCACGGTCATCGGGAAGACCAGCTTGGCGAGCAGGTCGATCAGGCCGAGGGTGCGGAACAGCACCGCGTCGGCGTTGCGCGCGCCCCAGGAGCGCGGGATCGCCTCGGCGCAGACCGCGATCAGCAGCACGGCCTCGCCGAGCACCACCGGCACGAAGAATGCGCCGAGCGCCTTCTGGTACTCGAGATTGAGCAGCACGAGCTCGACGACGAGCAGCGCATCGAAGATCGCGTCGAGCGTCCAGACGGACAGCTTGTACTGGGGAATGCGCGGGAGGTAGTCCGCCAGCTTCGTCGCGCGAGAGCTCTCCGTGAAGCGATCCTCGAGCCGGCCTCGATGGAAGGAGCCCAGAGCACCACCGAAGATCGAGAGGACGAGGGAAAAGCCGAACGCCACGGCGGCGACCAGCCAGGTCCAGGTTCCCAAGAAGCAACCTCGCAAGAGGGAAGGCCGCGGGTCTCACCCGCCGACCGGCCGCCCGCACGCGCAAAGCGGCCCATTGCATACTATACGGATGGCCGGACGGGCCTTCAAGTCGCTGTCATACAGTGCGCAGCCCGCCTGGCAGGCGCGCCGCCAGCGATCACTCCGCGCCGTTGCGCAGCCACTGGCGGTAGAAGGCGATCGCCGCGGCGTAGCCCTCGACCTCGAGCCGCTCGTTCGTGCCGTGGAAGCGGGTCCGGTCGGCCGGCGTAAGACGCTGGGGGCTGAAACGGAAGATCGACCCGCTCAGCCCGCTGTAGTGGCGAGTGTCGGTCGCCGCGATCATCAGCGACGGGGCGACCAGCGCCTCGGGGAACACCTCGCGGACCGTGCGGGCGAGCCGCTGGAAGGGCGCGCCGTCGGTCGGGGAGACCGCCGAGGGCTCGCCGCTGAAGCCGCCCTCGACCGGGCTGACCGCGACGCCGGTGTCGGCGACGACCGCCTCTATGTGGGCGAGCACGCTGGCGACGCTGTCGCGCGGGTGGATGCGGAAGTTGACCAGCGCGCGCGCGTGCTGGGGCAGCACGTTGGCCTTGATGCCGCCGGAGAAGACCGTCGCGGCGGTCGTCGTGCGCAGCAGGGCGTCGGTGGTCGGCTTGCTCGCGAGCTGGCCTTCCACCAGCCAGCCCAGGCACCACAGGTTGGCGAAGGCGAGCCGCTGGCCGAAGGGCAGGTGGGGGGCGAGGGTCGCGAACATCTGGCCCGCCGGGCCGTCGATGCCGCCGGCCAGCGGCTGCTCCTCGAGCCGCGTCAGCGCGCGGGCGAGGCGGCCGACGGCGGTCGAGCGCGGCGGCACCGAGGAGTGCCCGCCGGCGTCGCGGGTGCTGAGCTCGACCGTCAGGTAGCCCTTCTCCGCGATGCCGATCAGCGCGACGTCCTCGGCGATGCCGGGGATCAGCCCGGAGGTCAGCATCAGCCCCTCGTCGAGCACCGACTCGAGCCTCACGCCCTCGCCGGCGAGCCGAGAGGCGATCGCGGCGGCGCCCGCGCGGCCGCCGACCTCCTCGTCGTGGCCGAAGGCGAGATAGATGGTGCGGCGCGGCGCGAAGCCTTCCGCCAGCAGCGCCTCGGCGGCCTCGAGCAGGCCGAGCACGCTCAGCTTGTCGTCCATCGTCCCGCGGCCCCAGATGTAGCCGTCGGCGATGGCCCCGGCGAAGGGCGGGTGCTCCCAGTCGCCCTCGGTCCCGGGCTCGACCGGCACGACGTCGAGGTGGGCCGCGCACAGCATCGGCTCGAGGGAGGCATCGCTGCCCCGCCAGGTGTAGAGCAGGCTGTGCTCGTTGAGCGTCGCGACCTCGAGCGCGGCGTGGACCCGCGGGAAGCTCGCGCGCAGGTGGGCGTGCAGCGCGGCGAAGGCGGAGTCGGCCCCGGCGACAGTCGGCAAGCGCACCGCGGCGGCCAGGCGCGACGCGGCGCTGTCCGGCGCGGCCGGGCGCCAGCTGCTCGCGGTCGCCTCGACCTGGACGGAGCGCAGGAGCACGGTGCGGCCGAGCAGGATCACCGCCAGCACGACCACGGCGATGCCCCCGACGACGATGATCTTCCGCAGCATGTCCCCCTCCTGGTCGGCGCATCCTACCGATGCGAGCGGCCGCCGGGCCAGGACTTTCGCCCCTGAGCCCGTTCTTCCGGTCAGGGCCGGCCACGGAAGAGGGGTTCCGTGAAGGGCGAGCAGCGGTCCGCGACCCTCGGCGGCAGCGGCCGGATTTCGAGCAAGTGCTTGCCCTGTGGGAAGGAATGTTTAGGTTAAAGGCACTCTGCAAGAGTCTGGGGCCTTCTTACGCGCACCGCGCGGAGAGCCATCAGCGGGGGACGTACTGTGTGGCTGACTGTGGGCTGCATCGCCGGGCTGGTCGCTATCTTCTTCGGCCTGTACAAGGCCAGCGAGAAGGTGGAAGAGGCGTCGGACAGCCTCGCCTACCGACTCCGCATGCCCGCCTCGGTCGCCGGCGCGACCCTGCTCGCGGTCGCGTCGAGCTCCCCTGAGTTCTTCACCGCGGCGAGCGCTGCGGCCTTCCATGGCGTGTTCGAGATCGGGCTGATGACGATCGTCTGGTCGGCGATCTTCAACATCCTGGTCATCCCCGGGGTGTCCGCGCTCTCCTCCGACAAGCCCCTGCGCATCAGCAAGGACGTCGTCCACCGCGACGGCATCGGCTACATGGCGGCGGTCTTCATCCTGCTGCTGGTGGTCTGGGACGGAGAGCTCTCACGCCCCGACGCGATCATCCTCCTGATCCTGTACGTCCTGTACATCCACACCATCCGGCTGATGGCGCGGGCCCACAACGAGGCCCATCCCGACGAGCAGGAGGAGGCGCCCGAACACCTGCTCGGCTGGGGGAAGATCGCCTTCCTCTTCATCGGCGGCATCATCGTGATCGGTCTCGGCGCGCACTACATGATCGTGCTCGGGAAGATGCTCTCCGACGCGCACCACACCGCCCTCGGCTTCACGCAGCAGGAGGCGATCGTCATCTTGTCGGCGCTGGTCTTCGCGCCGGGCACCTCGATCGCCGACCTGTTCGTCTCCTACTTCGCTGCCAAGCGCGGCAAGGGCTCGGCGGCGATCTCGAACGTGTTCGGCTCGAACGTCTTCGACCTGACGATCTGCCTTGCGGCGCCGGTGCTGATCCTGTGGCAGGACATCCCGATCGACCTCGGCCCGGTCTGGCCCTCGGTGGTCATGCTGGTCGTGCTGCAGTGCATGGTGCTCTTGTTCGTGCGCAGCCAGTGGCAGGTCGAGAAGTGGGAAGGCGTGGTCATGCTGGTCGCCTTCGCCGTGTGCTGCGTGCTGTTCTTCGTGTTCATGCCGGAGTCGACCGGCATGGGGCCGGGAGCCGTGCCCGCCGACAGCCTCGGCATCCCTTCCGACAGCCTCGGCATCCCCGCCGACTCCCTGTCCGCGCCAGGATAGCGGCATGGCACGCTGGACCGGCGACTTCGAGTCCAAGACCGTCCTCGTCACCGGGGCCGCGAGCGGCATCGGCAAGGCGACCGCCGAGGCCTTCGCGCGGCTCGGGGCCGATCTGGTGCTGTGCGACATCGACGAGGAAGAGCTCGCGACGGTCGCCGAAGAGCTCCCCGGCACCGGACAGCGCCTGGTCGAGCGCGTCGACGTCGCGGATCTCGAGCAGATGCAGGCCTTCGCGGCGCGGGTCCACGAGCGCTTCGGGGCCGTCGACGTGCTGGTCAACAACGCCGGGGTCGCGATCAGCGGCGGCTTCCTCGACACCAGCCTCGAGGATTGGCGCTGGATCACGGGCATCAACCTGTGGGGGGTGATCTACGGCTGCAAGCTGTTCATCCCCGCGATGGTCGAGCGCGGCCGCGGCGGCCACGTCGTCAACGTCTCGAGCTCGGCCGGCTACGTCTGCACCCGCATGCTCGCCGCCTACGGCACGACCAAGTTCGCGGTCTTCGGCCTCTCCGAGGCCCTGCGCGACGAGCTGCAGCCCCACGGCATCGGCGTGTCGACGATCTGCCCGGGCATCGTCGACACCGCGATCGTACGGACGATGCGCCGCCGCGGGCCGAGCGCGGACCCCTCGGTGCACGAGCGCATCCTGTCGATGTACCGCAAGCGCCGCTTCGGGCCCGAGAAGGTCGCCGAGAAGATCGTCGAGGCCGTCCGCGACGACCGCGGCGTGGTGCCGGTCACCGCCGAGGCCTGGGTGATGTGGGGACTGAAGCGGATGTTTCCGGAGAGCACGCCGTGGATCCTGCGCCACGCCTTCGGACGCCTGTTCGGCGTCGAGGCCTGAGCCCGCGGATCACTCCTCCGACTTCGGAAACACCCGCGGGACGGTCGGATCGTGCAGGCGGTCGACCGCGGCGTGGATGCCCTGCTCCAGCGCGGCGCGCAGCGTCCGCAGCCGCTCGACCTCGCCCGCGAAGCGCACCAGCCGCCAGAGCGCCCGGAAGCTCTTGCCGACCGCGAGCTTCTGCTCGAGCACCTTGAGGGTCGCGAAGCCGGTCAGCGGCAGGGCTCCGGCGATCCCGAGCGCCCACCAGGGACCGCCGAGCCAGAAGCTGAGGGCGGTGACCACCAGGTAGACCAGCGGCACCGTCAACAGCGCCACGATCAGCTTGGTGGTGCCGACGACGTCCTTGCGCCGTGTCAGGCCGTCGCCGGCGACGATCGCGGTGATGATCACCGGCGCGTGCAGGAGCGCGCCGGGGACCGCGAGCGGCAGCAACACCAGCAGGTAGAGCAGGCGCCCGAGGAGCTTGGCGAAGGCCTGGCCGAAGCCGAGGTCGCGGCGCAGGTCGTGGTCGCGCAGGGCGAGCTGGTCGAGGCCGTCGCGGTAGGCCTCGAGCCCCTCGCGCAGGGCGAGGATCTCCGGGTCCTCCGCGGCCCGGGCGTAGCCCTCGGCGAAGCGCCGCATCAGCTCGGCGTACTCCAGCAGCGACAGGTGGACGCCCTGGGGCTTGTAGATGCGGCGGGCGGTGTGCAGGATCCGCATCGTCTCCCAGTCCGGCGCGTTGACGGTCAGCGCCTTGAGGTTGTCCTCGATCACGTCGGTCAGCGCCCGCACCGCTTCCCGCGGCTCCTGCGCGTGGCGCTCGGACCACGACCCGTCGACCCGGATCGGCTCGCCGAAGTGGATCAGCACCTGGCTGCGCGCCCGGTAGCGGTGCAGGTAGGTCAGGCCGACCGGCACGATCGCGAGCTCGAGCTCCGGATGGCGCTCCCGCACCCCGAGGGCGATGCGCGCCGTGCCGGTCTTCAGCTCGGCCAGCTGAGCGCGCATGTGGCTGATGCCTTCGGGGAAGATGCCCATCGCGCCGCCCTTGGCGAGCACCTCGAACAGGGCGTCGAACATGCTGCGGTTGTCGAGGGGGCCGTCCGCGTGATCCTGGCGGCGGCGTACGGGAACCGTGCCGAGGATGGTCATGAAGAAGCGCAGGAAGCGCGACTTGAACAGCACGTCCTTGGCCGCGAAGTGTACGACCCGGCCGCCCTGGGTGATCACGAGCAGGGGATCGAGCAGCGAGTTCGGGTGGTTCCCCGCGAAGATCACGGCCCCTTTGGCGGGAACGTGCTCGGCGCCGACGACCTCGATGTTGCGGAAGAAGATCGCGAGCACCAGGCGCAGGAAGGCCTGCAACAGACGGTAGGCGAGCACGGGATCCTCCCCGGGGAGCGGCACGCGAGTCGAGCGATTCCCTCCAGTGTACGGGCAGCGGCTCCCGGATGCGAAGCGCCGGGCGGCGGCGCCGGCTCCCCGCCGCACGCGGCGGATCGAGCTCCCCTTCGTCAGCCTGGATGCATTACCGGGCTGCAGCGACGGTCTGGGCAGAGGCGGCTCAGGGGCGGTGAGCAGTGGCGCGCGGCGCATCCTGCGCGCGCACCAAAGAAAACCCCGAGTCTCCGCCTGAGAGGCCGGACTCGGGGGATGGGCGATACTGGACTCGAAGCAGGCAGGCAGGCCGGACAGGGGTGGCCAAGCGCGGACACGTTTCGCGCCGGAGCCGCGTACTTGCTGGGCTCGCAGAGATCGATACGGAAGCGGATTGGACAGGCGCGGACACCCGGCGGACACCGTTTTCCTGCACATCTTCCTGCACACCGATCGACCGAGCTCGGGAAGCGATCGCGGCATGCTCGCCGGAGGAGCAGCGGACGCTCGCCCTGGAGCTGAGCATGGCGCTGCTGCAGTCGAAGTCTGTGAGACCCCCTATAGGACAAAAAGGACAAAAGGACAGAAGTGGAGAGAGAGTAGGAAACAGGCCGTTCTAGAGAGACGACTTTTGTCCTACTTCTGTCCTTCTGTCCCGCCAACGCCTCCCCCACCGGCATCCCTTCCCCGACACCCCTGCCTGCTACCCTCGGAGCAGCCCCTGCCGAGGAGCCCACCACCATGCCGAGCCCCGACCCGGAAGCCGAGGGCGAGCCGCTCGCCGAACTGTTGACCAGGCCGTACGTCGCTGACCTGGTGGCCCGCATGCAAGCGCGTGCCCGCCGCCGCAACGCGCCTGCCTGGCTCAAGGCGTGGGCAGCAGGCGGGGCCGCCCTCGTGCAACAGCGAGAGCAGGCAGCGCGCGCAGCCAGAACGCATGCACCCCCGGCATGGGCACCGAGGGCAAGGGGCGTGCCAAGCTGAGGGGCTTTCGCGGGTCCCTTCTGGGCGTGGGTTTTGAGCACCCCGGGCGCCCCTTTTTTCGAGCCCATCAAGTCGTCGGAGGTCGGAGGTACACTACACCTGTCGTCACTGGCGAGGAGGTGCACCACGATGATGTACGCGAAGTCGAAGGCCGCCCTGGCCCGTGCCCTGGACCGATCGAGGCCGTCGCTGTACCGCTGGCTCGAGGATCCGACCTTCCCCGCGCGGGGCCCTGACGGCTGGGACGTGGCGGCCTGCCGCCTGTGGCTCGAAGGGCACGTTCGCACCCGCAAGCCGGTGCCGAGCTCGAGGGCGGCACCCGAGCAGCGCAGCGCCGACACCGGGCAGCCGCCGCCCATCGATCTCCCGCTGTGGGTCCGCGCCCTGGCGCGCGAGGTCGCCCTGCAGGTGCTGCTCGGCTGCCTGCCCCGCGGCCTGTCGGAGCAGCAGGCGCTCGCGCAGATCGCCCGCGTCGACGAGGACATCGCCCTGGTGCTGCGCGGCGCGGCCGGCGCCGTCGACGACTACTTCGGCGAGCTCGCCGGCGAGGACTTCCCCACCCTGGCGGCCGAGACGATCGCGACGACCGTTGCCGAGGCCCGCGACCGCGCGGCCTGATAGGCGCCCCGTATACGACGAGCGGTCCGAGACCCGCATACCAGGCGGCGTGGGGGCCCCATACGAAATATGGTTGACAGCCATACGCTGTGCGTATACAACCATGCAGGCGCAGAATCGTATGCAGGAGGCGCCCCCATGCTGAAGACCCCGCTTGTCGTCCGGATCCCCGAAGTCGAGCGCGACCGCCTCGACGCCCTGGCGGCCGAAGCCGGAGTGACCCGGTCGGAGCTCGTGCGCGCGGCGATCGCGATCGGCGCAGGCCGCATCGCCCGGCACCCGAAGATCATCGCGGCGCTCTGACCGCGCGCTGCGCAGGAGACACCCATGCCCACCTTGACCGCCGCCGACACCGCCCCGAAGTCGACCCCGATCCCACCGTCGCCGCCGAGGCTGCCGGCGACCCGCGAGCAGCGCGAAGCCGAGCACCAGGCGCGCCTCGCCGAGCTCGCCGACCGTGGCATCGAGCTGCCGACCGCGAGCGAGAATCCCGACGCCGACGTGCTCGAGGCCCTCGCCCGGGTCGCCGACACCGAGGCCGCCAAGCGCCACAAGGACGCGCAGCACGCGCTCGCCTACCGGAAGAAGGCCGCCAAGGTCGCCCACAAGGCGCTCGCGGCGCTGCCGGTGGACGCGTCCAGCGACGAGCGGCGCCCGCTCGAGGACGAAGCGCGGCGTGCCGACGAGCGGCTGGCCCAGGCCGAGGGGCGCGCCCAGAACGCGGCGAACCGCGGGCAGAAGGCCGTCGCCCTCGACGCCCTGGCGGCGGAGACCGGTCTGGACCCCCGCGCCCTGTCGGACGCGCTGCGCCGACTGCACAACCGCGGTCTGGTCTCGAAGTGGGGCGGCCGGGTCGGCCTGAACCAGCATGGCGCGTGGAAGGAACAGACCCTGTCCCTGATCGCGCTCAAGGTCGCGGACGGCGGCGGCGTCGCGAACATCCGCCACCTGATGGCGGGCTACCGGCGTCCGGACACCTTCCCCCTCGGACCGCTGCGCTGGCTCGCGGCCGAGGGCCGGATCGAGCTGCACCCGCCCGGCGTCTACGAGACGACCATCGACGACTTCCGCTTCGCCGTCGAGCGGCTGAACAACGTCGACAAGCGTCCCGCCGTGCTGCATGTCACCCTGCCGCGGTCGGCGCTGGCCCGTGCCGTCGACGCCTACCGCAGCCTGTCGCCGTCCGACCGGGCGGCCTTCCGTGAGGAGATCGACCGATGACGTACCCGTACACCACCAGCGGCGCCGAAAGCGACCGCGGCGTCCGCCGCCACCTGGGCACGCTGGCCGGCGACAACGCCTACCGCGCCAACCGCCTGCAGGCGATGATCGGATCGGCCGAGGGTCGCCAGCGCGCGGGCCTGCCGCCGTACACCGAGCAGACCGGCCCGCGCGGCGACTTCCTGCAGGAGGCGCGCGCCGTCGCGGCCGACACCGGGCTGCCGCTGTACAAGGCGATGATCCAGGTCAAGGCCCGCTTCCCCGGCCTGCACGGGGCGTACAAGCGCGCCCTGGGCGCTACCGTCCATCAGGGCTGAGCTGTGGATCGGCCGATTGAGGCGTGGCCCGCGGGGAATCAGGGTGCCGGCGATGCGCCCGAGACGGCCGCGCCGATCACCGAGGCCGCGCCGCCGCGCAACGGCGACGACACGTCCGCGCCTGTGGGCGTCCGGGTCCGCGTCGCGCCGGGCGTGTCGGGCACGGTCTATTTCGGGTACCACGGCGGCATCACCGCCAGCGGCGGCACGCAGGGCATCCCCCTGCAGGCCGGCGAAGCCGAGACGTTGCGGGTGTCCAACGCCAACAAGGTGTTCGTCGTGCGCGGCGGCGCGAGCCAGACCTTCATCTGGCACGTCGTGAACAGGGGGACCTGACATGCTCGGCACGCCGTGGGCGATGGAGCCCGGCCGTCTGGGGCAGCTTGCCCACCGGGTAGCGACCGCCGCCGACCCGCTCAAGGTGCTGGCGCTGCGTTCGTCGGCGACGTGGCGCGGCTACCGGCTCGAGGACGGGCGCGCCCACATCGAGGTACGCGGCGTCCTGATGCGGCGTGCGCCCTGGTACGCGGCCTTGTTCGGCGGCGTCACCGAGACGGACACCATCGCGGCGCAGGTGCTCGAGGCGGACCAGGCCCGCGGCGTCGAGGCGATCGTCCTGCACTTCGACAGCCCCGGCGGTGAAGTCGACGGCCTCGAGGCCGCGGCCGAGGCGATCGCCGGTGCGACGAAGCCCACCCTGGCGGTGGTCGACGGCCTCGCCGCGAGCGGCGCGTACTGGCTCGCGAGCCAGGCCGACGAGGTCTCGGCAACGTCGACGTCCCAGGTCGGCAGCATCGGCGTCTACACCGTGCTGACCGACAGCTCGAAGGCAGCCGAGCGCCGAGGCATCAAGGTGCATGTCCTGCGCAGCGGCGAGCAGAAGGGCGTCGGTGTCCCCGGTGCGCCGATCGCGGACGCGTCCCTGGACGGGCTGCGCGAAGTGGTCGACGGCCTGGCGGCGCTGTTCGTCGGTCGCGTGGCTTCCGGCCGCCGGCTGAGTCCGGCCGCTGCGCGCGAGCTCGCGACGGGGCAGACCTGGCTCGCGGCCGAGGCGCAGAAGCGCGGGCTGGTGGATCGCGTCGAGGGCCTCGACGCCGCGCTGGTCCGCAGCCGATCCGCGAGCCGCGTCGCTGCCGAGCTCGAGGCGTTCCGCGCGACGAGGCGGCCCGAGTCGATCAGCCCCGAGCAGCAGGCGGCCAACGCTCGCCGCATCGCGGAGCTGCGTGGGCAGCTCGCCGAGGCGCGGACCGTGGCCAGCGCCCGTGCCCGTGCGAGGGCCGAGTACTCCAACCCGGCGATGGCCTTTCTCGAACAAGCGCAGGCCCGCGCAGCCGACCGCGGCCTGAGCCTGCACCAGTCGATGCGCGAGCTCCACAACCTAGAACCGGGCCTGGCGGCCGAGTACCGGCGCATCTTCGGAGTCGACGTTGCCTATTCATGATGCGGATGGATTCCCCCGAGCCCGCCGTGAGGCGCGCCCGGTTTTCTCCGCTGCCGAGGCAGCCGCTCAGTACGTCGCCCGCACCGCCGACCTGGCGGAGGCGCTCGTCCGCGACCTGCTGCGCGACGACGGGCGCCTGCGCGGTTGTGCCCTCGACGGCCCGGCGATCGCTGCCGAGGTGGAGCAGCTGCGCTACCTGCGCGGGCGTGCGCCGCTGTCGGCGAGGATCGACGCGGGCGAGACCTGGCTGCAGCACGACGTGGGGCAACGGCTGCTCGACGACGGCCTGGGCGAGGGCGCCGTGCGCCTGGCGCTCGAGGTGTTCGCGGCGCTGCGCAGGCTGACCAGACCGAAGGCGAAGCGGCGTCCGTGGCGGCGCCGAAGTGCCGCGGTGGCGGCGTAGAGGGGGCGGTAGATGATCCGTCGCATGCCGGTCGCCTTCCTGCGCGCACCAGACTCTCACATGGCGGAAGTCGGTGGCCTGGTGCTCGTGCGCCCGGTCGCGGTCCCGGGGACGCCCGCGGATCTGCTCGAGGATCTGCGCGCCCTGCTGTGGGATCTCGCTCGAGGCCGCCAGGGTCGACACCAGGTGTTCGTTGACGGGCTGCGGCCGAGCTCCCGCAGACAGACATCGACGCGGCTTGGCTCGGGGACCCGGAGACCGTGCGCCGGCTGGCGGCTGCGGTCGTCGCCGGCGATGTGGAGCTCGAGGCGGCAGCGGCGCCGTTGCACGGCACGATCGAGATGGTTGCCGCTATGAAGGCGGCGGGGCGCAAGCTGAGAGGGCGGCAGCGATGATCCACCTGACCGAGCACGACTGCGAGCTGTTCCTGCGCGCCGGCGGCGTCCTGGACCTCGAGACGTTCGCCGGCCTCGACGCGCCGGAGCGGGAGGCATTCGCGCGGGCCGGCGACCGGGTGCGCAGTGACCTTGCCCGCGCCATCGCGGCCGCGCAGGAAGCGCCCGTGTCGTTCCTCGACGAGTCGAGAAAAGCGCAGGGCAAGCTCAGTTTCCGGGCGAGCCGCCAGCTCCGGGAAGCGGTCCACCGAGTGGCGAAGGAGGCGCGGCATGGCGCGCGGTAGCAAGAAGAAGGTCACCATCAGCATCGGCTTCGACACCAGCGAGGCGAAGCGAGACCTAAAGGGGCTGGACAAGGAAGTCGAGCGCACCGGCAAGAAGTCGGCGAGCACGGGCATCAGCGGGATGGCACTTGCGGGCGGTGCCCTGGGCGGGATCGCCGCGACGATGGGCACCGTGCACCGCGCTGGCAACCCCGCGATGTACGAGCTGGCGTCACAGCGCTTCGAGCAGTTTTCGCGGAACGTCACCGGCGAGACGCCGGACCAGCCGGCCGAGATGCAGGCCCGCAACGTCGTCGCAGAGCAGGAAGGCAGCCGCCGGGCCGCGGGGCTACCCGACCGTAGCAGCGATCAGCTCAAGGCCGCGATCGAGCGGCTCACCAAGGCGTTCACGAAGGCCGAGGAAGGCCGCCGCGCGGTCGAGACCTTGCCCACCAAGGGCGAGGAGCGGTTGAGCGGCGCTGCCAACATCGCCGGCCGGGAGTTGCGGCGCTGGATCCGCGACCTACTCCCGTGAGCTGGCCCGTGCTGATCGGCCTGGACCACGACGGCGACAGCTACGCCGGCGCCCTGTACGGCCTGTGGCGCGCCTTCCGCGGCCCGACGCCTGAGGCTGTCGCGGTTGCCCTGGTGCGGCATGCCGAGGCCGTCCTGTGGGACATCCACCGCGGTCGGCTGGTGCTCGCCGTCGCGTCCGAGGGCGCGCTTGCCGACCTGCCGGCGATCCGCGTTCGCGCCGATGCCGACGTTGCCATCGCGGTCCTGCCCATGTTCGGGCTGTGGAGGATCGGCGGCACCTTCGACGAGGCCGTCGAGCTCGTGCGCGACGACGCGGCGCAGCTTGCCGAGCGCGTCGTATCGGGCCGCCTGTCGCTGCGTCCGCACCTCCTCGCCGGCGTCGATGGCTTCGGCGCTGACGAGGCGTCCGCCGCCCTCGTGGCAGCCAACGCGGCTCTCGACGGGATCGGGCACTGAGTCCCGATCCGGGCCACAGTCCGGCGCACTGACCCCCGATCCGGTGGCCAGTCGGCGCGGCCCGATCCGGGACCCGCAACAGGGGCCGAGGCGCGGCCCCAGTGTCCCCCGAGCCGGGGAAGGGTCGACACCGGCGAGGCCGTCGAGGGGCTCGACTACCACGGGACGCAGGACCCTTGAGCGCTGGTCAACACGCTGAACATCTGCCGGCGGCACCTGACGCAAGGCCAGAAGGCCGCCTTCGCTGTCGGTGGACAACTACAAGCGCATCAAGCGCACCGTCCCCGAGCAGCCCACAACGACAGAACGTGTCGCCCTGGCGGCTGCTCGGCTGCCCTGGCGGCGGAAGTCGCGACGGCAGCATGCGGGTCCCCGGCGATTCATCGCGAGACGCGTCGTAGGGGCCCGATTCGGGCGCCGGCGGGGGAGACGTGCTATCGGTGTCGGTGGTCGGCGATCGGCGCAGGACGCGCGGCTGTCGAGGTCGATTCAGGCGGAGGCGGAGTCTGCATCTCTGACGACCTGGGCGACGTCCAAGCCGTCGAAGATGTCGAGCTGGAAGCGGCCGGCGAGGAAGCCGTCGACGAGGCCGAGGAAGACATCGTTCTTCGAGACGGCGCGGCCCTTGTCGAGCTTGAGCTTCGCCATCACGAGTTCGAGAAGGGCGTTGTCTCGCGCAGGCAAGCGCACGGTCAACCTGTCGACTTCGGCGGACATGGTAGCCTCCGGCTGTTACGACGCCATTCTATCACGGTGCCCCGTCAGATTCACGCGAGCGAAGTTTGACGTCTTGACGTCTCGGTGGTACGCTCGAGATGTCCGCGCACAACAAAGAGCTGAGCCCTGGGACACGCCGGCAAGCAGTTCCCCAGGGCTCAACAGACCGACCGACCCCGACCCGAAGGCCGAAGCGCGGCGGCCCTGGCAGGATACCACGCCACCGGGCGCGGGGGAAGTCGGCGGAGGACTTCCGCCATGACCGACCAGACCAACGCCTTCCGCCCCCTCGACGTGTCCGAGTACGACTGCATCGCCGCGTTCCTCGCCGCGAGCGCGCACATCACCGGCGCCGAGTGGCCGAACCGCCAGGCCGAGCAGCAGGCGCTCGCGGCCCTCGACGTCTTCCTCGCCAGCCTCGGCTTCCAGCTCGAAGACGGCGCCGCCCGCGACCCGAGCGGGCGCATGTGGGACCTGAGCGCCGACAAGCCGGAGGTGCTCGGCATCTCGATTCCGCTCGACGTCGAGCCGGGAGCGGACCGTTGACCGCCGTCGCGCCGGCGGGCGCACCCTTCGTTGACCGCGGCCTGGCCCGCTGCTTCACCCTCGAGGTCCGCGAAGACAACTTCGACGGCACCATCGAGAAGGACGACACGCTGTTCTGCAGCTACGCCGAATACGCCGACGTCGGCCAGCTCGCGTGGGCGGCGCTGCGCGTGGGCGGCTACGTCACTGGGCGCCTCGTCCTCGAGGACGGCGAGCGCCTGCTGCGGATCGCGGACGACGTCGTCTTCCAGCTCGAGGACATGCCGCTCGGACGCGTCGTCGCGCTGGCGCGCAAGCCGCGCGGCGTCCCCACGGACGAGGAAGCCGAACCGGAGGCGGAGCTGTGACCGGCCCCGCCCCGCGCGCTGATCGCGAGCGCGCGGAGATCGCGGCCTACCTGCGGGCCTGCCACGACTTCACCGAGACGGCGTGGCCGACGCCGGGGGCTGAGCGGCGGGCGCTCGAGGGCATCGACCGGATCCTGACCGGCATCGGCTGGCGCTTCATCGCTGGCGTCGCGGTGTCTCCGGGCGGCGCCGTGTGGGCTGTCGACGAAGCCGAGCCGGAGAAGATCGACCCGGCGTCCCTTCCCGAGACGGAGCGCGCGGAGCTGGCGGCCGCAGGCGTCGTTGCGCGGGCGCCGGCGCCGAAGCGGCGCGTCTCCCCGCGGCAGGCCCGCAAGGCCGGTCGCCTGCTCTCGCTCGCGGTCCAGGCCCTCGACGCCAGCGCGACCGCGCTGCGCAGGACGGAGCACGCCGACGCGACCAAGCTCGCTCGGCTGCTCGAGGGTCTCGTCGGTGACGTCGTCGACGTCAGCGGCGAGCTCGCCGACCTGCTGGGCATGCTCGAGTTCGCGGCGGTTGCCGCACGGCTCGAGGGGGTGGAGCATGGCTAGAGGCTCAGACCGCGTCGCGATCCCGGAAGGCGTCTACGTCACCAGCAAGGCCTTGTCGGCCGCCATCGAGCGTGAGACCGGCGTCCGGATGTACGTCCAGCGGCTCGCGTCGCTCCGGAAGAGCAAGCCGTGGCTGCCGGATCCGCTGCGCGTGGGGCGCATCGACATCTGGCCCGAGGAGGCCGTCCCGGCGTTCGTCGACGCAGCGCGGCAGCTGAGCAAGCCGGGAGGGTACGCGCCGGCGGGGTGCGCCCGGCTCGAGGAGGGCAGCCGATGCTGATGGGCAACCGGATCGCCCTGGCCATCGCGGCCGAGGGTCTCGTCGAGCTGACCGACGACGCCGGCGCGATCTTCCTGCCGGCCGGCAGCTACCTGCCCACCGGCGTCCTGCTCTCGCGCCTGGCGGAACAGCTCAAGGCGCCCGTCGGCTCCGGCGCGCTGCGCCGCGTGCTCGAGGCCGAGCCGGCCCTGCCGCGCGGGATCGCGATCGGCAGCCGCAAGCTGTGGAAGCCGGGCGACGTCGAGCCGCTGGCCGAGGGGCTGCGGCGCGAGCTGTGGCGGGCGCGGCGCCTGCTGTGACGTGCCCGCGCGGTATCCTGCGGGGAGCCTGCTCGGGGGAGAAAGAGCCGCCCCGGGCAGGACCCGGGGCAGCGATGATCGGTGGCACGACCATCCTACCTCGTGGGTGCGACATCTTCGAGCGGCTCGCGAGGGATGAGCATGGGCCGAGACACCCAGCGCGAAGATCGCATCGCCGCCGCCGAAGCCCGCAGGGTCCGCCAGCGGCTCGAACAGGACCCGGAGACCGACCTGCGCGTCGAGGCGATCCTACGCGAGATTCACGAGACCATCGAGGTCCCCGGGTCCGCCCGGCGCGAGACCTGGAAGCGCAGCGTGGCGGACCGCCTCGGGATCGACACGAAGACCCGGCTCGGGGCGGCTGTGCTCGAGGCCATCGCGCGGCTCCATCCACACGGTTACGACCCCGGCAGCTCGCCCAAGTCGGCCATGTGGGCCGCGATCAACCTCGCTCGGGAGCGCCGGTGGGAATCCCCGAGCACCGAGGACGCCCGGCACCGGGTCCTTGCCCTGGCGGTGGTCTCCGGCTTCGTACTTTTCGCGCCCGACCTGCTGCGGAGCCTGAGGAAAGAGCTTGTCGACCACGCGCGGAGTCAGGCCGAGACGCTGCCGGCCGGCCCGGTGCGAGCCCTCGCCCTGGCGGTCCTCAGCGGCAGCGCACCGAAGGACCCTGCCGGAGAGCTCGCCGCGGTGCTCGGGATCGAGCCGCAAGAGGGTCCGGAGCCGGTCGCGCAGGCGAAGACCGACGAGCAGAAGCCCGAAGCGGAGCCGTCCCTGGAAGAGATCGCCCGGCGCGTATACGAGGCGGCGCTGAGCGATCCTACGGCGAAGAAGGCGGAGATCGCCCGACGCGTCGGGATCAACGCGAAGAGGTTGCGGCCGGGCTCTGCGCTCGAGAAGAGCTACCACCATGGCCGCGAAGTCGGCGGCCGGGAGAAGCTCGGTCCGCTCGCCGAGAAGCTCTGGAAAAGGAAGCTCGGAGGCGACTCCCTCCGGCAAGTCTGAGCCGAGGGACACTTGCCCGGACACACCTACAAAAGTGTCCCATCTGGTGGGTGAAACTTTTTTCATCAAATTCTTGTAGCCCGCATGCCAGGCCGACGCACGGCATGGGACGTCCATGGGACGCGCGTCCCTCGGGCGTCCCTTTTCGCCGTAGGTAGACCGCGTGTCGACGGTGGCGCGCAAACCGAGGTGGATCGATGGAGCTGTACACGCCACGAGGTGCGTCTGTCGAGCTTGGCGGGCTGATCTGCGAGCACCGGCTGCGCCAGGCGGTAGAGGACGGGGAGCTGCGCAAGGCCCCCGGCGCCGGGACGCGCATGCTTCTGAGGAAGGCCGACATCATCGAGTGGATCGAGCGGTGCCTGGGTGGCGCCCCGGTCGCGGGAGGTGCGACCGGATGAAGGATGAGAACAGCCGCGGGCCTCTGGCGAAGGCAACGCGGCCATGTCGACGGGCTGACGACACCCGAAGTATCCCGGCGATCGCCGCCGCCGTCAAGGGGCCCTCGCTTCGCCCCTACCAGCTCGAGGCCGTCGAGGCGGTCAAGGCCGCTGTCGTCGACGGCGCCCGCCGGGTGTGCGTCGAGCTGCCCACCGGCAGCGGCAAGACGCATGTCCTGGCCGAGCTCGCCCGGCGTGCCGTCGCGAAAGGGCTGCGCGTCCTCGTCCTCGCCCACCGTGCCGAGCTGTTGAAGCAGAACGCGGCGAAGCTCGCCCTGGCCATGCCGGAGGAGGTCGTCGGCATCTTCTGCGCGGCGCTTGACCGTCGCGAGCACGACCACCGGGTGCTCGTCGCGTCCATCGCGTCGGTGTTCCGCTGCCCGGAGCTGGTCGCGCCGCGGACCGTGGTCATCGTCGACGAAGCCCACCGCGTCCCGAAGTCCGGCGACGGTATGTACCGCTCGCTGCTCGAGTCCCTCGACGAGGCCACGCCGCGGATGGTGGTCGTCGGTCTGACCGCAACGCCCTACCGCCTCGACGGCGGGGCGATCTTCGGCGCCGATGCGATGTTCGAGTCGCTGGTCTACACCGCGCCGCTCGCGGAGCTGATCGACGCCGGCTTCCTGTCGCCGCTGGTCACGCGGCACGCGAAGAGCAGCGCGGACACGTCCAAGCTGCGGGTGCGCTGCGGGGAGTTCGTCCAGGGCGAAGCCGAGGCGCTGCTCGGCACGCAGGAGCGAGTCACGGCAGCCGTCGAGGAAGTGCTCGCCGCGGCCACCGGACGGAAGGCAGGCATCGTCTTCTGTTGCGGCGTGGCGCACGCCGGCATGGTCGCCGCTGCGCTGACCAGCGCAGACGAAGCGGCCGCCATCATCATCGGCGACACACCGCAGGACGAGCGCGCGGCGCACTTCCTCGACTTCCGCGAGGGGCGGCTGCGCTGGCTGGTCACCGTCGACGTGCTGACCGAAGGTTTCGACGCGCCGCACATCGACGTCATCGCGCTGCTCAGGCCGACCGCCAGCCCCGGGCTCTACGCGCAGATGGTCGGCCGCGGGCTCCGGAAGGCGCCCGGGAAGACCGATTGCCTGGTGCTCGACTTCGCCGGCAACGGCGTCCGGCACGGTCCGTTGGATCGCATCGAGGCACCTGAGCCGGCCGGACAGACGAAGAAGGCGAAGAAGAAGCGCGAGCGCGTGAAGGGGCGGGTCTGCCCGGAGTGCGACGCGATCAACCTGCCGCAGGACCCGATCTGCGTCGACTGTGAGGCTGTGCTCTTCGCGGCCAAGCACGCGAGCCGGCCCGGCGAGGCGCCGCTGATCGGCGGACCGAGCTCGGGGTGGATCGACGTCGAGCGCACCAGCTACCGCGCCCACGAGAAGGCGGGCGCGCCGGCGGGACACCCGCAGACGCTCTGCGTCGGCTACCACCTGGCGACCGGCCGCCTGGTGCGGGAGTTCTTGCCGTTCGAATCGAAGAACGCCTACGCGCGGTACCGGGCTGCGGCCTGGTGGCGGAGGCGAAGCCGGGAGCCTGTGCCGAGGCGTGCCGCGCGAGCTGCAGCTGCGGGTGCTGGCGGCCGGCTCGCCGAAACGCTCGCGATCCGTGTGCAAGCCGACGGCCGGTGGCTGCGCCCCGTTGCCTACCGCGTCGCGAAAGTGGAGGACAGACGATGCCTGCCAGCGTGAAGGCCGCGGCGAAGCGGTACATCGAGATGGGCTATGCGGTGTTCCCGCTCCTGCCCGGGCAGAAGGCCCCCGCGACGGAGCACGGAGTGAAGGACGCGACGCGCGACCCGTCAGCCGTGGCGGACTGGAACCCGAACGCGAACATCGGCATCGCGACGGACGGCCTTGTCGTCCTCGACGAAGACCCCGGCGCACCGGCCGCCTTCTTCGAGCAGCACAAGGCCGACCTCGAGAAGGCTCCGCTCGCGACGACACCGCGACAGGGCAAGCACTGGTGGTTCCGCGACCCGACGGGGAGGGCCAGGAACACGGCATCGAGGTTCGCGGTGCACGTCGACACCCGAGCCTCCGGCGGCTACGCCGCCGCCTGGCCGTCGCGGGTTGGCTCCGGCGGTTACACCTGGGTGCGCCCGCTGGTGCCGCTCGCCGATCTGCCCGAAGCGCCCGCGTGGCTACTGAGTCCGCCGCGGAAGAAGAAGAGGAAGAAGGCGCACAAGCCGAGCAACGGGACCCGGCCGGCCGAACCACGCGACGGGGCTGCAGCTGAGGCTGTACAGGTGTGGGGCGAGGGCTGCCGCAACGCCGGGCTGACCAGCTACGCGGGGAGTCTGCGCAGCGTGGGCGCGACAGAGCAGGAGCTCGCGGCCGCGCTGGCCACGGCCAACCGGACACGGTGTCGCCCGCCGCTGCCGCTCGACGAGGTACGCCGGATCGCGGCGTCGGTCGCTCGGTACGATCGTGGCGGCGAGCTCGAGGATGACGAGGACCTGGCCGAGGACATCGCGGAAGGCGACCCGGGTCCTGTTCCCGAGCACCTGCTCTCCGCGCCTGGTTTCATCAACGACCTGACCGAGTACACCTTGCGCACATCGTACGCGCCTAACCGGGTGCTCGCCTTCTCGGGGTCGATCGCAACCTACTCGGTCGTTGTCGCTCGTCGCCTGCGTGGCCCACGGGCGAGCTCACCGACGATGTACGTATCCGGGATCGCGAATTCCGCGGCGGGCAAGGAACGGCCTCGCCAGGTGGCGGGGGAGTTGTTCGCCAAGGTGGCCGGGGCGAGCATCCTCCACGACATCGCGAGCGGGGAGGGCCTCGAGGACTTCCTCTACGACGGCGACCCGTCCGCGCTGCTCGTCCTCGACGAATTCGACTCCCTGCTCTCTGCGCTCGGGGACCGCAAGGACCACCGGTACAAGCGGCTCGCGAGCAAGATCATGACGCTATATAGCGCGGCGGGG
>JAUIEM010000463.1 GCA_030428695.1 bacterium
CAGACCAGGACGAGCTCGGTCAGGACGACGAGACGGTCGTGCTCGAGCTCCTCGCGGGCGCCGACCTCGAGGCCCGCCAGCGCCTGCTCGAGGCTCGCGCGGGCGGGCTCGAGCGTGCGCTTCTGGTACTGCAGCCGGCCGAGGGCGAGCAGCGCCTGGGCGTGACGCAGGCGGCTGCCGACGTGTTCGGGGTCGAGGCCGACCAGCCGGCGCAGGGAGTCGACCGCGGCGACGTACAGGGTCTCGGCGCGCCCGGGCTGGCGCGCCTCCATCGCGGCGTCCCCGCGCTTGGTCAGCAGCCGCGCGTGCAGGGCGAGGTGCCCGCGGTGGCTCGGCTCCGCCGCGACCAGCCCGGCGGCGAGGGAGGTCGCCTCCCGCCAGGTGGCGAGGTCTTCCCCCGCGTCCTGGGTGGCGCCGTAGCGCAGCAGGGCCTCGGCGAGCAGGTTGCGGGCCGCGAGGTCGCCGCTGTCGGCGGCGACCTGGGTCCGGGCGAGCGCCGTCGCCTCGGCCAGGGCCTCGAGCATGCCCGGCCGGTCGAAAAGCGCGCCGCGGATCCGGCTCGCCTGCAGCAGCTCGCGCCCGAGGTCCAGCCTCCAGCGCCGCACGTTCCCCGGCGTCGCCGCCGCGAGCGCCCGGCGCTGCAGGGCGATGGCCTCGGCGACCAGCGGGGCGGCCTTCTCCGGCTGGTCGTTGACCGTGTGGACGTCGGCGACGCGGCTGAGCACGACGTGCAGCAGCTCCGGCTCCTCGGGCAACGCGAGCAGCTCCGCGAGCAGCGCCTCGAGCTCCGCCCGCGCCGCATCGGTGTCCGAGCCGGACTCGAGCTGGAAGCTCGCGAGCATGTAGCGGGCGACGAACAGGTACTCCGGCTGGCGGCCGGGCTCTGGCTCGAGCCGCGCGAGGTTCGCGCAGGCGTCCCGCAGCATCCGCTCGAGCTCGCGCCGCGCGCGGGTGCTCGCGAGCTCGTCGCGCAGGGTGTAGCCGATGCCGCCGACCATGCTCTGCAGGGCGTCGACCGCCGCCTCGGCGTTGCGCTCGGCCCGGCCCCGCTCGTCCCGCAGCCGCGCGTTGTCGGCGGCGGCCTGCCAGCGCCACAGCCCGAGCACCACCAGCACGAGCAGCACCGCCCCGGCCAGGCCCCGCCGCAGGCGGCGCGCGGTGCGGCTGGCGCGGGCGCGGCGCGCCTGGGCGGCGGAGATGTCCGCGAGCACGTCGTCGGCCTGCCCGCCGGCCTGGGCGAGGGCCCGACCCTGCAGCAGCGCCAGGCCGAGGTCACCGCGGGCGAGGGCGGCCTCGGCGTAGCGCCGCCGCGCGGTCCGCTCGCCGCGCGCCGCCCGCTCCTCATCCCCCGCCAGGGCCCGGGCCTCGCGGAAGCCGCCGAGCGCCTCGGCGAAGCGCTCGTACAGGGCGTGGCGCTCGAGCCCGTCCGCTTCCGCCTGCGCCGCCCGCTCCAGCCGCTCTTCGGCGCGCGCGAGCAGGGCGTAGGCCTCGCGATGGCGGAGGAAGCCCTCGATGCCCGCAGCGAGCTCCTCGACAGAGGCCGGCCTGTTGCGCGGCAGAGGCTGCAGGGCCCGGCTGCACAGGGCGGCCAGGGCCGGAGGCGCCGACGGGGGAAGCGCGGGGACGCTGTCGGACAGGGCCCGGCGCACGCTCTCCTCGAGGCTGTCGGCGGCGTGGGGCGGGGCGCCGGTCAACAGCTCGTGGAGGATCGCCCCGAGCAGGTAGATGTCGGTCCAGGGTCCGATGCACTCCCCCATCCCCATCGCGAGCTCGGGCGCCATATACAGGGGCGTGCCGCACGGCTGGTCGAGGTCGCTCGCCGGGCGCAGGGCGGAATTCTCCGGCAGCGGCTCGGCGAGGCTGACCGCGAGCCCCCAGTCGAGCACCGTCACCTCCCCGAAGGCGCCGACCATCACGTTGGAGGGCTTGAGGTCGTTGTGCACGACCTCCCGGCTGTGGGCGAAGGCGACGGCCTTGCACACGTCGCGCAGGATGTCGAGGTCGCCGAGCAGGTCGTCCCGGGCCGCGCGCCGCTCCTTCCAGGTCTGCCCGCCGAGCAGCTTCATCGCGTAGAACAGCTCGCCGTCGCGCTCGCCGAGCTGGTACACCGGCACGATATGCGGATGCTCCAGGCTGCCGGTCGTCACCGCCTCGGCGAGGAAGGCGGCGCGCGCGTCCGGCTGCTCGCGCAGCGCGCCCCGCAACACCTTGTAGGCGACGGTGCGCTCGAGGTCGCGCTGGCGGGCGCGGAAGACCTCGCCCATGCCGCCGCGTCCGACCCGCGGGCCGAGGTCGAAGCCCGTCGACGGGCGCGGCGCACGGCTGCGCAGCGGCGGCCGCAGGCTCGCCTCGGGGCCGTCGGCGTGGGACCTCCAGGCGGCGATCGATGCCGCGGCGTCGGCGGCGCCCAGGCGCCGGCTGGCCTCGACTGCGTGCACGGCACTCCTCCCCTGCGGTGTGTCGTTCCAAGGTAGCGTGAAGGCGCGCCGGGCGCACGTCTGCAAGACCCTGGACGGGGCGCTCGGGGCTGCCATCATCGGGAGACCGCCGTGGAGGTTCCCATGCGCCTGTTCCCGATCGTGATCCTGCCGCTCCTCGCCGGCTGCCTGCTCTACCCGTCGCACCATCCGATCCGCACCGACGCCGAGCGCTTCACCCTGGCCGGCGTCGACGGACCGGTCGCCGGCCGCGAGCTCGAGCTCTTCTACCGCGAGCTCGGCCCCGACGGCCCGGTCGAGCTGTACGTCCTCGCCCTGACCGGCAACGCGGGGCGCGCCGAGCGCATGGCCGGCCGCACGGGGGGCATCGTCCGGGCGGCGGAGGAAGCCGGGGAGGTGCGCATCGGGGTCGCCGCCCTGCAGCATCCCGGCTTCGGCGCGGACCGGGGCGGCGCGAGCGTCCGCGCCTCGGGACAGGCCGCCGTCGAGGCGCTCGCCTGGCTGCGGGAACGGGCCGGCGACCGCCCGATCTGGATCCACGGCCTCAGCCTCGGCAGCGCCTTCGCCCTCTACGCCGCGCGGCAGGCCGGCCCAGAGCAGGTCGCCGGGCTGATTCTCGAGAAGCCACCGAACTTGCGGACGTTGATCCTCGGCCGCTTCGGCTGGTGGAACCTGTGGCTGATCGCGGGGCCGTACGCCCTGTTCCTGCCCTCGTCGGTGCTCAGCAGCTGCAACGCCGCCGCGATCGAGGGCATCCCGGCCGTCGGGGTGATCGCGACCCATGACCAGGTCGTGCCGGAGTGGTCCTCCCTCGACGTGCTCGAGGTCTACGCCGGGCCCCTGCGCACGGTCTACGTCCAGAGCGGCCACAACGCCTCGCTGCACCCCGGGAACTGCCGCGAGCTGCCGGAGGCCCTCGGCTGGCTGTGGAGGAAGACCTTCCCCGGGCCTTGACCCGGCCCGCGGTGGACATCCCTCCCCGGCCGCCTACACTGCCTGCGGGAGGATGCGATGCGCGACTACCGGATGCTGGTGCTCGACCTCGACGGCACCACCTTGACCGGCCCCGACCACCAGATCGCCCCCCGCGACCGGGCCGCCGTCGCCGCGCTGCTCGCGCGCGGGGTCGCGGTCACGATCGCGACCGGGCGGCTGTTCTCCGGCTCGCAGTGGGTCGCCGAGGCGCTCGGCCTGCGCGGCAGCATCGCGGTGATGGACGGCTCCGAGCTGGTCGACGCCGAGAGCGGCGCGGTCCGCTCCGGGCGCTATCTCGAGCCGCGGGCCCGCGAGGAGATCCGCGCCCGCCTGCGCCACAGCGGCCTGGCGACCTTCGTCTTCGGCTCGCGGGAGATCCACTACGGGGCCGCCGACACCCAGCTGCGCTCCTACCTCGGCATCTGGACCGACAGCCTGCTCGCCCACCGGGACGTGTTCGCCGTCGATTGGCCGGACGACACGCTGTGCGTCGGGGCGGTCGGGGAGGAGGCGGACGTGCACGCCGCCCTCGCCCACCTCGACGAGGCCCTCGGCCACCCGCTCGGCAGCGAGGCCTGGCCGACCTCGCGCGGCCACTTCCTCACTGTCCGCGACCGGGTCGAGAACAAGGGCACCGCGGTCGGCCACCTCGCCCGGGAACGCGGCATCGACCCCGCCGACACGGTCGCGATCGGCGACTGGGTCAACGACCACAGCCTGCTCTCCGCCGCCGGCCTCGGCTTCGCGATGGGCCACGCGCCCGAGAGCGTCCGCCGCGCCGCCGACCACGTGCTGCGCGCGACCCGCAAGGAGGGCGGGGGCATCGCCGAGGTCGCGCGGCGGGTGTGGGGCGTCGAGGTGTAGCCCTGCGAGGAGGACCTCCGGCGTCTACGCTGGAGGTGTCGCCCGCAGGAGGCATGGGACCGATGAAGCTGCACTCCGGAGCCTGTGTGCTCATTCTCGGCTCGCTCTGCCTGGGGCAGGACACGCTGTCATTCAAGGACACCCTGGAGCAGATGCCGAGAGGCGAGGCGCGCTACTTCGTGACGTCCATCGCAGAGCCGGCGCATTCCTTTCTGGTGTGGTACTCGGATGTCGCGCCCAGCTTCCTCGAGATCCATGTGTTCGAAGACACGATACGCATCGTCTACGACATGTGGGGAGGTCCCGCGGTCCCGCCCGAAGACGTGCCCCCTCCCCTTCCCGCGGCGCAGGCCGAGCGCGCGGAGCGGGTGATCGCCTTCGTGCTCGAGCACAAGGACATCGAGCGGAGGCAGCTCCGCCGTGTGCAGTACAACGACTACTTCCGGCAACTCAAGGTCTGGGAGCTGGTGCCGATTCAGGCACCGGCGGCCCTGGCGGACAGGGCCTACGACGCGACCGCGAGCACCTTCAAGCTCTCCGCCGACGGCAGGCGCCTGCTCGGCCTCAGCTGTGGGGCCGCAACCTCGCCACCTACACCGCGGACCCGCGCTACGAGCCGATGTGGCTCGACTTCGACCGGGAGCCGCTCGACCTCCTGCGCAGTCTCTGGAAGGTCGACTTCGACGAGGAGCTCGAGGATCCCCACCAGCGCCGCTTCGTCGAGGGACTGCTGGCGGTGTGCCGGGCGCACTGCGCCGAGCCGCCTCCGCTGGAAGACGACAGCCAGCGCTAGCTACTGACCTCCGGATAAGTTCTGTCCCGGCTCGACGGGCGGGGGTAAACCCCGCCCCTACAGGGGATTCGAGCAGTTGTAGGACAAATTTGTAGGGGAGGGGTTTACCCCCTCCCGTCGTACTTCGGGAACTGACCTCCTCCGCGGGACAGAACTTGCAGGCGCCTCACCAGCGCACGCAGACCGCGCCCAGCGACGCTGCTCAGCCCCCGGCAGCGTCTTCCCGACCCGCCCCGAGCGCCGCCCGCACCGCGTCCCAGCTCGTCCCCAGGCGCGCGAGGTACTTCCGCAGCCGATCGGCATCGTTGGTCGAGCGCCGCCGCTTGCGCGACTCGGCGAACAGCCGCCGGCCGGCCTCCGACAGGCTCGGGGCCGCCGCGCACACCGCGAGCACCGCCTCGAGCTGGACGCGCTCGAACAGGTCGAAGGCGCGGCCGGGGAAGACGTGGGCGACGCGTCCCGCTTCCTGCGCTTCCTCTGTCCGCCAGCGCTCCTCCAGGCGGGCGCGCTCGGCCCGCACCTCGTCGCGGCCGATGCGGCCGTGGGGGGCGAGGGTGGCCATGCGCAGGAGCGCCGCGCCGAGCTCGCGGAAGTTGCCGGGCCAGGGGGCGCCGCGGGCGAAGCCGAGGAAGTCCTCGCGGGCCTCGCGGGTCAGGCTGACGCGGCGGCCGGACTCCTCGGTGCGGCGCAGCAGCTCGTAGTCGAGGTTGGGCTCGACGTCCTCGGGGCGCTCGGCGAGGCCGGGCAGGCGGAAGCTCCAGACGTCGATGCGGGCGAGCAGGTCGGCGCGGAAGCGGCCCCTCCGCACGGCGGCGCGCAGGTCGGCGTTGCTGCCGGAGATCAGCTGGAAGTCGGCGGACACCGGCCGGTCGCCGCCGAGGGGCAGGAAGCTGCCCTCCTCGAGGGCGCGCAGCAGCATCGCCTGCTCGTCCAGGCCGAGCTCGGCGATCTCGTCGAGGAACAGCAGGCCGCCGTCGGCCTCGCGCAACAGGCCCTCCCGGGCGCTGCGGGCGCCGGTGTAGGCGCCGCGCAGGTGGCCGAACAGGGCGGACATCGCCTGGTCGCCGCGCAGGGTCGCGCAGTTGACCTCGACGAAGCGGCCGCGGACCTGGTTCCGCAACTTCTTCAGCTCGAAGATGCGGCGGGCGAGGCGGGTCTTGCCCGCGCCGGTCGGCCCGGTCAGGAGCAGCGGCGCCGTCGAGCCGACCGCGACCTGCTCGAGCTCGGCGATCAGCGCGTTGAAGCGGGCGTTGCGGGTCGCGATGCCGGCCTTGAGGAAGTCGACGGAGCCGCGCCGCTCTTCGGCGAAGCGGGCGGCGAGCCGGTCGTAGCGGGACAGGTCGAGGTCGATCAGGGTGTACTGCGGGCCGCTGCCTCGGCGCGAGGGCGAGGTCTGCAGCAGGCGCCCAGGCAGGTGGCGCGACTCGGTCAGCAGGAACAGGCAGATCTGCATCACGTGGGAGCCGGTGGTGATATGCACGAGCAGGTCTTCCTTGTCCGGCGCGAAGCTGGCCCCAGAGGCGAAGCCGTGCAGCTTCTCGAAGACCTCCGAGAAGTCCCACGCGTCCCGGACCGCGAGGCGGTGGCGTACGACCTCGGTCTTCGGCGAGAGCCGCCGGATGTCCGCGCACACCTGGTCGGCGAGGGCGTCGGCGTGGGGTTCGACGAGCAGGTCGAGGCGGGCGATCAGGAGGTCGTCGTGGCGGAACAGCGAGACCGTCGGCCGCCAGCGCTCCCAGCGCTTCCGGCCCTTCCCCCGATCGAGGCTCAGGCCGAGGATGCCGACGACGCGTACCGGAAGATCCTCCATGATCCAAGTCTATCGTACCGTAGAAATTT
>JAUIEM010000464.1 GCA_030428695.1 bacterium
CTGGCGGCCGACTGCGCCCGGCACATCGCGGCCTTCGCGGACACCCATCCGGAGCACACCGAGAAGATGCTGGTGCTGATCGGCCGGGCGGGGGCGCTGCACCCCTTCTTCCGCTCGTCGGCCCTGCTGCGCCATCTCGACGGGCGCACCCGCAACATCCCGGTCGTGTTGCTCTACCCGGGGGTGCGCGCGGGGCAGACCGGCCTGTCCTTCATGAGCGTGCTGCCCCCCGACCACGACTACCGTCCCCGGATCTACCCCTGAGGCTGCGATGAAGATGCGAGAGCTGTTCGTCTCCGACGTCACCCGGGACATCCCGCCGGTGGTCTACTTCCACGAGCAGAGCCCGAAGAAGCTGGCGGAGGAAGTCTCCGAGTACATCATCACCGGCGGATGGACCGAGGGCCACCCGAACAAGCGCCGCGTGCCCGACGGCATCCACGAGCAGTACGTGCGCCTGCTCACGGGCATCGCCCAGGCGCTGGCCCGGCCGGGCGGGCCGAGCCTGCCGACGGCCTGGATCTCCGGCTTCTACGGCTCGGGCAAGTCGAGCTTCGCCAAGCTGCTCGGCCTGGCCCTGGACGGGGTCGCCCTGCCGGACGGCACCTCCCTGGCCGAGGCCTGGCTGCGGCGCGACACCTCCCCCCGGGCCGACGAGCTGCGCGAGGCCTGGAGCGCGCTGCGCCAGAAGCTCGACGCGCCGCTGTCGGTGGTCTTCGACGTCGGCAGCGTCGCGCGGGACAACGAGCACATCCACGCGGTCGCGATCCGCCAGGTGCAGCACCGCCTCGGCTACTGCAGCAGCGAGCCCCTGGTCGCGGACTTCGAGCTCAAGCTCGAGCGCGACGGCGAGTGGCAGAAGTTCCTGGAAGCGGCCGAGCAGGCGCTGGGGAAGCCGTGGGAGCAGGTCAAGGACAAGGCCCTGGCCGAGGATGACTTCTCCCTGGTGCTGTCGCGCCTGTACCCCGAGCGCTACCCCGACCCGATGGCCTGGTTCCTCAGCCGTGGCGGCACCCACCAGCGCGCGGAGTCGCCGGAGGAGGCCGTCGCCGCCATCCGCGACATGCTGCGCTTCCGGCGGCCGGGGGCGACGCTGTTCCTGGTCGTCGACGAGGTCAGCCAGTACGTGCTGGCGAACCGCGACCGGGTCGACCGCCTGCGCGCCTTCGCGACCGCGCTCGGCGCCGGCCTCAAGGGCCAGGTCTGGCTGCTCGCCCTCGGCCAGCAGAAGCTCGAGGAGCAGGCCGACGAGTCCTTCCTGCTGTGGGCCAAGGACCGCTTCCCCCCCGAGCTGCGCGTGCACCTGGCGGCGACGAACATCCGCGACGTGGTGCACCGCCGCCTGCTGCAGAAGACGCCGGAGGGCGAGGAGCAGCTCCGCGCGCTGTTCGCCCAGCACCGGCCCGCGCTGAAGCTGTACGCCTACGGCTGCGAGGCGGTCACCCCCGACGAGTTCGTCGAGGTCTACCCGCTGTTGCCCGGGCACATCGACCTGCTCCTGCAGATCACGACCGCCCTGCGCACCCGCTCGGCCCGCGCCCAGGGGGACGACCAGGCGATCCGCGGGCTGCTGCAGCTGCTCGGGGAGCTGTTCCGCACGCAGCAGCTCGCCGAGCAGCCGGTCGGCCATCTGGTCACCCTCGAGCTGATCTACGACGTGCAGCACACCGCCCTCGACGCCGACGTGCAGCAGAGCATGGCGCGCATCCACAACCACTGCCGCCACGACAAGACCGACCTCCGGCTGCAGGTCGCGAAGGCGGTCGCCTTGCTCGAGCTGATCCAGGAGAGCGTCGCGACCGACGCCGCCCTGGTCGCGCGCTGCCTGTACGACCGGGTCGGGCGGGGGAACCGGCTCGACGCGGTGCGCGGGGCCCTCGAGGCGCTGCGCCACGACAACCTGCTCGGCTACTCCGAGAAGCTCGGCTACCGCATCCAGTCGACGGCCGGGGAGGAATGGGAACGCGAGCGCCGCGACATCGGCGCCGGCCCGGAGCGCCGCGGCCCGCTGGTGCAGGACGCCCTGAAGACCCTGCTCAACGAGCCCGCCCGGCCGCGCCACGCCGGCCGCCCCTTCCCCTGGAACGGCCTGTACAGCGACGGCCGCCGGGCCGAGGACGTCAGCCTGCTCGCCTCCCGCGACCCGGCCTCGCTGACGGTCGACTTCCGCTTCGTGCCGCGCGACGAGCAGACCCGCAGCGGCTGGGTGCGCCGGTCGGCGGAGGAAGCGCTGGCCGCGCGCCTGCTGTGGGTGGTCGGCGACAGCGAGGGCGTCGACGACGCGGCCCGCGAGCTCGCCCGCTCGCTGGCGATGGTGCGCAAGTACGAGCCGCGGCGGGAGAGCCTGAACCCCGCGCGGCGCCTGTTGTTGCAGCAGGAGAAGAACCGCGGCGAGGAGCTGCGCAGGCGCCTGCTCGACGGCGTCGCGAGCGCCTTCATGGCCGGCAGCTTCTACTTCCGCGGCCAGGCGATCGACCCGAGCTCCCAGGGCGCGGGCTTCGCGGGGGCGGTGCTGGCGGCGGCCCAGCGGGTGCTGCCCGAGCTCTTCCCCCACTTCGTCGCGACCCAGGTGCAGCCCGCCGAGCTCTTGCAGCTCCTCGCCCCCGAGCTGGCCGGGCCGTCGCCGAAGTTCCTCGCGGGCGCGCTCGGCATCCTCGAGCTCGACGGGGGGCGCTACGTGCCGGCCTGCTCCGGGGTGGTCCCGCGCCGGGTGCTCGAGCACGTCGAGGGCGAGGAGGCGCTGTCCGGGCGCGCCCTCTTGACCCACTTCGGGAAGCCGCCCTACGGCTACGCCGCCGGCCTGGTCAAGGCCTGCGTCGCCGGCCTCTTGCGGGCGGGGAAGCTGCGCGCCGAGCCGGACACCGGGGCGGAGATCACCGCGATCCGCGACGCCGGGGTGCGCGAGCTGTTCGAGAAGGACCGCAGCTTCCGCCGCGCGACCTTCCAGCCCGCCGGCGAGGATGAGATCGGGCCCCAGGTGCGGGCGCGGATCTGCAAGTTCTTCAAGAAGGAGCTCGGCGTCGGCCTCGACCGCGAGGACCACCTGATCGCCGACGCGGTCGGCCGCCACTTCATGCGGGCGGTCAACGACCTGCGCGGCGTGCAGCAGCGCCTCAACCGCCTGCCCGGCAGCCCGGCGGGACCCTCCGAGCTCGCCAGGCTCGACAAGGCCCTCGAGGCCTGCCTCGGCAAGGTGCGCCAGACCCGACCGACGGTCAAGGCGGTCAAGAAGCACCTCGACGCCCTGCGCGACGGCCTGCGCTGCCTGGCGATGCTCGACGCCGAGCTGACCGACGACGCGCTCAGCCGGGTGCGGCGGGCCGCCGAGGTACAGGACCACCAGCTCGCGCAGCTGACCGAGGCCGGCGCCCTCTCCGCCGAGCTCGAGGCGGCGGGCCGGCGCATCGCCGAGCACCTCGACGGCCCGCGCCCGTGGCGGGAGATCTCCGCCCTCGACCCCGACCTCGAGCGCGTGCGCGAGGCCTACCGCGCCGAGCGCCGGCGGCTGCTCGAGTGGCAGGAGTCACGGGCCGAGGCCGCCCGCGGCAAGCTCAAGGCGCGCAAAGGCTTCAGCACCCTGGCCGCCGACCCCGCCCACAAGGTGCTGCGGCCCCTGCACAGCGCCGTCACCGACACCAGCGCCGAGGCGGTCGCGCCGCCCCTGGAGCGGCTGCGCGATCCGTTCCTGGTCGGGCTCGAGCGGGCGGAGGCGGAAGCGAACACGCAGCTCGACAAGCTGTTGAGCAGGGGTCCGAAGCCGCTGATCGTCACCGTCGACCTCGGCCTCAAGCACCGCGAGCTCGAGAAGCCGCAGGACCTCGAGCGGCTGGTCGAGGACATCCGGAGCCGCCTGCGTCCGCACCTCGACGACGGCAAGCGGGTGCGGCTGGTATGAGCGGGGGAAGAGGAGCGCGGAGGAAGTCGGAGCGCTGCCGGGGCTCGGCCTGGCGCACACGCGGGGGGGACGCCCGCTCCCGCTGTACGACGGGCGGGGGTAAACCCCGCCCCTACACGGGCAGGGGGCAGGTACCCGACGACGGCCGCGGCATGCCGACGCGGAGCGTTCTGCTTCGCGGGGGGGACGCCCGCTCCCGCTGGACGACGGGCGGGGGTAAACCCCGCCCCTACACGGGCAGGGGGCGGGTACCCGACGACGGCCGCGGCATGCCGACGCGGGGCGTTCTGCAACGCGGGGGGGACGCCCGCCGTCCGCGCACAGGTTCCCCTTCCGGCATGCAGCAGATTCCGGATGTAGGGGCGGGGTTTACCCCCGCCCGCCGTCCGCGCACAGGTTCCCTTTCCGGCATGCAGCAGATTCCGGATGTAGGGGCGGGGTTTACCCCCGCCCGCCGTCCGCGCACAGGTTCCCCTTCCGGCATGCAGCGAACTTCCACGGAGGCCTGCCGATGCCGATGACCCCCGACGCGAAGCGCGCCCTGGCCAGCACCGTGCGCGGCTTGCGGGAGAGCCTGCTGGCGGAGCTGCATCAGGCGACGGAGAGCGCCTACCGCCTGGCCGTCCGGGCGCAGGACGCGGGCCTGGACGAGGCCGCCCGCGCCCGCCGCGCCCGGCTGGAGGGCTGGCTGGCCGAAGAGGAGCGGGCGCAGCCGGCGAAGAAGAAGAGGCGCCGCGGCGCCGAGGACTTCCTGCGGGAGGTCGAGAAGCAGGCGGCGTCCACCTGGCTGAACCGGCTGGTGGTGCTGCGCATCCTCGAGGCGACCGGGATGCGCCGCCTGGCGGTCGTCAGCGGCGGCTGGGAGAGCCGCGGCTACCGCGACTTCCGCGCCCTGGCCCCGGCCCTGCGCGGCGACCCCAGCGAGGGCTACGCGCTGCTGCTCGGGCTGGTGTTCGAAGAGCTCGCCGTCGACCTGCCCGGCCTGTTCGGCGCCCCCGGCGTCGCCGCCCTGGTGCCGATGCCGCCGGCCACCCTGCGCGGCCTGGTCGACGCCCTCAACGATCCGGCCCTCGACAGCTGCTGGAGGGACGACATGTGCCTGGGCTGGGTGTACCAGTACTGGAACGACCCGGAACGCGAGGCCCTCGACGCCAAGCTCCACGGCGGAGGCAAGGTCGAGCCGCACGAGATCGCGAGCAAGACCCAGATGTTCACCGAGCGCTACATGGTCGACTGGCTGCTGCAGAACAGCCTCGGCCCGATGTGGCTGGCGATGTGCAAGAAGCACGGCTGGACGCCCGAGGCCGAGGCGACCGGCACCCTCGCCCGGCTCGAGAAGCGGCGCGCCGCCTGGCGGGCCCGGCGCGAGGCCGGAGAAGTGTCCGCGACGGCGCTGATGCCGCTCGAGACCGGGCTCGAACGCCGCTGGGCGTACTATGTCCCGCAGCCCTTGCCGGAGGAGGCGGTCGCCGGCGCCCCGGACTCGCTGCGGGAGCTCAAGCTGCTCGACCCCGCGGTCGGCTCGGGCCACTTCCTGGTCGTCGCCTTCGACCTGTTGCGCGCGCTCTACGCCGAGGAGGCGCGGCACCGGGGCCTGACGGAGGATCCCGCGTGGAGCCCGCGGGCCTGCGTCGAGCGCATCCTCGAGCACAACCTGCACGGCATCGACCTCGACCCCCGGGCGGTGCAGATCGCCGCCGCCGCCCTCTGGCTGAAGGCGCGCCAGGCCTGTCCGGACGCGCGGCCGCGGGCGCTGTCGCTGGTCGCCTCGCAGCTCCGGCTGGCCGCGCTGCCGGCGGACGATCCCGCCCTCGAGGCCCTGCGCCGGCAGGTCGAGCGCGAGACCGGCATCTCCGGCGCGCTGACCGATCGCCTGGTCGGGGCCCTGGCCGGCGCCGACCACCTCGGCAGCCTGCTGCAGGTCGACGCCGCCGTCGCCGCGGCCATCGACGCCCACGAGGGGGAGCTCGGCCCGCTCGATCCGCAGCTCGAGCTCGCCTTCATGGAGCCGCGCCGCCAGCGGGTCGCGCCGGAGCAGGCCCGGCTCAGCCTGCTCGAGCGGCTCGAGGCCTTCCTCGCCCGGCACAGCGGCGCCGACGACCTCGGCCTGCGGCTGCGGGGCAGGCAGCTCGCCGCCGGCGTGCGCTTCGTGCGGATGCTGCGGCCGGGGAGCTACGACCTGGTGGTCGGGAACCCGCCGTACCAGGGGACCTCGAAGCTCGCCCAGGCGAAGTACGTCAAGAAGCACTACCCGCGCGGCAAGGCGGACCTGTACGCGGCCTTCCTCGAGCGCGGCCTGCAGCTCGTGCGGCCCGCGGGGGTGTCGGCGCTGCTGACGATGCGGAACTGGATGTTCATCAAGCAGTACGCGGGGCTACGGGAGTGGCTGCTGGAGAGCTTCGATCTGCGGGTGTTGGGGGATTTCGACCGCGGGGCCTTCGAGGAGGTGCCGGACGAGGTGGTCAGCGTCGTCGTCAGCGTCTTTCGTCGAGAGGCTCCGCTGGCAGTGGAGAGCGTGGCGCTGCAGCCGACGCCGCCGGACGACCGCACCCGCGACAGCGAGCGGACATCGCGGAAGCGGGCGGCGGTGTCGTGCCAGGTCGGGCGGTTCACGTTCGCGGTGGGGGCGCTGCGGGTGGTGCCTGAGTGGCCGGTGGTTTACTGGTGGGATCGCGCTCAGTTGGAACAGTACAAATCAGCAGCTCTGGTCCTGGACTGCTGTCCGGCGCGCTTCGGTCTCACGACTGGGGACAATGACCGGTTCTGCCGCAATGTTTGGGAGGAGGTAGACTTCAGAACTCGATCCGACTCGACTGCTCAGCGCTGGGTGCCTCTGATTCACGGCGCTCGTGGCCTGAGCTGGTTTGATCAGACCCGATTCCTGATCAAATGGAAGTGGACTGGAATCGAAGTCAAAGCGAAATCCGAACACCAATACGGGACTGTCTCGAAGCAAATCAGAAACGAAGACCTGTATTTTCGTAGG
>JAUIEM010000013.1 GCA_030428695.1 bacterium
GGGTGTCCCGTCGGCGCGCAGCACCCGCACGACCTCGCCTGCCTGCCCGACGCTGCCCGGATGCGCCCGCCAGGCGGCCGGGGAGATCCCGAGCCCGCCGCCTTCCGCCGCCCCGTACACCTCGTACACCACGTCTCCCCACCAGGCGAGCATGCGCCGCTTGCGCGCGACCGGGCAGGGCGCGCCGCCGTGGATGACGTGGCGCAGCGAGGACACATCCGCCGCCGCCCGCTCCGCGTCGGGCAGGGCGAGCAGCCGGTGGAAGTGGGTCGGGACCAGGAAGCCGCCGGTCACACGGTGCCGGGCGATGCGTGCGAGGGCGCCCCGGGCGTCCCAGCGCTCCATCAGCACCAGGCGGTGGCCGAGGTGCAGGTGGTCGCTCGCCCACAGCAGCGAGGCGCTGTGGTACAGGGGCGAGGCGACGAGGTGCACCAGGCCGCTGTCCGGCACGATCCCCGCCATCGCCCCGAGATGGGCGGCCGCCGCCGCCCCGCAGGCTTCGGGCGAGCCGCCGCCGAGGGGCTTGCGCACCTGGCAGGGCCGGCCGCTGGTGCCGGAGGTGTAGTACAGCTTCTCGCCGCAGGCCTGGTCGTCGGGCGCCGTCGCCGGCTGGCCGGCGAGCAGCGCGGCCCAGGTCGGGAAGTCTTCGCAGGCCTCGAGGGCGAAGCTGGCGGGCGCGCAGCCCTGCGCCCGGGCCATCCGTACGGCGTCCGCGGCGCGCGGGCCGAAGACCAGCGCCCGGGCCCCGGCGTCGCGCAGGATCGCGGCGAGCTCGGGCGGGGCGAGGCCGGTGTTCAGGGGGGCGAAGTACCAGCCGGCCTGCATCGCCGCGAGGTAGCAGGCGAAGAAGGCCGGCACGTTGCCGAGGGCGACGGCGAGGATGTCCCCCTGCCGCAAACCGCGGGCGCGCAGCCCGTGGACCAGGCGCTGCGCGTCGGCGAGCAGATCGCCCGCGCGGACGGCGCTGCCGTCGTCGGCGATCAGCGCCACCCGCTCGGGATGGGCGCGGGCGCGGGACCAGAACGCGGGGGTGGGGCTCTCCATGGCGCCGGGCATGGTAGCCGACGCCCTCGCCGGCGGGCAAGGGCGTCGGTGCGCGAGCGGCTCCTACCCGCGGTGGTAGGTCTGCTCGCGGACGAGGTCACGGGCGCTGAGGAACTTGCCGTCGCCGGCACGGATCGAGGCGCGGGTACGCATGGGAGGTCTCCTTCGGGGGTTGGGTTCGTGCGGTCACGACGACCGTCAGGAGGAATGTCCGCGGGCGGGGGGTTTCTTACGGGTCGGGGGAAAATCTTGTACGGGCGGACCAGGAGAGCCGGGCCTCGCGCGCGCTCCCGGCTACGGGACAGCTGCCGGCGCTGCTCCCGGGCTGACTACTCGAGACCGCTGAACTCGATGCGGTTCGCGCCGAGCGCGATGATTCCGGCGCCCGACCCGGTCGCCGTGACGCGCGCCGCACCCGGCGCGCCACCCGCGATCGCGAGCCGGTCGCCGGCCAGCCCCTGCGCGCCCCCCTGGAAGACCAGGGTCCGCTCCAGATCGCCGGTGCTGAAGTCGATCTCGAGCGCGTCATCGCCGTCCCCACCGGTTACGATGATCTGGCCGCTGACCCCGGCCAGGGGCACGGTGAGCGTCGAGGTGCCCGTGCCGGTCACGCCCGCGATCACCGAGACCAGCGTCTTCCCCGTCGCCTCGATCGTCAGAGCGCCCCCGCTCTGCGAGATCCGGAGCTGATCGTCGGTGCCGGCCAGGTCCTCGATCACGAGATTCGACGAGCCGTCGATCCGCACGTCGATCACGGTCAGCGCGAACAGGCTCGGATCGGTCTCGCCTGCCCCGTCGCCGGTGCCGTCGCTGTCGGCGTCCGGCTCGATCCCGTCGTCGGACAGGTCGATGCCCAGCGTGCCGAGGGGTGACGTACCGGTGAACAGCACCTGGTTCCGGTACGCGCCGAAGCCGAAGCCCTGGTCGCTGATCGCGACGACATCGACGACCAGTCGGATCTGGGCGAGGCCGCCGGAGCCCAGGCTGCTGGGGCCGCCGAGCAGCTCGGGATCGGCGCTGCCGTCGAAGCCGGTGTTGAGAGTGATCGTCCCCGGATCGACGATCAGCGCCGGCGCGCTCGCGAGCGTGTAGTTGCCCGCGCCGAACACCGTGTCGAGGTCTTCGGGCAGGCTCAAGCTGGACATCGTGCTGCCGCCGAAGTTCTCGAGGATGTAGTCGAAGCTGACCTGCGACCCGTTGACCGCGACACTCTTCGCGACGCCGATACGTGCCTCGTCGCCGACCGTGATCCGGGTCTGGTCGTTCTCGCCGGCCTCCCCCGCATCGCCGTCACCGTCGGGGTCGGGGACGATGCCGTCGTCCGTCGTGTCGAAGACCATCGCGCCGAGAGGACTCTGCGCGCTGACCGTCATGGCCGCGAGGTAGACCCCAAAGCCGTTCCCCTGGTCTGACACCGTGTTGATATCGACCCGAAACCTGACCTGCGCACGTTCGCCGGCGGCAAGGGTTCCGCCGACGATGACCCTGGAGAAGACGTTGAAGCCGAAGAACTGCGGGCTCAGCACCAGGCTTCCCGGGCCGCTGATCCGTACCGGCTGTTGCGGGACCGAGTAGTTGCCGGCGCCGAGCACGGGATTGAGCGGGAGCTCGGCGAACACACCGGACAACGGCACATCGCCCAGATTTTCGACGTACAGATCGAAGGTGACCTGGACGCCGTCGACCTGCGCGCGGAGCGCGGCCCCGATCGCGGGATTCTCGACCTGGGCGAGGCTGGTGGAAGCGAGCAGCCCCATCGCGAGCAGAGCAGTACGCATCTCGATCTCCGTGAGATTGTGCACGAGCACGGCGAAGTGTTCGGCAGGAAGGAAGGTCACATCCGCCGCTGCTCGCCGACGCCAGCCTGGCACCCGTGAAAAAGTACGGAGAGTGTAGCAGCCGCAGGCGCGGAGGCGTACCCCTTCGCGGGTGGTTTCCGCGTCCATTCCGACTGCGGCCGCGCCCTCTGCATACAACCAGCCGGCCGCGGAAGGTCCGCGGCCGGCCGGGTCGATCCGAACCCCGAGGGGCTCAGTCTTCGCTGCGGTTCCGGTGCCACCAACCGGCACGGGTCCTGGTCTTGGCCTTCATGGTGCGGTCCTCCTTTCGTGCACGGGTGTCGTGCGCTCTTGCTGGAGAGAAGGAAAGCACGCGCTGTGCCAGTTCATCGACATCGCCGCAAAGGCTTATCCAACAGAGCTTTGTGCCACGTCGGGGGCCTCCCTGCCGTCGCCGGCGCCGCCCCGGACCCACCTCACTTCGCGGGCCCGTCCCGCCCTTGTGCAGATCCAGGCCGCGCGCTGTGCAGATCCCCGCGGGGGTGCACGTGCCTGTTCCTTCCGGGTTCTTTGTCAGCCCCCGAAAATTCTTGCGCTCGCACACTCTACCGGCATAGATGGAAACCGGGGGCCCCACGGTGCGTATTCTCCTCCTTCTGTTGCTCGCTCTGACCGGCCTTGGCCAGGAGCTGCCCGACTACGGGCAGTTCCTGTTCGACGCCAGCGAGGTCGACACGCGCTCCGGGAGGATGCGGCTCGAGCGCGTCGAGCTCGGCCAGCTCGAGCTGCCGACCGGCCGCCTGACCGTCAGCCCCGCCCTGCGCGACTTCCGCGCCGACGCCTTCCAGGCCGCCGTGCCGCCCGGAACCTACCCGGTCCATGCCCTGCTCGGGCACATGCGCGGTACCCGGGTGACGATGCTCGCGATCGAGGTCCGGTCGGGACGGCCGGTCCGCTGGGTCGAGCTCGACGCCGGGCAGGAGCACGGGGGCTTCGACCTCGGCGGCTACACCGACCTGCCGACCGGGGTCGTCGCCCTGGTCGACGGGCGCAGCGCTCTGCGCTACAGCGCCCGGCTCGGCGAGCGCGGCTTCACCAGCGCCCTGTTCGACGAGCTCGAGAGCCGCGACGCCGCGGGCTGGTCCTTCGCCGAGGTCACCCTCGCCGACGACCAGAACGCGCTGGTGATCTCGACCGGCCTCGGCTCGGCCGGATGCGTCAGCCGGCTCGGCTACGACTCCGCCGGCAACGTCTGCTGGCTGGTCTGCGACATGCTCGTGATCCCCGCCCTGCGCGAGGCCCAGGCGCGCATCTGGGAAGAGCGGATGATGCAGCGCCACCACGAGCAGGTCGGCAGCCGCGAGGCGACCACCCTCGACAACACCCTGCGCTGGATCATCGGGCTGACCGTGCTGTTCGGGCTCGGCTTCATCGTCTTCCGCATGAAGACCAACCCGAGCGGCTTCCTGTGCGACCGCTGCAAGTACAACAGCCCGCGCTACTGCACCCGGCCCGAGCGGCCGAACGCGAAGCGCTGCCCCGACTTCGGGGCGAAGTAGGGGCCGTGGAGGTCGTGCTCTACCAGTATCCGCCCGCCGGCCGCCTCGCCTCGATCTCGCCCTTCTGCGTCAAGGTGCAGCGGGCGCTGCACTACAAGGGCGTCCCCTTCCGCGTGGTCAACACCACGCGGGCCACCCGCTACAATCCGCGCGGCCGGCTGCCGGCGGCGGACATCGGCGGCGAACGCCTGCTAGACTCGAGCGAGATCCTGCTCGCGCTCGAGCGCGCCTTCCCCGCTCATCCGCTGCTGCCGGAAGAGCCGCGCCGGCGCGCCGAGACGCGGATGTTCGAGGACTGGGCCGACGAGGTGCTCTACCCTTACCTGCTGTGCTGGCGCTGGTTCGTCGAGCCGCCCGATCCGGCGCGCGCCTTCCGCTTCCTGCCGTGGGGGCTGCGCCGGCTCGGCCTGGCACTGTACAAGCGGAAGGTCGGGGCGCGCCTGAAGGCCGTCGGGGTCGGACGCAAACCGGTCGCGGTCGTCCGGGAAGAGCTCGCCGCCCTGCTCGCGACGCTCGAGGCGCGTCTGGACGGGGCGCCCTTCCTCTTCGGGGAGCGGCCGAACCTCGCCGACATCGCGCTCTTCGCGCAGGTCGACGGGCTGTACTGGAAGCCGCTGCCGCAGGCCCGGGCGCTGATCGAGGCGCATCCCCGGCTGCTCGCCTGGTATCAGGCGGTCGAGGCCGCCTCCTCAGGGGATGCCGGGTAGCGGCGGCAGGCCGGCGTCGGCCGGTTCCCAACGCAACACCAGGGACAGGCGGTCCGGCCACTCCTGATCCTCGGGCTGCAGCACCCGGCCGCACTCGACGAAGCCGAGCCCGGCGTAGAAGCGCCGCGTCTCCGCGTAGGGCTCGTAGTCGACGCTGTCGCCGAGGGTGTCGACCCGCAGCGCGAAGTGTCCGCGGCGGTTGGCCTCCTCGACGCAGGCGAGCACGAGGTGCCGGCCGATGCCGTGGCGGAACAGGTCCGGCCGCACCCCCAGCCAGGTCAGCTCGAGGGCGGGCGTCGTGGCGTGGGGCTCGAACAGGGCGAAGCCGGCCGGGGCGCCGTCGGCGAGGGCGAGGAAGCCTCGGGGCCGGGCGAGGGCGGCGGCGACCTGGGCGCGGGCCCGGGCGGTGAACCACTCCGGCAAGGCCGCGACCAGGCCGTCGACCGCTCCCGCGTCGCGGGCGAGAAGGCGGCGCACGCGGAGCTCGTCGATCTCCGCCATTCAGGAGAGCTCGCCGTCGACTTCCGTCACCGCCCCGGGCAGGCCCGACAGCGCCTCGAACAGCGTGTCCTGCAGCTCGGGCGTCGCCTGCGCCGGGCTGCCGGCGGGGGCGCTGAGCACGTACTGGGTGCGGCACTTCTGCAAGCGCTTGGCGAGGCGCGGCTCGAGCCCGTCGCAGAGCTGCTCGAGCAGCTCCTCGAGCTCGTCGCCGGTCGTACACGAGAGCTCGCAGATGCCGAGGTCCTCGAACAGGCTGTCCAGGCTGCCGTCCTCGACCGCGCGGGAGACCGTGCGGACGTCGGTCGCGCCGGACTCCCAGCCGACCACGTCGAGGCCCTCCTCGGTCTCGTCGGTCGGCACCGAGCCGGACTCGCGCAGGGACTCGTAGGTGAGGATGGTCCACCCGTGCCCGGTCATCAGGCTCTTGAGCCGGGCGACCGACAGAGGATCCCTCGGCAAGAAGATCGAGAAGTCGACGCTCATCGTTTCCTCCGACACGGCGATCGGAGGCCTAGCCTAGCGCTCGCCAGCGGCCCTGTCCACTGCCCGCCGCCCCCGGCGTCAGGAGAGCTCGCCGTCGATCTCCTTGAGCGCTCCGGACTGCCGCGAAAGCGCCTCGCACAGCGCGTCCTGCAGGTCCGGGGTCGCCTGCGCCGGACTGCCGATCGGCGCGTCGACGGTGTACATGCAGCGGGCCTTCGCGAGGCGCTTGGCGAGGCGCGGCGCGAGGTCCTCCATCGACAGCTCGATCAGCATCGCCAGCCCCTCCCCGGCCGTACAGCCGAGCGCGCACACGCCGATCGCGTCGTACAGCCCGTCGAGGTTCCCCGCCGCGACCGCGGCCGCGACGGTCTCCGCGTCGGTGGCGCCCTTCTCCCAGCCGATGATGTCGACGCCCTCGGCCGTCGTCTCGGCGCGCTGCGCGTCGGTGCCGGACAAGGAGCGGTAGGCGAGGATGCTCCAGCCGCGGTTGCCCATCAGGCTCCGCAACCGTTGCACAGACATCGCCTCCGAGGGCAGATAGACCGAATAGCTGACGCTCATGATTCCTCCTGGGTACCGGATGCGTGGGGTTTGCAGACCCTACGGCGCGACACGTCTCCGGGTTTTGGAGTTCCAGGAGGAAATCCTACGCACGCAGCCCCGCGCACTGCCCGAAGGCCTCGCCCCGGGCGGCGTAGTTGGTGAAGAAGCCGTAGCTCGGCGCCGCGGGCGAGAGCAGCACCACGCCTCCGCTCGGGGTGACCCGGCGGGCGAGATCGACGGCGTCGTCGAGGCCGGCGCTGAGCAGCACCTGCGGCACGCGCCCGGGCTGGCCGCGCAGCTCGCCGAGCAGGGCGTCGGCGATGCGCCGGCCGCTGTCCGGCATCGCGATCACGGCGTGGACCGGCAGGTGGGCGAGGCGCCGGGCGAAGTCCGAGAAGTCCAGCCCGCGCTCGTAGCCGCCGACCAGCAGCGAGATCGGCCGGCTGCGGAAGGTCTCGACCGCCGCGAGCGCCGACTGGGGCGTCGTCGAGATGCTGTCGTCGACCCAGCACAGCCCGTCGCGCTCGCCGAGCACCTCGAGGCGGTGCGGCAGGGCCGAGAAGTCCGCGAGCCCCTCCAACCCGGCGAGCGGATCGTATCCGAGCGCCTCGATCGCGGTCAGCGCCGCGCACAGATTGTACAGGTTGTGGCGGCCGCGCAGGGGAAGCTCTGCGCGCGGCACGACCAGCGCGCCCGCCCGTTCCACCCCGCGCTCCCCGACGTCGAAGCCCTCCGGCGTCGCGAAGCACAGGTCGCGCGGCCCGCGCCGCACCCGCCCGAAGCTCTCGGCGTCGCGGGCGTTGAGCACCCGGCGGCCGCGCGCGCCGGCGCGGACGAGCAGGTTGAGCTTGTCGCGGTAGTAGCGCTCGACGCTGCCGTGCCAGTCGAGGTGCTCGGGGAACAGGTTGAGCAGCACCGCGACGTCCGGCGACCCGGTGAAGTCGCTCGCCTGGTAGCTCGACATCTCGACGACGTAGACCTCGGGCTCGGGCTCGCGCGGGATGTCGAACAGCGGGATGCCGATGTTCCCGCCGAGGGCCGCCCGCACGCCGGCCGCGCGCAAGAGGTGCACGATCAGGCTGGCGGTCGTGCTCTTGCCCTTCGTCCCGGTCACGCAGACGGTCCGCGCCCGGGGGTTCTCGGCGAACCACAGGTTGGTCGCCGAGCTGAGCTGCACCCCCGAGGCCCGCGCGCGCTCGACCGCCGGCGTGTAGGGCCGGATGCCGGGCGACTTGATCACGACGTCGAAGGCGCACAGCAGCTCCGGGCAGGCGTTGCCGATCACCAGGCGCACGGCCGGGTCCGCCTCGACCTGCGCGCGCAGGTCCCCGGGCAGCGGCCCGTCGTTCAGCACCGTCAGCGGCTGGTGCGGCAGCTGCGCGCGGACGTTCCGCAGCACCGCGCGGCCCTCGCGGCCCAGTCCCCAGATCGCGACCTTGCGGCCGTCAAGCTCTGCAATACGCACGCAGGTACTCTCCATAGGCTCGGGGCAGGCGGTGCTCGCCGCTGAGGTCGAACAGGGGCGCTGGATCGACCTTCCTCCACCGCCCGCGCAGCGCCTGCAGCACCGGGCTGTCGGGCCACAGCCCCGAGGCCTCGAGCAGCTGGACGGCGACGCGGCTCTCGCGCACCTCGCCGACGCACTCGAAGGGCTTGTGGCCGCGCAGCCCGAGCAGCTCCTCGTAGCCGGGCAGCTGCGCGGGGTCGGCGAGCAGGTCGGCGCCGACGATGCCGAGCAGGGCGCTCTTCGGGAGGAAGGGCGCGAGGGCGAGGAACACGAAGCGGCACTTCGGGCAGTCGCGGCACCAGCGCTCGACCCGCCGCTCCTTCGCGATGCGGAAGGCGGCGTTGCAGCTGGTGAAGACCGGATGGTAGGCGGTCGCGCGGGCGAAGAGCCTGGCGATGTGCAGCTCGGACAGCGGCCGCAGCAGGGAGAAGTAGCGGAAGCCCTCGAGCAGCTCGGCCCCGATCAGGGTGTCCGCCTGGGCCTCGAAGTCGAGGCTCTTGCTGAACTGGTGGTTGACCTCCGAGCCCTGCCAGTAGAGGTTCCCGCTGTTCGCCGAGCGCTCGTTGGCCAGGGCGGCGCGGTCGAAGCCGTACAGCACCCCGGCGCAGGCCAGCGTGAAGCAGATGATCGCCGAGATCGGCACGTGGCCGTTGTAGGCGCCGATGCGGTTCAGGCGCAGCAGCTCGGAGCTGATCTTGCGCTCGACGTACACATGCGGCAGGCCGCTGAGCGCGCACACCTCGCGGATCGCCCGCGGCCGACCGAGGGAGAAGAGCACCAGCTCCTCGCCCATCTCCCGCAGCATCTCGAGGGCGACGACCGAGTCCTTGCCGCCGCCGATCGGCACCGCGCAGCGCCGCGGCAGGGGCAGCGGATCGGGACGCGGGGCGGGGCGGCGGTCGAAGGGGAAGCGCACGCGGCCGCGCAGGTCGATGCGGTTCTGGTAGGCGAACTCGCCGAGGCCGCGGAAGTACAATTCCTCGAGGAAGGCGGCCGTGCTCTCGGGCAGCGGGCCCGAGGCGAGCTCGATGCGCGGCGGGACCGCGGCCTTGTAGTAGCTGACCCCCGCGACGAGGTACAGCATCTCGAGGCAGCGCAGCAACGCCCTGCGCCGCGCGGGATCGAGCCGGGTCGGGGCGCCGTGGAAGCGGAAGCTCTCCGTGAAGCGCTCGCCGGTGTCGAAGCTGTACTCGAAGCGCGCGGTCGCGCTCGGCTCGTCGTAGGAGAAGCCGTCGAAGCGCAGGGCGGACACCGCCTCGGGCTGGAAGCGGGTCGCGCAGCGCGCGGCCTGGGGCGGGGCGATCGGCGTCACGAGAGGACCTCCTGTAGCGCTTCGTGGAAGGCGACCTGCCGGGACCAGTCCAGGCCGTCGACCGACAGCCCCCGGGCGCCGTGCACCCCGTCGACCGCCCCGGCCTCCCGCGCCGCCTCGAGCCGGCGGCGCAGGCCCGGGACGGTCAGGGCGCGCGGCACGCCATCGCGCCCGGCGGTCAGCCACAGCGCCCCGGCCAGGGCCGCGGCGCCCCAGTTCGAGACGCCGGCGACGATCGCCGCGTCCGCCTCGACCGTGCAGGCGATGGTCGCGCCGTGGGGCACGTGGGCCCGGGTCAGGGCAGCGAGGCCGCCGAGCCCGAGCTCGTTGCCCCCATCCCCGATCGCGTAGCGACGCGGCACGGCGGAGAACAGCGCCCGCAGCCCGGGCTGCGGACCGAGCTCGGCGCCGGCCATGCTGTAGCAGACGTCGTCCGCCGCCGGACCCGGCACCTCGATCGCGAGCACGCTCTCGACCCCCGCCGCGCACCAGGCGGCCCGGGCCGCGCAGGCGTCGCGCAGGGGCAAGAGCGGGGTCGACGGCGGCAGGCAGGCGGCGACCACCGCCGCGCAACGCGGGTCGGTCGCGACCAGCACGGTGCGGCCGAGCTGCTCGAGCACCGCGGCGAGCATCCCGCAGCCGGGCGGGCCGTCGCTCTCCGCGGCGCCGAAGCGCGGCAGGTAGAAGCCGGTCAGGAGCCCGACCGGGCCGTCGCCCGCGAGGAGCTCCTCGGCCACCCGCGCGAGGTTTCCGGCGCACGCCTCGATCAGCGCGCCGCTGCCCCGCCCGACCTCGCGGCAGGCGAGCGCCTCGAGCGCCTGGATCCGCACGGCCGTCGACTTCTGCACCAGACTGCCTCGCATCGGTTTCCTGCTCCGTGGTCTCCCCCCGGTTTATCGGCACGTTTTGGGGGCGGGCTGTACCGGCGGGTGGGGAATCCGCATCGGGGGCGGGGCGGACGGATCGAGGTCGAGAATCGAGAGGGAGGTTGTGATGCGGGGTTGTTGGATGCGAGGAAGCGGCGGACGGCGGGAGCGGGTTTGCGGGTTCTTGCAAGCAAGAAGAAGAAGGGAACCGCCAAGACGTCAAGGCGCCGAGAAGAGGAAGAAGAAGAAGAAGAAAATATCTATAAGGAACCCAGGAACCCATGAGAAGACGAAGATGAAGACCAAGAGAACGCGAGCACAGGTTACGACCATCCAGACTCTATCAGCGAGACCGCTGCGACGACGTTAGCCTTCTTGTTCTTTTCCTGGGTTCATTGGGTTCCTTATGGATATCTTTCTTCTTCAGAGGTCAGCAAGGCCAACCCCCAAGTCGCGAAGCAACCGGCCGCGGGCACGCGACAACGACGCCCTCGCCAACCACCGTACCCTTCGCGTATCTTCGAACCCCACGGAGGGACGACCATGCGCGAAAAGGAACCTCCCGCCGGAGCCGAGCTCGAGCTTCCGGCCCTGCCCGAGGAGGGCGCGCTCCAGACGGCGGCGGCCGCGACGCATCACGTCCTGGTGCTGGCGGCGGTCGGAGCGCTGGTCTTCATCGGGGTCTCCGGGCTCTCCAGCCAGGCCTCCTCAAGAGGGTACGGCATGCCGGTTGCCGTCACGGCGCTCTGCGTCCTCGCCTTCTTCCTCTACGACCTCGCGAAGTGGGTGCGCGAGGTGGTGCGCGGCGCGATGCAGCTGGCGCACCGGCAGCATCGCTTCGCCCGGGAGGTCCTCGGCCACTCCGCGCTGGTCTCCAAGGACGATGTCGAGTGCGCGACCGAGCTCGAGCGGCGCACCGCCGAGGCGACCCAGCTGCCGCGCCTGCTCGGGGCGCTGCTGCTCGCGATGGTCCGGACCCAGGACAGCGTGCTGACGGCGCTCGAGCAACGCGGGGAGACGGTGGCAGAGGAGGTTCCGGAGGCGGGAGAGGTCGACGGGGAAGAGGCCGCCGGCTGACTCAGCCCGCGAGCAGCTCCTCCACCGCCGCCCGCGCCTCGGCGGCGGCCGTCGTCTTCTCCAACCAGGCCGCGGGAATCCCGCCGAGCCCGCCCCGCGCCCCCCAGACCGCGCCGACGAAGTTGGCCCGGGAGCAGTTGCAGCCGCCGGCCACGATGGTCTTCTCCACCGCCTCGCGGAAGCTGCCGGAGGTCGCGATCGCGTGCAGGGCGCTGAGGTAGGTGCCCGGGTAGGGACAGGCCTTGCCGGTGCGGGCGACGAAGGCGCTGTGCTCCTCGTCCAGGGCCTCGGCCACCGCCGCCGGCAGCGCGGGCTCGGGCCGCTCCCCGAGGGCGGCGAGCACCCAGGCGGCCTGCTTGCGGCCGTACTCCATGCACAGCTCCGAGCTGCTGACCGCGCGCAGCGCCTGGTCGATGGCCGCGGGCTCGCGCAGCAGCGCGATCACCGGCAGGGCCGCGCAGTATGCGTCGCTCTCGTCGCCGTCGACCATGCCGGTCGGCTCGAGGCCCTGGCGGGCGCGCTCGAGGTAGGCGAGCGTGGTCGCGTGCACCCAGGGACCGGGCACGGCCCCTTTCCAGCCCTTGCGGTCGGCGGGGCTGTCGTAGTTCTTGCCGCGCCGGGCGTGGGCTTCGGCGTAGGCGCTGCCCGGCCCGAAGTGGCGCGTCGCGTGGGCGAGGAAGTCCGCCGGGGCGAAGCTCCCGCCGGCCGCGCGCAGCGCCCGCAGCATCACCAGGCCCTGGTCGCCGTAGCCGGACTGCGCGCCGAGGGGGACGTCGTAGAAGGGGCTCGCGTTGCGCGGGAAGAAGGCCGGCTCGTCGACCTCCTCGAGCAGCGCGGCGAGCTTCTTCTGGTCGTACACCCAGTGCAGCGGCCGGGCGGCTGCGTCGGCGACCAGCTGGCCGAGCACGCAGCCGAGGATCCGTTCGTCGCGGGTCGGTTCGCTCATCGGGAGCTCCTTGAAGGCGGGTAGGGACAACACGCGGGCCCCGTGCGTCGTCGGATTAGCGGGCGCGGGCGTCCAGGTCGGGATGGAAGACCTCGCCAGGCAGGGTGTGGCTGTTCGTGTTCAGCGTGTTGCCCCGCCACGGGTAGCGGTCTCGGATCTCCTGCAGCCCGTTCCAGTAGTGGCGCGCCTTCCACAGAAACGTCGGGAGCGGGAGCGCGAGCGCCCGCTCCGCCCAGCCCAGGAGAAACGGCAGGTCGTCGGCGAACAGGTGTTGACGGATGGTGTGCTCCTCGACGAAGCGTCCCTTGTCTGCGCGCAGCTGCGGTGTCCTGCGGCGCAGCGACCGCGACGGATCCCCGATCATCACGTGGACTCCGTTCCACCAGCCCTTCCGTGCCGCCTCCAGGCGGCGCTTGTTGTGCTGGAGCGGATGGCCGGGCTCGTAGCCCTCGAAGAGCAGACAGAACTCCGGGCACAGCGCGAGGAAGTCCGCGCTCGCCTGCCGCACGTGCTCGTTGTTCGCGTCGTCGACGATGATCACCGCGTGGGGGTCGAGCAGCGGACGCGCGAGCATCAAGCACATCAGCTGGCTGCGATAGTCGTGGGGACCGTCGACGAAGTAGACCCGGAGCCTGCGCCCCTCAAGAAGCTCCTCCGGCGCCCCGAAGGCCTCCTCGAAGCCGCGGTCGATCAGGCGGACGTTGCCGAGACCCAGCGCGGCGATGCCTTCACGCACCCTGGCCTGGTTCGTCCCGTCCCGGTCGAACTGGGAGAAGTTGTCGACGCCGAGGACCGCGAGCGCGGGCGCGGCGAAGGCGACGTGCAGCAGCGTCAGGCCCCGGAACACCCCGACCTCGAGGTAGGCGTGTTGCGACGGGTCGCAGTACTCCTTGGCGAGCCGCTGCAAGAGCCCGAGGATCCGCACGCTCGAGAGCCCGTCCAGCGCGGCGGGCGGCCGCTCGCTCGGACCAGCGGCAGCCGCGTGGAGGAGGGCGTGGACGCGTTCGATGTGAGGTGCAGGCATGGGGACTCCGGGACGGCGCGGTCATAGTCAGGGTGCAGGCGCGCCAGTCTACTCGATGGGCCTGCCGGGCTCACCGATGAATCGGGCGACCGGCCCCCCCGCCGTCTCTTCGCGACTACCCGGCGCTCTCCCCGCGCTCGCGGAACTCGAACAGGAGCTCCGCGAAGCGGAAGTCGACCTCTTCATCGATGTCCCAGGCTTCCTGCCGGGAGATGGGAAACATGAGGGGGGACTCTCCGATGCGGTTCGCCCGCTGCCGCAGCACCTCGGCCGGGAAGATGTAGAGGTTGGAGTTCTCCTCGAACATCGGCGGCAGGTCCTGGGTCCGCAGAAGCTGCGCGGGGTCGTGGTTGATCGGCCGGCCCGCGGCATCCCAGAAGCGGGACTGCACCGGCGTCGCGCTGAACAGCGTGTCGTGGGTCGGATAGCTCGCGAAGTAGCGCTCGATCGCCTGCTGCACCGTCTCCGGACGCAACAGCGGGTTGGTGCAGTGGGTCTGCAGGAAGAACTCCCCGCCGAGCACATCGACGGCGTGCAGGAGCACCTCGTTCATCGGGATGTGGCCGTCCCGCAGATCGTCCGGCCGCTCGAGGAGCCTGACGCTCGGGAAGCTCCGGGCGGCATCCGCGAGGATGAACGGGCTGTCGGTGTCGATGACGACCTCGCTGATCGACGCGCACGCGAGCAGGGTCTCGATGATACGGTGGTAGAGGGGGCGGCCACCGAAGTCGCGGTAGTTCTTCCCGGGCACGCGCTCGCTGGTATGGCGCATCGGAACCAGGGCGGTCAGGGTGGGCATCGAAGGCCTCGCAGGGAGCGGGTCGCGTCGACGACCCCGGAGATTCGTCCGGCACACGGTCCAAGGGCCGGCCGCTCCACACACGGAGCGATCGGTTGACGGTACCAGCGCCCTCCCCCATTGCAAGCCCGGCTCGCTCCCGAGGTCGACCGGAGGGCGGAGGTGAACCGCGCGCCAGCGCTCTGAACGCCCCCACAACGCGAGGCGGGCTCACCTCCACCCTCCGGCCCCTCAGCGGGAGCGGATGCGGCGTCGCGGGACGCCGCGCGCGCTGCTGCCGCGGCGGGTTCCGCTCGTCACCCGCCGACGGGCGAGCTTGCGACCGCTCGAGGGCGCGCCGCGGCGCTCCGCGCTCGGCTTCTTCCGTCGCTTCGTCTGCTCTTCGAGGGTGGCGGGGAAGAGCTCTCCGGCGAGCTCGACGAGCTGGCCGATGATGCGCTCGAGCTTGCGGTTGTCCTCGATCCAGTCCGCGTGCTCGAAGCACAGCCCGTCGTCGTCCACGCCGACGTGGCCGTGGCTGTCGACGAAGCGCTTCAGGCCGCGCAGCAGCGAGGCGGGGAAGCGGTTGCGCACCGAGCGGGCGCGGCGGGCGGAGAGGATGAAGGCCTCGTCGAAGGCGCGGTCCCCGAGGCGGACGGTGCTCTTCAGCACGCTGCCGAGCTTGTTGACCAGGGTGCGCGGGGTGATCTGCAGGCCGAGGCGCAGGCTCTCGGGGAAGGCGACGGTGATGCGGGTGAACTCGATCTCGGTGCGGCCGCTGCGCTGGATGAACATGTCGACATCGACCCCGAAGCCCCGGTAGAGGCCGTCCATCACCACCCGGCCGGGGGAGCGGCGGGTGCGCAGGCCGAGCTTGCGACCGAGCACCGCGCGCTTCTGGGCGATCTTCTTGCGCTTCTGGGAGACGTAGATCAGGTAGGCGATCACGCCGCTGGCCGCGGCGAGCAGCGCGACCCATTCGAGGGGTCCGCGCGGGCCGGCGGCGAGGATGGGGTCGAACATCGGGGAGTCCTCCGTGTCGTGTTGCGCCTTGAGCAGAGGAAGCGCCGGAGGGGGAACAGCTCTCGTCGATTTTTCAGGGAACGGGGCGCGCGCGCAGCCCTGGCGCAAGCGAGAGAAGCTCCGGGCGGAGGGCGAGGTCGAGCGGCTGCGCGACGCCCTCGCCCGCGCCGAGGGTGCGCGCCCTCGCCCGCGAGCTCGAGGAGCGCTCGGGCTGCGGCTCACTCGCCGACGGGAGCTTCCGGTCCCTCGCCGAGCAGCGTGTCGAGCAGGGCGGAGGCCGAGGCCGGCGTCGAACCGGTCACCTCGAGGTAGACCCGCTCGAGGTCGGCGTCGGGGATGCCGACCTCGGCGCGCAGCTCCTCGAGGTCGCCGACCGCGAGCAGCTTGCCGCGGTGCAGGATGGCGAAGCGCTGGCAGGTCTTCGCGATGAACTCGAGGATGTGCGAGGAGACCAGCAGGCTGCGGCCGCGCTTCGTCCACTCCTGCAGGATGTCCCGGAACAGCGTGATGCTCGGCGGGTCGAGGCCGTTGGTCGGCTCGTCGAGCAGCATCAGCGGCGCGTCGGAGATCAGACAGCTCGCCAGCGCGGCCTTCCGCCGCATGCCCGTCGAGTAGCTGCCGAGGGCGCGGTGCCCGTCCTCGCCGAGGCCGAGGTGGGCGAGCAGGCGCTCGGTCTTGGCCGGCACATCCGCGACCTGGCGCAGACCGGCGACGAAATCGAGCAGCTCGACGGCGGACAGGTCCGGGTACAGGCTCGCGCTCTCGGGCAGGTAGGCGAGCTTGCGCCGCGCGCCGACCGGGTCGCTGCGCATCGCGACCCCGCCGAGCTGCACCTCCCCGGCATCGGGCTGCAGCAGGCCGACGATGATGCGGTTGAGCGTCGTCTTCCCGGAGCCGTTCGCGCCGAGCAGCCCGAAGGCCTCGCCGGGCCGCACCTCGAGCGAGACCCCGTCGAGGGCCGTGCAGTCCCCGAAGCGCTTGACGATGTCGTGGACGACCAGCGGAAGGGCGGGCATCAGCGCGTCTTGAACAGGCGGAACAGGTTGCCGCCCTTGGGATGGGGGCGGATCTCGAACTCGTCGAGCACGCGCCGCACCGAGGCGAAGTAGCTGTTGACGCGCACCGGGTCGAGGCGCTGACCGTAGTCGGAGATCTTGATCTCCATGCCGCGGCCGTTGGTCGAGACCAGGACGTGGTAGATCGAGCGCGGGTCGTTCTTGTACACCAGGCTGCTCAGACCGCTCGTCACGTCGTGCAGGGCGCGCTTGATCGCGTCGACCTTCGCCCCCGGCCCGAACAGCCGGGTCGCGAGGACGGAGACCAGCGCGCTCAGACCCTCGGCGGCTTCCGCGGTACACGGCACCGAGACCTGCACCGGCTGGGCGCCTTCCGGAGCCGCGAAGCTCTGCCCGCCGCTCTCGCTGACCGTGACCAGCATGTAGCAGCGCGGGCAGAGGTAGGCGCCCGGCCCGGTGAACTCGAGCGGCGTGCCGCACTGCTGGCAGTCGGCGACGACCGGGAAGCGCGGCTTGCCGCCGCTCGGGGCCGACTGCGCAGGAGCGGGAGCGCGGGAGGGCTCGGGGCTCGGCCGCGCGGGGGCGCGCTCCGCCGGCTTCGGCGCCTCGGGCTTCGGGCCGGACTTCAGCGAGGCGAGGGCCGACTTCACGTCGGCGGCGATCTCGAAGAAGACGTGCAGCCCGAGCATCTCGATGACGATCTTGACCTTCGGCGGCACGCGGATCAGCGCGAGCCCGCCGTTGACACCGCGGAACACGTCCCGGAACTTGACCAGCGCGCCGAGGCCGGTCGAGTTGACGTAGCGCACGCTGTTCATGTCGAGGATGAGGAACTTCACCCCGCGCTCGCTCGCCCCGGTCAGCGTGTTCTGGAACTCGGTGACCGTCGAGCCGTCGATCACGCCGCTGACCTGCGCCACGACGGTGGAGTCATCGCCGTCCAGGGTGTTGAACTGGATGTCCAGACCGGCCATAGAGGGCTCCTGCGTTGACCAAAACCGGGGGATCGACGTGAGAACGTATTGTAGAACCCCCCCTCTAAATGTCAAACCACCGCGCCCGCGCAGGCGAAGCGCTCCATGGCCGTGCGGCACGCGGCCGTCCGAGTGAGGCAGCCCGCGGCCGGAAGCGCCCGCCACGCCCGCCTCCCCGGGCCGTGCCATGGATTTGCGAGGCGTCCGGGGCTCTGTTAGACTCCGGACAGTACGGAGCACGGTTCCGGGCGGTGTCGACAGCAGTCGCCGATCTCCACGGTCAGCCGCACGCGCCCGTCCGTACCGGAGGTGAGCCATGGGCTGGATCTTTGGGAAGAAGAAGAAGGCCGAGCCCGAAGAACCGCAACCTGCCGGCCCCCCGCAGCCGCAGATCCTGTTCTCCGGCGACGGCATCCCGACCCAGCCCAACGTCTTCAACCGCGCGCCCGGAGAGGGCATGGCCAAGCCGCTGACCGCCGAGAACTTCGACGGCCAGAGCGCGGTGGAAGAGCTCGAGTCAGGCTACGTCAGCGCCCCGACCCTGATGGACCCCGCCCTCGGCGGCCAGGTGCTGCACCGCGCCCCGCCGACTCCCGGCGCGCCGCCCCCGCCGCCGGGCTCGGCCGCGCCCTGGGCCGAGGCCCAGGTCGGGCAGCCGCCGTCCGCGGTCAACCTCAGCCCGGGCATGCTGGTCGGGCAGGCGCCCCCGAAGAAGAAACCCGTCCCCAAGACCATCGTGATGGACCTTCCGCCGAAGGTGAAGAAGAAGCCCGTCCCCAAGACCGTCGTGATGGACGCGGCGAGCGCCGGCATCGCGACGGCGGCCGCGGGCAAGAAGCGGCCGGTCGCGAAGACGATCGTGATGACACCGGATGCCGTGCCGATGCCTCCGCCGATCGCCAAGAAGAAGCCCGTCCCCAAGACCATCGTGATGGACCCCTCGAGCGCCGCGGCACCTCCTCCGCCGCCGCTCAAGAAGAAGCCCGTCCCCAAGACCCAGCTCTTCGACCCCAGCTCCGCCGGCGCGCCGCCGCCTCCTCCGCCCCCGGCGCAGAAGCGCCCGGTCCCCAAGACCCAGCTCTTCGATCCCAGCGCCGCGGGCGCTCCTCCGCCTGCTCCGCCGCCGGTGAAGAAGAAGCCGGTCCCCAAGACGATGCTGTTCGACGCGGGCGCGGCCGCCGCGCCGCCGCCGCCTCCTCCTCCGCCGGCGAAGAAGCCCGTCCCCAAGACCCAGCTCTTCGACCCCAGCGCCGCGATGGCCCCTCCGCCGCCACCGCCTCCGCCAGCGAAGAAGCCCGTCCCCAAGACCGTGCTCTTCGACGCCGGCGCGCCGCCCTCTTCGACGCCGCCGCCGCCCGCGCCGCCGGTGAAGAAGAAGCCGGTCCCGAAGACCCAGCTCTTCGACCCCAGCGCCGCGATGGCGCCGCCGCCCGCGGCGCGGGTCCCGGTGCCGAAGACGCCGCTGTTCGACGCGGCCGCCGCGACGCCGCCACCTCCGGGGCTTCCGCCGGCACGTCCCGCGCCGCCGCCGCCAGCGCCGCCGCCGCCCGCGCCCTCGCTTCCGAAGCGGGTCGAGTTCGACACCGGCCAGCTGAGCCAGGCCGACCAGAAAACCCAGGCCGCGCGGCCCGTCGCTCCGATCACTGGCAGGGTCGGCCCGGTGACGGCCCGCGCCCCCGCGGCGCGCCCACCCGCCGCCCTACCGTCGGCGGCTCCGTCGGCGGCCGATGCGAGGCAGAAGACCATGCGCCTGAGCGCCGAAGACCGCGAACGCCCCAGCGCGCGGGTTCCCGCGCCGCTCTCCGACAAGCAGAAGCAGCTCGCCGCCTCGCTGCTCTCGGCAGGTGTGGTCACCCAGGAGTTCCTGTCCGCGCAGCTCAAGAAGGCCGGACGCCAGGCTGGCGCCCTCGGCAAGGCCCTGTTGCAGTCCGGCTACGTCAAGGAGGACGACATCCTCGCGATCCTCGTCCGCCAGCACAAGATCCCGAGCATCAAGATCGCGAAGACCAAGATCCCGCTCGACACCGTCGCCACCCTCCCCGAAGAGGTCGCGCGCAAGCACAAGGCGATCGTGCTCGAACGCCTCGACGACCTGCTCGTCGTCGTGACCACCCAGCTCTTCAACGGCGACGCGATCGCCGCGCTGCGCAAGGAGACCGGCTGCAAGATCGCGATGATCGCCTGCAAGGACGCGCCCGCCTTCGAAGCCGCCCTCGACGACTTCTACGGCCGCCTGCGCAAGTCGAGCCAGCTGACGAAGCCCGCCCCCGCCGACGGGACGGCGACTCCCGCGCTGCGCGCGGTCGCGGTCAGGGAGCGGGTGCGGCCGGCGAAGACCTGCGTGCCCGATCTCGGCGCCCAGTACGACAGCCTGTTCGCCAGCGCCGGCCCGGTGCGGGCGGCGGCCCGCTTCTAGAAGGGCTGGTCTTCTAGGAGCCTTCGTTCCGGCCCTTCCCAGCCCGCCGCAGCAGCCACTCTTCGAGGGGCCACGCGAGCAGCGTGCCGCCGATCATGCCCCAGGCGAGCCAGCGGGTGCCGAGCGTCGCGACCGCGACAAGCATGTGCCAGAAGGGATTGCCGTGGAACAGCCCGAGCACCGCCTCGAGCGAGCGGGCGTGATCGGCGTAGGCGACCAGGCCGAGGTACACCGCCCAGACCACGGCCAGCCGCACGAGCCAGCCCAGCCGCCGTCGCCGCGGGGAGGGCGGGAGCTTGGCCTTCGCGTCGGCGCTCATCGCGGCTCCTCCGGCACACCCATGCCCTCGAACCAGGGCCGGGCGGTCTGCATCGCGAGCAGGATCGCATCTCCGAGCATCGGCGAGGCGACGTAGTGACGCGCGCCGCCGGAGTCACGCGAGATGCCGAACAGCTCCGCGAGGCTGAGCAGCCCGCCGAGCAGCGCCTCGTCGCCGTGCCAGCGGGCGCCCGCGATGCTGAAGCCGCTCGCCGACACGCCCCAGACCAGCACCGGACCGGAGTCGATGTCGCCGAAGCCGGCCGCGGGATCGTCGGCGGTCCACTCCCGCACGCCGGCGAAAGGGCCGAGGCGGCCGGCGAGATGGGTCTTGAGCAGGTCGAACTGCGCGGCGGCGAAGGCGCGGTCGAGCATCGGCAGGAAGTAGCTGTGCCAGCCCGCCGCGGACCCGCGCCCGCGCTGGAGCGGCTGCCCGGAGGAGTAGTCGATGCCGAACACGATCAGCCCGGTGTGCGGATCGAGCAGGTGCTTCTTCGTGTAGAACAGGTAGCTGTCGATCGCCCCCTGGTAGCCGCCCCCGAAGACCTCGTCCGCGACCGCCAGCGAAGCGACGGCGACGATGTTGTCGCAGGTGTAGATCTCGAGCGGATAGGTCTCGACGTGGTGGTGGGGCATCGCCGCCATGCGCCGCGCGATGGCCCGCGACACGTCCTCGTGCAGCGAGCCGAAGCGCTCTCCGCCGAGCAGCCGGTAGGCGCCGAGCAGCAGGTTGAGGTGGCCGAGGTAGCCGATGTGACCGCGCGGCTCGTGCAGGCTGTCGAGGGCCGAGACCCCCCAGCTCAACGTGTCGAAGGCGGCGAGCTCGGGCTCGAGCAAGCGGTCGATGATCTCCTCGAGCAGCGCGACGGTCTCCTCCCTCGTGTCCGGCGCGTCGAGGGCGATCTGGGTCAGGGCGTAGCCGGCCATCGCGTAGCTGACGAAGGCGTACTCCCCCTTGAACAGGTCGTCCTCGGTGCCGATCGCCGCGGGCAGGACGTCCCCGGCCCGGATGCGCTCGGCCAGATACGCCCGGCGCAGACGCGCGTCCTCACAGGCGCCGCCCTCCGCGAGCAGCGGCTCGACGGAGACCGGCAGGAAGATCCCGATCGCGAGCACCGCGCCGAGCACGAACACCGCCCGCACGACGAGCTTCCCTTTCCAGCCGAGCGCCGCGGCCATCGCTCAGCTCCCCGCCTGGGCCGCGCCGCGGGAGGCCACCGACGCGGCCGCGGGCGGCCCGTCGAGTCCGTCGAGCGACCAGGGGTTCTCGAGCACCCGGCGCAGGACCCGGGCGAGGTCGCCGGCCTGGGCCCCGTCGATGAAGCGGTGGTCGACGGTCGCGGTCAGGGTCAGCCGCTTCTGCACCACCACCTCGCCGTCGACCACCCGGGCCGCGTCGCGCAGCGCCCCGATCAGCAGGTAGACCGGCACCCGGGCGAAGGGCACCGGCGGGACGAAGCCCTCGTCGAGGCCGAACACCCCGACGTTGGTGATGATGCAGGCGCCGAAGGGGAAGGCCTCGAGCCCGAGCGCCGGCACGGAGAGCCCGAGCGCGCCCGTCACGTAGCCGCTGAGCTGCAGCAGCGGCCGGATCGCCCAGCTCGGCAGCCGGGCCAGCGGCGCCGTGCTGCGGTTGAAGGCGTCGTCCCGCCCGGTCGCCAGCCGCTTGGCGGCGCCGCGCAGCTCGCGCGCGATCGCGACCACGGGCTTCTCGTCGACCCGGCGCAGCTTCGCCTTGGCGAGGTTGCGCCCGCCCTGCAGCGAGACCAGGAAGCTGATGTCGACGGTGTCGTGCGGGACGTAGCGGCCGAAGCGCAGGTAGCCGTTCAGGCTCGGCACCTTCCGCAGCGCGAGCGCCGCAGCCTTCCCGACCAGGCTGGTCAGGGTGACCTTCTCACCGCTGGTCGCGCGCAGATGCTCGACGTAGGCGAGGATCTGGTCCGCGTTGACCGTCAGCTTTCCGTAGATGTTGCCCTCTCGCGGAGAGCTCCAGGTCGCGATCGCGATCTTCCGGCGCAGGCTCTGTCCCATGGTCTCCTCGTTCCGCGGCAGGCGGCGCCGCGAGTCTATCTTAGGGACTGGGGAGGACCAGGTCGAGGGCGCTGGCTCGAGCGCGCCGGGCCGGAGGGCTACCTGCCCGCGCTCGCCCGCGGCCGGGCGCTGATCGGGGAGGCGTGGGACAACCGCGGCAAGGGCCCGGCCCGGACGGTCGGGAACGGCGAAGCCGGAGCTCGACAGGCTGCTCGCCGTGCACCCGGAGCTCGCGGACTGAGCGGGCGAGACCGCGGGCGGGCTACCAGTCCTGGCCGCGATGGACCGAGTTCCCCTCGAAGAGGTCGGCGCGGCTGGTCTCGATGCTCGCCTCGAAGGCTTCCTTGTCGAGGCGGTCGCTCTGCGCGAAGAAGTCGACCGGGTTGTGCCACACGATCTTCTCGACCTCGGCCTCGGTGAAGCCGCGCTTGCGCATGTGCATCGCGGTCTTCGGGACCTTGAGCGGGTCGGAGCGGCCCCAGTCGCAGGCCGAGTTGATGATCTTGCGCTCGAGGCCCCACTGCTTGAGGATGCGGACCATGCGATCCTCGTCCATCTTGGTGTCCGGGTAGATCGAGAAGCCCATCGCGCAGCCGGTCTCCTGCACCAGCGGCACCGTCTCCTCGGTGTTGTGGTCGACGAGCACCTTCTCCGGCGCGATGCCGACGTCCCGGATCACATCGAGCGTCCGCTTCGTCCCGCCGACCTTGTCGCGGTGCGGGGTGTGGATCAGCACCGGCAGGTCGTGCTGCATCGCGAGCTCGAGCTGGGCGATGAAGAAGCGCTCTTCGGCCTTGGTCTGGTCGTCGAAGCCGATCTCGCCGACGCCGAGCACGCCGTCCTTCTCGAGGTAGGTCGGCAGGATCTCGAGGACCGCCTCGTTGACCCGCGGGTCGTTGGCTTCCTTCGGGTTGAGCGCCATCGTGCAGAAGTGGCGGATGCCGAACTGGCTCGCGCGGAAGGCCTCCCAGCCGATCAGGGTGTCGAAGTAGTCGATGAAGGTCGCGACGTGCGTGCGCGGCTGGCCGAGCCAGAAGGCCGGCTCGAGGATCGCGACGATGCCGGCCATCGCCATCGCCTCGTAGTCGTCGGTGACGCGCGAGAACATGTGGGCGTGGGGCTCGAAGATGCGCAAGGCTCAGTCTCCTTCGGGCAGCGCCTGCGCGAGCAGCTCGCGCACGCGGGGATGGGTCTCTTCCTTTCTACGGGCCTCGAGCAGGCCGCGGGCTTCGGTCGCGAGCGGCCCGTCGGCGAGGATGCGCAGCGCGCGGGCGACGTGGAAGCGGTGGCCGGGGAACGGATCGGAAGCGTGCGCCTCGAGGTAGCCCCAGGTGCTGTCCAGGGGGTGGTGGGCGATCACGTCCCAGACGTCGAAGGGCACCGAGCGGCCCGCGGCGGTGCGCTCACTGACGTACGAGGTCAGCATGCGCGAGAGCTCGGGCGAGGCGCGCTCGGCGAGACGCAGGATGCGGTGCAGACGGACGCCCATGAACGCGGCCTTCAGCACCGACTGGTTGTACAGAAGCGGGGAGATGCGCTCGGCGGTGTACGGGTTCTCGCACAGCACCGCCTCGAACAGCGAGACGGTGTTGGTGCGCAGGGCGTCCTCGACCGCGGCCAGCGCCGCGTCGTCGTCCCCGGACAGGAGGGCCAGGCAACGCAGGCTGCCGATGCGCTCGCGCAGCTCGCCGTGGTGGTAGAGCGCGGCGGCGCGCGCGCGGCCCTCGGCCCCGCAGGCGAGCAGGAGCAGCGCCCGCCCGGCGTCGTCGCGGCACCACGGGGCCAGGGGCAGCGGCCCGTGGGGGGTAGGCAGGCTCGGGGCCTCGTCGCGGTAGAGCGGGGCGCGGCCGAGCTTGCGGCTGGCGGCGGGGAAGCGACGCGCGATCGCGCCGGGGTCGGCGGCGACGGCCTCGAGGGCGGCGTCCAGCCACGCGCGCCCGCTGTCGCCAGCGGCGACGAGGGCGGCCTCGAGGGTGGTCACGGGATCGCCAGTCACTGGTCACCTCCTCACCGACGCACGTCGCGGAAAGCTCCGCGCGCTGCGCCGGAACGGCGCGGCCATGGTATCCAAATCACTCCCCCTTGCAAGCACCGGGCCACGAGCCGGATTTCCATTGACCTCGCGAGCGGCAACGCTACAATGTGCTACCCGAATCGGAGGCAGGAATGGCCGGGTGCCCGCTCATCGCAGCGAATTGGAAGATGAACACCGACGCCGGATCCGCACGCGATCTGGCCGCTTCTGTGTTGGAGGGGCTCGCGTCCACTCCCGTCGAGCGTGACGTCCTCTTCTTTCCCCCCTCCTTGTTCCTCGAAGCGGTCGTCAACGCGGTCAGCAGCTCGAGCGCGACCCGGGTCGGCGTCGGCGCGCAGGATCTGCACCACGAGGCGCGGGGCGCCTTTACCGGCGCGATCTCCGCTCCCCAGATCGCGAGCACCGGCGCCGGCTGGGCCCTCGTCGGCCACTCCGAGCGCCGCCACGTGTTCGGCGACGGCGACGAGACCGTCGGCCTGAAGCTGCAGGCCGCCCTGCGCGCGGGCCTGACGCCGGTGCTGTGTGTCGGCGAGACCCTCGAGCAGCGCGAGGCGGGCCAGAGCTCCGCCGTCGTCGCCGCGCAGCTCCGCGCCGCCCTCGCCGGGGTCGCCGCGGGCACCGAGCTGGTCGTCGCCTACGAGCCGGTCTGGGCGATCGGCACCGGCAAGACCGCCAGCCCCGCCCTCGCCCAGGAGATGCACGCCGCCCTTCGCGCCGAGCTGCCCGACCCCGGCTGGCGCGTGCTCTACGGAGGCAGCGTCAAACCAGCCAACGCGGCCGAGCTGCTCGCCCAGGACGACATCGACGGCGTCCTCGTCGGCGGAGCCAGCCTCGAGGCCGACAGCTTTCTCTCGATCATCCGCGCAGCGTGAAGTTGCCCTGAGGAGTCAGCCGACACCATGGAACTCTTGATACTCGCATCGGCGAAGAGCGTGCTGACGACGCTGCTGTCGATCGTCTATTTCTTCGTCTGTTTGATCTTGATCATGATCGTGCTGATGCAGCGCGGCAGTGAAGGCGGCGGCCTCGGCGGCGCCTTCGGCGGCGGCGGTGCCGAGTCGGCCTTCGGGGTCAAGGCCAACCTCGCCTTCAAGAAGACCACCGCGATCGTCTCGGTCGTCTTCGTCACGCTCAGCCTCGGCCTGGCCTGGCTGCAGCGGCCCGACGCCGCGCCGACCGAGCCCGGGGTGGAGAACACCGATCCCAACGGCGTGCTGACGCCGGGGGCCGGCGACCCCGAAGGTACGGGCGAAGGCGGCATGCCGGCGGAAAACCCCGCCGGGACCGAGTAGAAAGAGAGGGAAGGGCCCGGACGCGCTCCGGGACGGTCTCGCGCAGGCGGGACCACCAACCGCAACCCAGCAGATAGATCTGAGAGAGGTACCGTGGAAGAGCTGGACTACGAAGAGCTCCTCGAAGAATGCGGCGCGCTCAGCAACGGTCACTTCCGGCTCTCTTCGGGCCGGCACTCGGACCGCTACCTCCAGTGCCAGAAGGCGTTCCAGTTTCCTTCCCGGGCCGAGAAGCTCGGGGCGGGCGTCGCGAACCTCTTCGACGACGAAGAGATCGACGTCGTGATCGGCCCCGCGATGGGGGCGGTCAGCCTGGCGATGGAGACGGGCCGCGCGATCTCGCGGAAGAACAAAGAGCTGCGCGTCTTCTTCGCCGAGCGCGACGGCGGCCGCTTCACCCTGCGCAGGGGCATGGATCTCTGGGAGGGCGCCCGGGTCCTGATCGTCGAGGACGTGATCACGACCGGCGGCTCGGTCTTCGAGGTGCTGTACCTGGTCGAGACCGCGAAGGCGATCCCGGTCGGCATCGGCTGCGTGGTGCTGCGCGGTCGCGCGAACTTCGGGGCCACCCCGACCCGCTCGCTGCTGCAGCTCGACCTGCCCACCTACAGCGCCGACAACTGCCCGATGTGCAAAGACGGCATCCAGCTGGTCCGTGTCGGCCAGAAGAGGCCGATGCGTTGATCTCGAGTATGACGGGTTTCGGCGAGGCGTCGGGGCATCTCGGCGACTCCGCCGTGCTCGCCTTCGAGGTCCAGTCCGTCAACCACCGTCATCTCAAGCTGCGCATGCGCCTGCCGGACGAGCTGGCCGCCTTCGAGGCGCCGGCCGAGGCGGTGCTGCGGCACCGCGTCCCGCGCGGCAGCCTGACCGTGTCCTGTCGCCTGCGCGGGAGCGGCGCCCCCCGCCTCGCCCTCGACCACGAGCAGCTCGCCGGCTACGTCGCGGCCCTCCGCGCCGTGCAGCGCGAGCACGAGCTCGAGGGCGGGCTCAGCCTCGCGACCCTCGCCGGCCTGCCCGGCGTGCTGAGCTTCGCGGCGGCGAGCTACGACGGCCAGCTCGAGCCCTTCCTCGCCCTCCTCGGCCGCGCCCTCGACCAGCTCGAGGCCTCGCGCCGGGTCGAGGGGGCCGCCCTGCAGGAGGCCCTCCACGCCCAGCTCGCCGGTATCGAGGGCGAGCTCGAGAGCCTGTTCGCCATCCTCCCCGAGACCGTCAAAGGCTACAGGCTGCGGCTGCGCAAGCGGGTCGACGAGCTGCTCAGCGACACCCAGGTCGGCCTCGACGACGGCTCGCTCGAGCGCGAGGTCGCGCTGATGGCCGAGAAGGCCTCGCTGCAGGAAGAGACCGACCGGCTGCGGGCCCACGTCCTCGAGATGCGCAAGCAGCTCGACAGCGACGGGCCGGTCGGCCGCCGGCTCGAGTTCCTCGCCCAGGAGATGCTGCGCGAGGCGAACACGATGGCCGCCAAGAGCGTCGACGCCCGGGCCGTCCACACCGTGCTCGCGATCAAGCTGCGGGTCGACTCGATCCGCGAGCAGGTCAGCAATGTCCAGTAGCGGGCTCCTGGTCGTCCTCTCGGGGCCCTCCGGCGTCGGCAAGTCGACGGTCGCCCGCCGGCTCCTCGAGCGCCCGGGCTACCGGCGCTCGATCAGCGTGACCACCCGCGCCCCCCGCGCCGGCGAGGTCCCCGGGCGCGACTACGAGTTCACCGACACCGCGACCTTCCGGGCCTGGCGCGCGGAGGGACGCTTCCTCGAGTCGGCCGAGGTCCACGGCAACCTCTACGGGACCCGCATCGCGCCGGTCAAAGAGGCGATCGAGCGGGGCGAGGTGATCCTGCTCGTGATCGACGTCCAGGGGGGCGCGGCGGTGCGGGAGGCGACGACGCTGCCCACGCTCCTGTTGTTCGTCGCGCCGCCGAGCTTCGCGGTCCTCGAGAAGCGGCTGCGCAAGCGCGCGACCGAGAACGAGAAGGCGCTGACCCTGCGCCTCCTGAACGCGCGCCGCGAGCTCGCCGCCGGCGAGAGCTACGACCACACCGTCGTCAACGACGAGCTCGACGCGACCGTCGCCGCGCTCGCGCGCCTGATCGAGGACGCCCGCCATGGCAGACATCCTGCTCGGAGTCACCGGTAGCATAGCGGCCTACAAGGCCTGTGAGCTCGCCTCGGCCCTGCGCAAGCAGGGGCACACCCTGACCGCCATCCTGACCTCCGCCGGCAAGCGCCTGGTGTCGAGCTACGCCCTGCGCACGCTGACCGGCAACCCGGTGGTCGACGACATCTTCCCCAGCCTCGCCCCGGAGAGCTGCCCGCACATCGCGGCGACCGACCGGGCCGACCTGCTGGTCGTCGCGCCCGCGACGGCGAACTTCCTCGCCAAGGCCGCCCATGGCATCGCCGACGACGCCCTGAGCACCACCCTGCTCTCGGTGCGCTGTCCGGTCCTGGTCGCCCCGGCGATGAACCACCGGATGTGGTTCCACCCCGCCGTCCAGGACAACCTCCTGCGGCTGCGCGAGCGCGGCCTCGGCATCGTCGAGCCCGAGGCTGGCCTGCTCGCCTGCGGCTGGGAGGGCAAGGGCCGGCTCGCCCCCGTGCCGACCATCCTCGCCCGCATCGACGCCGCTCTGGCCGGCGAGCGCGCGCCGCGCGGCCTGCCGGTCAGGGTCGTCTGCGACGGGCCCCTGCCCGCCTACCACAGCGCGGACGCCGCCGGCCTGGACCTGTGCGCACGGGAAGCCGTCGCGCTCGAGCCGGGCGCGAGCGCCAAGGTGCCGACCGGGCTGCGCGTCGAGCTCCCGCCCGGCTACGAGGCGCAGGTGCGCCCGCGCAGCGGGCTCGCGGCACGCCACGGGCTGACCGTGCTCAACGCCCCCGGCACGATCGACGCCGACTACCGGGGCGAGATCGCGGTGCTGCTGATCAACCTCGGGGAAGCGGCCTACGCGATCGAGGCCGGAGAGCGTATCGCCCAGCTGGTCGTCGCGCGCCACGCGCGCGTCGCCTGGGAGCCCGTCTCCGCGCTCGGGGAGAGCGCGCGGGGGGAAGGGGGCTTCGGGTCGACGGACGCGGCGGACGCGGAGGTGCCCGCCGCGGGCGATCACGTCGAGTCGTAGCGGACGTGCCGGCCTTCGTACGATGGGAAGTGCGGTCCGGCCTGGATCCTGGTGCGGGTCTTCATGGCTGTCTCCTCAGCGATTGTCGTGGTGGAGTCGGGGCGCTCACATAGAGCTGTAGCGGATGTGCCGGCCTTCGTACGATCGGTAGTGCGGTCCGGCCTGGATCCTGGTGCGGGTCTTCATGGCTGTCTCCTCAGCGCGTGGTGCTGTAGTGGTGGTCACGTTTGACGACGTGGTGCATGCCTGCCTGGAGCGCGGTGCGGGTTCTCATCGTGGGTCTCTTCCGGGTGGGGCCGGCGATTCCGGCCCGCCCTTCCTTGCCCGGAGGAGCGGTGGTCTTACAGGTTTTCTGGTCAGAACCCGATCGGATCTTGACGTGCGGGGTCGCCCCGAACCGTCGGCCGTCGCGGCGTGGCCGCGGCCGTGACCGTGACCGGGTCGCCTTGTCGGGCGCGGGACGCGACGGTGCGCCTCCCTTCCGGGCGCCCGGCAGGGCGCAATGTCAACATTGGACCCGTCCCAGAGGACCAGGTTGCCCGCCGAAGCTGGAGACTGCTCCGGGCCGTGGACGACCTTTCGCGTGCAGGTGTTCCTCCCGGAGCTGACTCCGGCTTCGGACGGTCCTTTCTTCGCGCAACCTGGGACCGACGGTGTGGAAGCGCCGACACGGAAGAACCCCAGGACGCGGTCAGCGCGTCGCCTGCAGGGTCAGCACCGCGAGCGCCGTCGTGTACACCCGGCCCCCGACATAGCCCCACTCCCCGATCGGATGCCAGCTCCCCGCCAGGTCGGGGTGGCTCCCCCCCTCCCCGCACTGGCTCGCGACCAGGGCCTCGGTGACGGCCGGCCGCCAGCGGTCCCAGGCTTCCCCTCCGAGCCGTGCCAGGGCCAGGGTGCCGAGGTACCAGTAGTAATGGTTGAGGTCGCGGTAGCGGCGCTCGCGCCAGTGAGGGAGAGCCTCGAGCAGCCGCGCGCGCGGCGCACGGGTCCAGACTCCGGCCGATTCCCCGCACACCAGGCGGGCGTGCAGGGCCGCGGCGGTCAGGGTCGGACGCGGTCGGTACATGTCCTCGCCGAGCCGCGTCGAGAGCGAGCGCAGATAGGACGAGCGCCCCTCGCTGTCGTGCCGGTAGCCGGTCCGCCCGTCGGTGCCGGTGTGCCGCGCGAGCAGGCGGCGCCCGCGGGCGAGAGCCTCCTCCGGCACGTCCAGACCGGCGTCCCGCGCCGCGGCGAGGCCCATCAGCACCTGGGCGGTCACCGAGCTGTCGCTCAGCCCTTCCCGCGGCACATAGCGCCAGCCCCCGTCTTCGTTCTGGGCCGCGAGCAGCCAGGCCGTCGCGCTGTCGGCGGCGGCTCGGGTGCCCGCGTGCTCGCGCCAGGCCAGGCTGCGGCACAGGGCGCGGGTGGCGAGAGCGTGGCAGTAGATGCCGCCGTCGCCGCGGGCCTGTGGCCAGGTGCCTCCCTGCTGGCCGGCCCGCAGCCAGGCCAGCCCACCGTCCAGCTCGGCATCGTGACCCTGCGGGGCGCCGAGGAAGGCGAGCAGCGCCAGGGCGGTGGTGCCGACATCGTAGGCCTCGTAGCCGCGCCCCGGGCCGAGGTTGTCCGGCTCGGCGAAGGACGGGCCGACGCAGCCCGCCCCCTCACAGCGCAGGGAGAAGTCGGCGCAGGCCCAGTAACGGGTGTCGCCGACCGGGGTGTGGTGCCGGGCGAGCCAGGAGAGGCCCGCGGCGATCGCGGCGTCGGTGTCCGCGGTGGCGGGCAGCGCGCCGATGACGAACAACAGACAGAGTCCCGCTCTACTCATCGTGACGCCTCCTGGAGCGATCCCGTGGCCCGATCCTTTCCCGCCGTCCTGCTCGTCCTGCTTACCGCCTGTGCTCTCGGCCAGTCGCGGGTCACGCTGCACGAGCTGCGCCTGGTCGACGGCACCTGGCTCGACCTCGAGGCGGGGAGCCTGCTCAGCCGCCCGACGGTCGGGCCCTTCACAGGCGACTTCGCCATCTTCTACGATCGCGGCTGGTCATTCCAGGGCAACGGTGGAGCCGCGCTGCTGCCGGTCGAGAGCTTCGCCCCGACGCCGCCGGACAGCGGCTGGGTCGAAAGCTGGGGAGTGCAGGCGGCGCAGACCTGGCCGGAGGAGTGGCCGCATCCGGCGCCCGTGTGGCTGCGCGCAGCGGACGGCCGCCTGGCGCGCGCGGAGCTGTTCGCGGGTTTCCTCACGCTGACGGTGCAGCACGAGCCCGGCGCCGGCTTCCCGGCTCCTGTCTCCGGACTCCGGGCGCGCTACGGGGACGGCCGCTTCACCCTGTCCTGGGCTGAGGATGCCCTCGCCGAGGTGTCCGTCGCGGTCGCGGGGACGGGCGCGTACTCCTCCCTCGGCAGGGATCGGGGCCGCTTCGTGTGGGAAGCGCCCGCCGACGGCACGGACTGGAGCTTCGAGGTCAACCGCATCGGCGCCGGAGGCGGGGCCGCGGTCCCCGCGCGGATCGGCCGGCGCGCCGCGACCGGCCTGCGCTTCGAGCGCATCGTCTGGAAGCCGGGCGGCAGTGGCGGCTTCCAACCTTTCTCCTTCGGGGACCCGGACGAGCCCGATGCCGACACACCGACCGTCTACGTGTCCCTGGACCGCGTCGACCGCGCCCTGACCCGGCCGGGCGTCGCCGGCTGGCACGGGCAGGGCCTGTGGGAGGACTTCTTCGGCGGCGCTGTCGGAGCTCCACACGCCCCGCTCGAGGACTACACGGTCCACGCTCCCCGCGGCGGCTGGCTCGGCCTCACCGACGCCGAGGGACGCGCCGCCAAGCTGCTGCTGGTCGGCGACGAGCACGTGCTGCGCGCGTCGACCGGCGACCGGGGACCCGCGCCCGACGGCCCGGACGCGCTGCGGCTCACCGTCGAGGACGGGCTCCTGCGGCTGAGCTGGGACCCGGTCCCGGGCGCGGTCGGCTACTGCGTCTACCGGCTCGACCCGCTCGGCGAGCTGCCCCTGGTGATCGCGGAGCCCTCCGCGACCGCGCGGACCGTGCCAATCCCTCCCGGCGTGTTCAGCGTCGGCGTCAGCGCGCTCTTCGCGGACGGCCGGGAGAGCTGGCCGCGCGCGGCCCGCTGCTGGCGCGACACCGATCCGCTCCCCCGCGGCGCGCGCTGGACACGCTCCGAGCACACGCTGACCAGCGGCGCGCGGCTCGGCCCCATCCGCCTGGAGCACGACGGCACGGGGAGACCCCGCATCGCGCTCGACACCCTGTGGGCGAGCGCGTGGCCGATGACAGAGCTTCCCGATAGCCTTCACGAGCTCGCGACCCGGACGGGCGTGCGCGCGCTGCTCCACCTGCCGCGGGAGAAGCCCTGGAACCCGCGGACCGGCGCGCGGATCTGGCTGCGCGTGCCGGAAGGGATCGCGCTGGTCGAGTGCCTGGGCCGCGCGCCCGACGCGGTCCGGCTGCGATTCTACGCCACCCGCATCGAGGCGAGCGAGAAGCTCGCGCTGATGCGGCCCCCGCCCCTTCCGACCGACCCGGAGCTCGCCGCTGAGCTCGCAGAGGACTGGCGCGCGGACGAGGGGAGCGTCGCGCTGGTCTACGACTGGGGTCCTCTTGCGCTCTGGGAGCTGCCGGGGCTCGGAGCGTCCCCCGCCCTCCTCGAGACGCTGGCCGAGGCCGTGTGGGAGGACTGGGGGTGGTGGACGGAGGACTACACGCTGGCCTTCCCCGCCGCGGCGCCGGGCCGACTCGAGCCCGTCGTGCTGCGCGTGCGCGGGAGCCCGCCGGGGCTGGCTGAGCAGATCGAGCTCATCCCCCACCGCGTGGGCGACGAGGTCCGCTTCGCGGTCGCCCCCTCGACCCGCCCCGGCATCGATGCCGGGGACGCCCGGAACCCGCTCGAGGTCGCCGAGCGCTTGTTCAACGCCCTCGACGTCGAGCATCCCCCGCGCGGGGATTTCGGCTTCAGCGCCGAGCCGATGTTCTCCCGCCGCTGCGCCGTCGTGTCTGACCCCGACCGTCCGGGGGCCTTCGTGCTCGAGGGGCTGGTCGCGGTGGACGGAGAAGCCGCGGGCCCGCTGCGGATCTCCTTCGACCCCGCCCTGCCGGGGCTCAGCTTCGCACGCCTCGACGCTCGCTGGGTCTTCGAGGGGCGCGAGCACTTCGTCGAGATCGTACGGGAAGCGGAGGGCGGACGATGAGCGCGCGCGTCCTGTTCCTCCTCACCGCCCTGGCCTGTGCCCAGGAACCCGCCGTGCGCACCGAGAGCCTGCCCCTCGTCGAGGACATCTGGTGGGACCTCGACGCCGCGACGGTGCTCTCGCGTGAGCGGGTCGGCCCGCTGCAGGCCGACGTGGTGCTGACCGGCGAGCCGCTGCGCCTGCAGCTCTGCGGAGGCGCCCGCTGGATCCGGGCGGTCCCGCGCGCCGGCGCACGTCTCGACGCGACGGCAGCCGCGCTGCCCGTCGCCGCGGGCGAGAGCCTCCTGGTCGCGACCGACCAGGGCGCCCGGGCGCTGGTGCTGCTGCCGGCGGAGCGCGGCCAGCCGGCGCGGGTGATCGTCCGCCACGACGGCGGGGAGAGCTTCGCGGCCGGGGTCGAGGGCCTGCGCCTGCGCTACACCGAAGCGGGGGCGCTCCTGGTCTGGGAGGACGACGCACCGGCCCGTATCTGGCAGCGCCGCGACGGGCACTGGCTCACACGCGGAACCGGCACCGGCAGCTTCGCCCTCGGCCCGCTGCACGCGCCGACCCGGATCGCGGTCGCGCGGCTCCTGCCGGACGGCACGGAGGCGCTGCCGGTCGGGCTGACGGCCGGTCCGCCGGCGCCTCTACGGCACGGCGTCCTGTCCCTCCCCGATGCCCGCCTGGAGCTCGGCGATACGCTGCTGGCGAGCGTCTCCCCGATGGCGATCCGGGCCGGCCCCGGCGTCACCCTCCTGCCGCTCGGCGACGGGCCCCTCGCCTGGTTCGGGCCCGCTCCGCCCCCCTCCGTCGACGGGCTGCGCGTCGTCGAGCCGGAGCTCGACGAGGTGTTCGCCCTGCGGACGGACGACGGCCGCAGCGGCCGGCTGTGGTTCCGGCCCGAGGGGCGGAAGCGCCTGGTGTGGCGACTCGGGGACGCCGGCGAGCGCGGCCCCGGCCCGACCGCCTGGCGCGGCGAGCCCGGCGCGGAGCAGGTGACGCTGCGCTGGCGGCCGGCGCCCGGCGCGGCAGCCTATCGCGTGTACGCCTTCGACCCGGAGCGGGGCTTCCGGCAGCTCGCCGAGCTCCCCGGGCCGCCCTTCGCGCTCCCCGTCGAGGGCCCTCTGTACTGGCACGACGTCGCCCTCAGCGCGGTCGATGGCACGGGCCGGGAGTCCTGGCCGCGGCGCCTGACCGTCGCCGCCAGCCCCGACGGCGCCTACCGCGAGCTGCGCCTGCCGGGACCGGACGGCGCCTGCGGCTGGAGCCTGCGCCGGGGACCGGTCGTCGCACGCGACAGCTGCGACCTGTTCAACCCCGCCCCGGGCAGCCTCGAAGCGCAGATCACCTCGCTGTGGTCCGCGGACACGCTCTTTCCGCCGCAGCTCTCCGCCATCCTGCACGCCAACACCAGGCCCGCCAGCGTCGCGACCCCGGCGCTCGCCTGGTTCCGCACGGCGGACAGCAGCTTCGTCCGCATGCGACACCTCGGGAACCGGGGCGACACCCTCGTCCTCGCGCTCCTGCCGCTGCGCTTCGGGCTGCGCGAGCAGCTCGCCGCGATCGACAGCCCGCGCTTCCGCCCCCACCCCGCCGAGCTGGACGACGCCCGCGCCGCGCTCCGCCAGCTCGACGCGACGGCTCCCGAAGAGGCCGCCCGCGCCCGCTCGACGCTGGAGTCCCTCGGCCCGCGGATCATCGACGCCCTGCGCGCGCTGCCCGCCGGGTCGGCGCAGCGGGACCGTGCGCTCGGGGACCTCCTCGAGCGCTGGTTGCAAGCCGAGAACGGGGAAGAGGAAGCGCCCGGACCGCTTCTGGTCAACGCGCAAGACTACCTGTTCTTCCCCGAGCGCCTGCCTCCGCAGCTGCCCCTTCCTCTGCACGAAGCGCCGCTCACCTCCTACACCCCGGGCGAGCGGGCGCGCTACAGGTGGGTGGGCACGGGGCCTCACGGGGCCGACACCGCCGAGCTGGTGCTCGAGCTCGGGGAGGAGGGGCGGGAGGTCCCGGTCTCCTGCACCCTCGACGGAGAGGAGCGCCGCTTCCGCTCCCTGCTCCGCGGAACCAGCGCGGTCGACTGGCTGCCGCCCGGCCGCAAGGGCTGGCTGGACCTGCGCGCGGTGCTTGTCGGGACAGGGTACACCGAGCGCGACCCCCTGCCGGTCTACACCACCTGGCGGCTGGTCGAGGTGCCCTGGAAGGGCGGGAGCCTGCCCTGCCTGCGGCTGACGGTGCACGGGCGGGACAGCCATCGCCAGCTGGTGCTCTGGTACAACCCGACCCTGCCCGTGCTCGGCCTCGCGCGCCTCAGCAGCCGCGTCCACGGCGCCGCGGGCCGCTTCCACGAGACCGACCTGACGCTGTTGGAAGAGTGATCAGCCCGGCTTGCCGTCGAGCCGGGAGCAGAGCACGCGCGCGACGCTCCACAGCAGCTTGACGCCGAGGGTGGGCTGTCCCATCACCAGGCGTGTGAAGTCCTTGCGGGTCAGGCGCAGGAGGCGGGTGTCGGTGACCGCCATCACGGTCGCCGAGCGGGGCCGCGCGTTGAGCAACGCCATCTCGCCGAAGTGGGTGCCCTGCTCGAGGCGCGCGACCTGCTTGTTGTCGCGCAGCACCTGGCAGGTGCCCTCGAGGATGATGTACATGCTCGAGCCCATCGCGCCCTGCTCGATGACCTTCTCTCCCGGACCGCAGGACAGGTAGTCGAACATGTTGAGGACCGCGACCAGCTCCTTCATCTCGAGGTGCTTGAACAACGAGACGTAGCGCAGGGTGGTCAGCTGGTGGTTGACCTCGCTGCTGCGGGCGTGGTGCTTCTCGTCGTAGGACTCGATCGAGACCAGCACGGCGGTGATGTTGTCGTGACCGCCGCGCTCCTTCGCGATGTCGACCAGCTTCTGGGCGCTCGATGCGGGCGGCTCGTTGGCGAGCACGTCCGCGAGCTCGCTGTTCTCCTTGAAGTAGCTGTACAGGCCATCCGAGCAGAGCAGGTAGCGGTCGTCGGGCATCACGTCGAAGACCAGGGTGTCGACCTGCACCGTCGCCTGGATGCCGACCGCCCGGGTCAGCACGTGGGCGTGGGGCGTGCGCTTGATGCGCTCGGTGATCTGCACGCCGGTCTTCGCCATCTCGGTCAGATAGTTGTGATCCTCGGTCAAGAGGTACAGGTTCCGCTGCCGGCAGAGGTACATGCGGCTGTCGCCGACGTGCGCCATCACGGCCTTGGTGCCGACGATCACCATCATCGTCAGGGTCGTGCCCATACCGGCCTTGCCGTGAGTGCTGGTCGCGTGCTTGTAGACCGCGTCCGATGCCGCGCCGACCGCCTTCTTCAGCGAGTCGACGACGTGGTCTTTGATGTTGTCCCAGTCGTCGCGGGCGCCGAGCTCTTTGCGCAGGTGACGGATGTGGTGCTCGAGCACCTTCACCGCCGTGCCGGACGCGACCTCGCCGGCCGCGTGGCCGCCCATGCCGTCGCACACGGCGAAGAGTCCCAGCTCGGGGATGCACAGGTGCGAGTCTTCGTTGTTGCCGCGCTTGTTGCCGACATCGGTCTTGGCAAAGGCCGTGATGTGCATCGCGTTCCCGTCGGGTGCTGATCTCGGGGATGCCCCTATCCTACAACGGACCGGCTCCGATTTCTGCCCCGACTTCGCGTCGGCGACAAAGAATTCGCGGGTTGGGGGCTGGAACGAACGAATGCCCGCTCCGCGGGGGATCGTCGTCGCTGGCGAGGAGCGAAGAGCGCGCAAATGGGCTGTAGCGCGCCCCGAGCGACGAGTGGTTGTTTCGTTCCAGCCCCCTACGGCCGCGGCGCGAACAGCGCCTCGAGGTCCGGCTCCGGCAGGGCGCGGAAGGGCGGGTGCTCGTCCCGCAGGTAGTCCCACCGCGCTCGCAGCTCTGCGCGTTCCTCTTCCGCCATACCGGCCGCCTGCGCGCGCAGGTGCTCGAGGTAGCGTTGGAGGAAGCGCAGCGCGAGGGCGGCGGCGTCCGCCCGGGCGGCGGCGTCCGCGGCGGACAGGAGGTACTCCGGGTCGCTCGGCGGGCCGAGCTCCCAGGCCCGCTCGAAGGCCTGAGCGCAGGCGAGGTAGTCCTCGGCGTGGTAGGCCCCCGAGGCGAGCAGCTCGAAGTCGGCGGTCGAGGCCGGCGCGCGCTCGCCGCTGCGGAAGGCGTGCAGGGTGCGCTCGCGGCGCAGGTCGGCGAGCGCCTCGCTCAGGGTATCGACGTCCCGCGCGACCGCCGGGTTGAGCGCCATCAGCCGGCGCTCGGCGGCGAGCGCCTCGAGGGCGAGCTCCTCGGCCCGGTCGAAGTCGAGCTGCAGCTTGTGGCAGTGGGCGAGATAGAACAGCGAGCGGATCAGGTTGCCGAGCAGCTCGGGGTTGTCGGGATGGCGCGCGCTCGCCTCGCGGTCGAAGCGCAGGTTCTCCTCGCACACCGCCTGCGCGGCCGCGAGGTCGCCGGTCGCCAGCCAGGCCATGCCGATGTTCTGCAGGCCGACCGACACCTGGTGCAGGTAGCCGAGGTTGTCGGGGAAGTCGGCGAGCAGCCGCCGCCGCAGCTCGAGCGCCTCGCTGAAGGCCCGCCCCGCGCCCTCGGTGTCGCCGAGCTCGAGGCGGGTCTCGCCGCAGCGGTCGAGCAGGATGGCGAGCCCCGCCCGGGCCTCGCCGTCGCCCTGGCTGCGGACGACGAGCTCGCGCTCGATCTCGAGGCAGTCCTCGTACAGCTCCAGGGCCTCCTCGAGCTCCCCGCGCTCCCGCGCCAGGCCGGCCACCGCGCTGAGGGCGAGGGAGTAGTCGTCGGCCGCGCGCAGGCTCTCCGGCTGCGCTTCCCACAGCGCCCGCGCCACGTCCAGGGCCGCGTACAGGTGCTGCTCGGCCGCCTCGAGCTGGCCGCCGGCGAGCGCGTGGCGGCCGTTGTTGGCCAGGCACTCGAACAGGTCCCGGCGCAGCGACCCGCTCTCCGGCGTCGCCGCGACCAGGCCCCGGCAGCGGCGCAGGGCTTCCTCGAAGCAGTCGCGCGCGGCCGCTTCCTCCGACACGTCCTCGAGGGTGGTGCCGAGGGCGTTGAGAGCGTCGACCAGGTCGCGCTCCGCCTGCTGGCTGCTCGGGGAGAGCTCGACCAGCACCCGGCAGACCCCGACGCACTCGGTGTACAGGTCGCGGGCGCGGGTGTGATCGCCCTGGGTGGTGTGCGCCCCGGCCAGCGTCCACAGGCCGACGAACAGGTCCCGGCGCGCGACCGCGCTCTCCGGCAGCTCGGCGACCAGCTCGCGGCGGAGGACGAGGCTCTCCCGGAAGGCCGCGAGCGCGCCCGCCGCATCGCCCTCCTCGGAGAGCAGGGCCCCGAGCCGCTCGAGCCCTGTCGCGTAGTCGCGCCGGGTGCGCGCGCCGTACGGATCGCGGCGCAGGCTCTCGCGCCAGATCGCCAGGCACTCCTCGAGGTGCGCCCGGGCGGCGGGCAGGTCGCGCTGGGCCATCGCGACCTGGAAGGCCCAGACCAGCGCGACGGACAGGTCGCGCTCGCGGCCGCGGCTGGTCGTGTCGGCCGCCAGGGAGCGGGCGAGCTCGAGGGCGGTCGCGCCGAGCTCGGCGGCCCGATCGACCGCGCCGAGCTCGAGCTCGACCTCGAGGGCCCGGGCGGTCGCGAGCATCAGGTCCCGGCGGGCGTCGACCGAGGAGGGGTCGAGCCGGTACAGCGTGCGCTCGATCTCCAGCCGCTCCAGCATCGCCGCGCGCGCTCCGACCAGATCGCCGCGCACCCCGCACAGCTCGACGATGCGGTCGAGAGAGCCGCACAGGTTGCGGAAGGCCTCCTCGCTGGGGACCGCGGCGGTCAGCCCGCGGGAGATGCCGAGCGCGTGCTGGGTCGTCAGCCAGGCGGAGTCGAGGGCGCCGACGGCCTGGTAGGCCTCGCCGAGGCCGAGCAGGGCGAGGGCCTGCTCGCTCTTCAGGGTCGGCGTCGGCGTCTCGGCGCTGAGCTGGGCGTAGACCGCGCAGCTCTTGCGCAGGTAACCGAGGGCCTGGGCGGCGTCGCCCTCCGGCCCGAGGCTGAGCAGACCGAGCTTGCGCAGGGAGCGGGCCGCCCCCTGCGAGACCAGCGCCTCCGCGACATCGACGTCGCGCAGCGCCTCCCAGCTCTCCCGGGCGGTCTCGAGGATCTGCCGGGCGACCCGCCGCGAGCGCTGGTCGTTCAGATCGTCCAGCAGCCAGGTGTGGACCTCGCTGGTCAGCTTGTCGAGCGCTCCCCGGGCGATCTGCCCGCGGCGCTCGGCGTAGTTCCGCGAGAGCTCGAGGCGGTCGCGGGCCGAGCGCAGCTCTTCGGCCTGGCGGCGGATCGACTCGTTCTGCTCGGCGATGTACGCGTTGCGGACCTCGACCCGGCGCTTCTCCGCTTCCACCTCGGCGTTCTTCGCGAGCACGCGCTCCTTCTCGACCTCGATCGCCGCGTTCTTGCCGGCGACCACCACCACCGCCGCGGTCAGCCCCGCGATCAGCAGCAGGGTCGCCCCGATCAGCGCCCGCCGCAGGCGCCGCACCCGGCCCTGGCTGCGGGCGCGCACCGCGCGGACGGCGGCGAGCTCCGCGCGCAGCGCGGCGGCCTCTTCCCCGTCGATCGCCGCCTGGGCCTCGGCCAGCCCCAGGTCGCCCTGGCCGAGGGCGGCCCGGGCCCAGGCCAGACGGGCCCGCAGCTCGCCGTCGGCCGCCTGGCGGTTCCCCTCCCACAGGCGACGGGCCTGGCGGAAGCCGGCCAGGGCTTCCGCGAAGCTCTCGTACAACGGGTTGCGGCGCGCGCTGTCGACCGGCCCGTCGAGCCCCTCGGCGCGCTCGACGCAGGCGCCGAGCCGGCGCTCGGCCTCGCGCGCGATCAGCAGGCTCTCGCGGTGGGTGAGGAAGGCGTCGAGGTCGCGCTGGAAGTCCTCGAGGCTCGGGCGCCGCGCCGGTTGCAGGGCGAGGGCCCGCTGGCACAGGGCGCGCAGCTCGAGGGGCAGCGCGGGCGGAGGCTCTGGACGGCGCCCGGTGCAGGCGACCTCGATCGCATCGGGCAGGCTCCGGCTGTCGTTCGGCGGCTTCCCGGTCAGGAGCTCGTAGAGGATCCCCCCGAGCAGGAACACGTCCGTCCAGGGCCCGATCTCGCTGCCCCGGCCCAGGGCGAGCTCGGGCGCCATGTAGCGGGGCGTGCCGCAGGGGGTGCGGATGTCCTCGCGGTTGCGGATGCGGCTGTCGCGCACCTCGTCGAAGCGCACCGCCATGCCCCAGTCGACGACCAGCACCTCGCCGAAGGGGCCGAGCATCACGTTGCTCGGCTTGAGGTCGTTGTGGGCGATCGAGCGGCTGTGGGCGTAGGCGACCGCGTTGCTGACCTGGCGCAGGATGCCGAGGTGGCGCACCAGGTCGCCGCCGCCCTCGGCCTGCAGGAGCTCCTTCCAGCTCTGGCCCTCGACCAGCTTGAGGGCGAGGAAGGGAGCGTCCGGAGCGCTCCAGCCCAGGGAGTAGACCGGCACGATGTTCGGATGCTCGAGCTGGCCGGTGACGATCGCCTCGGCGAGGAAGCGCTCGCGCGCCGCCCCCGAGCCGCGCCGCTCGGGCCGCAGCTGCTTGAGCGCGACCTCGCGGTCGAGGGCGAGCTGGCGGGCGCTGTAGACCTCGCCCATGCCGCCCTTGCCGAGCAGGGCGCCGCGCTCGAAGTCGCGCACGGGAGGCTCGGCCGGGAGGCTGCGGGCGGCCCACAGGGGCAGGTAGCTCGCGTCGAGGGAGACCGCCGACAGGTCGGCCTCCGAGCCGACCGTGCGCTCCCACAGCTCGATCAGCCGCTGGGCCTCGAGGGAGCTGTCGCTGGCGTCCGGGTCGGGGTCTGTCATGGACGCAGTGTAGCGCAGGAGGCGGCGCGCCGCATGGCCGGGTCGCCGTCCGGGGGACCGCCTCCGGACGAGCGGGCTGCCGTCGCCGGGCGGCTCGCCGCCCGCCCGCTCACTCGGCGAGCTGGAGCGCGAGCCGGAACTCGACCTCGGCGCTGTCCGAGGACACGTGCAGCGCGAGCTCCCCCGAGCGCCGCTCGAGGCTCTGCCGGGCGAGCTCCTCCCCCGCCACGTAGAAGGCGGCGGTCCGCCCCCGCACCTCGACCGCGACCGTGAGCCCCTCGGCCCCGACCTCGACCGGGCGCGAGCGCAGCGGCAGGGTCCAGGCCAGGCCGGCCTCATCCCGCTCGAGGGATACGACCGCGGCGACCATCGCGCCGTCCTTGCGCAGCAGCTCGAGGCCGTAGCGCGGGTGCTCGCCCTCGACCACGAACACGCCGACCGCCCGGGCAGCGCCGGGGAGCAGCTGGCCCGAGACCCGCCAGGAGGTGCCGGGCAGCGCCTCGTGCAGGTAGCCCTCGCCCCGCGCCCGGACGCCGGTCGAGTCGCCGATGAACGTCGCCTCCGCGGCTTCGCTCCGCACCTCCTCGAAGAACAGGGGCACCCCCGGGAGCCAGCGCGGAGGGTCGTCGAAGGTCGCCGCGAGGGCGATCGCGACCAGCGCGAGGAGCAGCGCGAGCCCCGCCAACGCCAACGGCCAGCGCGGGCGGGCGGCGGCGGGCGTCGCCCGCTCGGGAGCGGCCCGCGCGGGGGTGGCCTCGAGCTTGCGGTAGGGTTTGCCTTCGAGCGCTTCCTCACAGCGCAGCGACGGCAGCGCCGGCCCCTCGGGGAACTTGTCGAGCTGGCCGGCGGCGGCGAGCTCTGCCTGGAGGGCGGCGAGGGCCTCGACGACCTCTTCGGCGCTCTGGTAGCGCTCCTCCGGCTTCTTCGCCATCAGCTTCCCGACCAGGGACACGAAGCCGTCGGGGATGCCGCGCTGGCCCTGGAAGCTGCGCGGCGGGTGGTAGTTGTGCAGCAACACGTAGCCCGAGGCCGAGCGCGCCTCGTAGGGCAGGTTACCGGTCAACAGCGTGAACAGGCTCGCGCCGAGGGAGTACAGGTCGCTGCGGTGGTCGATCGCGCGGCCGTCGGCCTGCTCGGGGGAATAGTAGGCGGGCGTGCCGAGGATCTCGCCGGTACGGGTCAGAGCGTTCTGCGCGTGGAGGCACTTGGCGATGCCGAAGTCGAGGACCTTCACCGTGCCGTCGTCGGCGATCATGATGTTCGACGGCTTGATGTCGCGGTGGATGATCCCCTTGTCGTGGGCGACGCCGAGGGCCCGCGAGGCGGCGGTGAAGATCGCGATCAGCTCCTCGAAGCTGCGCGGGCGCTTGCGCACCGCGGCCCGCAGCGTGTCGCCCTCGATCAGCTCGGCGCTGAAGTAGGGGATCTCCTGGCTCGGCTCGAGGCCGACGGTGAAGATCTGGATGATGTTCGGATGCTTCATCGAGGCCGCGTTGCGCGCCTCGCTGAGAAAGCGCTGGCGCAAGGCGCGGTGGTGCGCGAGACCCGGGTGCAGGAGCTTGATCGCGCAGGGCCGCTGCAGGGCGAGCTGCTCGGCCTCGTAGACCGCCGCCATCCCGCCGCGGGCGATCAGGCGCTTGATCGTGTAGCCCGGGATCTTCGGCAGCTGGTCGCTCTCCTTGACCACCGGACCCGCCGGCAGAAGCGGCCGGAACGGGGTCTGGAACAGCGCGTCGCGCACCGCCCTGCCGACCGCCCCGGGCTCGTGGAGCGAGACGACCTCGGCCGCGCCGTAGCGCCCGGCGACCGCCTGCTGCCAGCCGGCGACGGCGCGCCCGCAGAGCACCACCGGGAGCTCGAGGCAGTTCTCGCGCAGGACCGTGACCAACGCGAAGGCCCCGTTGTCCTGCAGGTCGAGGTCACAGACCAGGGCGGCGTAGGTGTGGGCGGTCAGCTCGGCGCGGGCGGCCCCGACATCACGCACGACCCGGCAGTCGAGCTCCTCGACCGCGAGCTCTTGCTTCATCCGCGTACCGACCGCGCCATCGGGGGTGACGACCAGCACCCGGCGCTCGAGGGAGCTCTCGCTGATCAGCTCCTTCGGCGTCGATGCGGCGGTCGCCGGCGTCTCGACGCTGTCGACGGTCACCTCGACCCGCGTGTCGACCCCGAGCACGAGCACCGCGCTGCGCGGAAGCCGGGTCCAGGTCTCCGCCAGCCGGCGGCGGGCGTAGAAGGTCCCGTAGCGGCTCCGCAGGTCGCGCACCCAGACGCACTGCCGGTCGACGCGCAACTGGGCGTGCCGGCGAGCGACCTTCCCGGCCAGCCGCACGTCGGCCTCGGGTCCGCTGCCGAGGGTGATGACCTCGGAGATCTCGCGCCAGGGGCCTGGCTCCGGCGTCAGGACACGCAGGGATGCGGTCAAAGGGGCTCTCCTTCATGGCCCCGCAACGATCCGCCGGAGCTTCCGAGCAGCGGTGGCGGGGGCCGACATCGAACATTGCGCGGGCCTCTGTCCAGGCTATAGTACCTCACGTGGGAGAGAAAGGTTGAACCGACGCGAGTCCCGATCGCACCGGCCTGCACCGCGGCAACCGGAAAGCGAGAGCTCCGGCTCCTTCAAGAAGTTCCGCCTCGGCGGCTTCCTCGTCGAGAAGATCCTCGGGAAGGGCGCGATGGGCATCGTGTTCCGCGCCCGCGACCTCACCCTCAACCGCCCCGTCGCCCTGAAGGTCCTCACCAGCGCCCTCAACCGCGAGCCCGACGCGCGCCAGCGCTTTCTCGAAGAGGCGCGCGCGGCCGCGTCCCTCAACCACAAGAACATCATCAGGGTACACCATGTCGGGGCTGATCCCCAGACCGGCCGCGCCTTCCTCTCGATGGAGCTCATCGAGGGGATCACGCTGGCGAAGCGCCTGCAGCGCGACGACCTGAGCTTCCGGGAGATCATCCGCATCGTCCGCGACCTCGCGTCGGGCCTCGAGCACGCCTGGGACAACGGCCTCGTCCACCGCGACGTCAAGCCCGGCAACGTGATGCTGACCAGCGAAGGCGAGGTCAAGCTGCTCGACTTCGGGCTCGCGCAGAAACCCGAGCAGGGCATGCGCGTCGCCGGCACGCCGGCCTACATGTCCCCGGAGCAGGCCGAGGGGCGGCGGGTCGACGTGCGCAGCGACCTGTACGCGCTCGGGGTGATCCTGTACGAGATGCTCGCAGGCACGCAGCCCTTCGCGGCGCGCGCCCTGCACCAGATGCAGTACCTGCACGCCTTCGCCCAGCCCCGCCGCATCAGCGCGGTGCGCAAGAACCTCCCGGTCGGCTTCGAGCGCATCCTGATCAAGCTGCTCGCGAAGAACCGGGACGACCGCTTCTCCCGGCCCATCGCCCTGATCGAGGCGCTCGACGCGCTGGCCGGGCAGCTCTCCCGCCAGCGGCTGCTCGACACCGCGCCCCTCGGGCCGGTCGTCAAGCCGGTGATGCAGGTCGAGATCGATGTCGAGGAGGAGAGCTACCTCAACACCAAGCAACTCGACACGGCCGGCGGCCTTCCGCGCCGGCGCGCCTGGCTGCTCCCCGCCGTCGCCGTCGGCCTGCTGCTCGCCGCCGCGGCGGCCCTCGTCGGCTGGCTGTCGCCGCCCTTCGACCCCGGGGTCTCGCGCGCCGAGCTGATCTGGAGCGCGCCGCAGCCGATCTGGACCAACGCCGACGCGACGGAGCAGGGCTGGCAGCTGCAGCCGCTGCACGCCCACGCGCAGGGGCTGGTGTGCCGGGGCGACGGGGTGTTGATCCGCGCGCTGGGCAGCGACCGGCTCCACATCTCCGGCGCGCTGATCGACCTCGGGGCGACCTCCGGAGGCCTGAGCCTCGAGGTCGCGAACGAGACGGTCTGGGCTCTGCGGCTGCGGAAGCTCGGACGCCAGACCGTCGTGGCGGTCGACCTCAAGGTGCCCGGACCGGACGGCGACCTGCCGGCCCTGGCAGCGGTCCGCCCGCTGACCGGCGACAGCGCGGCGGTGTCCTTCGACTGCTGGTTGCTCGGCCCGCGGGTGCGCCTCGAGCTCGGGGAGGAGCTGCTGGTCTGGGACCTGCCCTCGCCGCCCGACCGCGTGCTGCTCTCCTGTGAGGCGCCGGACACCTCGGGGCTGGGGGTGGGCGATCTGGTGTGGAGCCGCGGCTTTCCGAAGGACTGACGGACGCGCTACGCGCTCCCCTCCACCGGCTCCAGCGGCTCCAGCTTCACCGGCGCCGTCGCGTCCTCCGCCACCGGCTCCAGCGGCTCCAGCTTCACCGGCGCCGTCGCGTCCTCCGCCACC
>JAUIEM010000014.1 GCA_030428695.1 bacterium
TCCCGCCATCACTTCCGGCTGGTCCAGAGCGGCGCCGCCCATCTGCTGATCGATCTCGGCAGCCTGAACGGCACCTTCGTCAACGGCAAGTCGGTCCAGCGCCACGAGCTCTCGAACGGCGACGTGATCCAGGTCGGCGAGGTCCGCCTGACGTACCTCCACGCCGTCGATCTCCGCAGCTCCGGCAGCCGCCGCCTGCCGCTTACAGGGAGCGCGGGGCGCAGCGTACCGCTGATCGCAGCCTCGCTCGTCGTCGCCGCCGCGCTCGTGCTGCTGATCGTCAAGCGCGACCAGGTCCGGGCGTGGCTCGCCGGCGGGGCGGACTCGACGACGGTCCCGACCGCGGCCGACTCGCTGATCGAGCTGCGCGACCTCAACGTCGAGGACGGTGCCCTGCTGAACACCCACGACCTCACGCTAGAAGGACGCGTCGAGGTCCTGCGCGGGCCGCCGCTGCGGGCGGTGTTCGTCCGCCCTCCGGGCGACTCGGTGTACGTCGAGAGGGACGGGCGCTTCGCCGTCGACCTCGCGCTGCACGAACGGGACAACCGGCTCGAGATCGTCTACGGCGACAAGGAGCTCAACCTCTATGTGCGCGTCGACTCGGTCGAGCCCCACGTCAAGGTCAACTTCGACAAGCTCGAGATCACGGCGAAGTCGAACGAGATCCTGACCTCCCTCCAGCTCGGCAACGCGCCGATGCGGGAGACGGACGGCTTGATCCACCAGCTCCCGATCGTCCCCCTGCCCGTCGAGCAGACGACGGTCCTGCGGGGCTATGACCGGGCGGGCAACGAGGGCGGCGCGTCGGTCTACATCCCATCGATCCCGGTGCTGCCCAGCCAGCGCAGGACCGCTGACTCGCTCGGCGTCGAGCTGGTCACCGTCGGACCCTGGGACATGGGCTTCGTGCTCGTGCCCGGCGGCGAGCAGACCCTCGGCTCGCCGCGCGATGAGGCCGGACGTTTCAGCAACGAGACCGAACGCGAGGTCGAGGTGACCCGGCCGTTCTACATCAAGTGCACCGAGGTCACGCAGGCCGAATACGCGGCGGTGATGGGACACAACCCCTCGTACTTCCAGTTCGCGGGACTCGATGCCGCCGTCGAGTCGGTCAGCTGGTACGAGGCCGTCCTGTTCTGCAATCGGCTGTCCGAGCTCGAGGGCCTCGAGCCGGCCTACAGGATCGAGAACCTCGCCCACGACGCCCTCGGCACCCTCGACACCGCGACGGTGACCTTCCTCGGGCTCGACCGCACCGGCTACCGCCTGCCGACGGAGGCGGAGTGGGAGTACGCCTGCCGGGCCGGAACCCGCACCGCCCTGCCGAGCGGGGCGATCCGCATCCTCGGCGCCTTGTTCGCCCCCGAGATCGACGAGATCGGCTGGTATGGAGGCAACAGCCGCGCGGACTACCAGGGCGCCGTCGATTCGTCGGGGTGGGACGAGAAGCAGCTGCAGCACCTGCGCGCCGGCGTCCAGATCGTCGCCCGCAAGAGGGCGAACCGCTTCGGTCTCTACGACACCATCGGCAACGTCTGGGAGTGGTGCTGGGACGTGCTCGCTGCCGAGCCGCCGGGCGGCACCGATCCGATCGTCGCGGGGGGCGCATCCGCGCGTGTGGTGCGCGGCGGAAGCTGGGTGGACAGCGCGCGCGAGAGCCGCTCGGCTCGACGTCGCGGCAGCGACCCCCGCGGGCGCTCGAGCCGGATCGGCTTCCGGCCCGTGCGGACCGTGCCCTGAATGGGGGGCGAGCCGATCGACGAGAGCCAGCTCTACGACGCGTACCTCGACGCCGCCATGCAGGGAGAAGCGGAGAATCCCTCCGCCTACCTGCGGCGTCACGGTGTCGAGGACGCCAGCCTGCTCGACAGCCTCAAGGCCGCGCAACAGCTCGTCGACGATGGGCGGCTGCTCGAGCAGGAGACGATCGCCGACCAGCGGCTCGGCGACTATCGGCTCGTCAAACGGCTCGGCAAAGGTGGCATGGGGATCGTCTTCCTCGCGGAACAGGTCTCGCTGCACCGCCTGGTCGCGCTCAAGGTCATCCGCCCCGACATGCAGGCGAGCGCCCACGCGAAAGAGCGCTTCATCCGTGAAGCGCGCGCGGTCGCGCGCCTCCGTCATCCCCACATCGTGACGGTCTTCGACTTCGGGGAAGACCGCGACATGCTCTACATCGCGATGGAGCTGGTCCCGGGGAAGGGCCTCGACGACCTGCTCCACGACCTCGAGGGACGGGGCCCGCTGCCGGTCGAGCAGGTCCTGCGCTGGCTCGTGCCGATCGTCGAGGCGGTCCACGTCGCCCACGAGCAGGGGATCATCCACCGGGACATCAAGCCGAGCAACGTCATCATCAGCAAGGAGGGCGTCCCGATCCTGCTCGACTTCGGGCTCGCCCGCGAGAGCCTGTCCGAACAATCGACCATCACGATGTCCTTCATCGGCACACCGACCTACGCCTCGCCCGAGCAGCTGATCCCGGGCGAGGGCAAGCTCGACCGCCGCACGGACATCTACTCGCTCGGCGTGATGCTGTACCGCTGCCTCAGCGGCCAGCTGCCCTTCGACATCAAGCTCTCGGCCGACTCGATCGAGAAGTTCCTCGCCAACGATGCGCCCCCGGTGCGAGGTCTGCGGCCGGAGCTCTCCCGCGAGCTCGAAGCGGTCGTGCACAAGGCCCTGGCCAAGGACCCCGACGCCCGCTACCCCGACGCGGCCGCGCTCGCCCACGACCTGCGCGCCCTGCTCGAGCACCGCCCGATCGCGAGCTCGCGCTCGACGGAGCTGCGGCTGGCGGATGCCCTCGAGCGCGCCCTGCCCGGCTGCGCGATCGACGAGTTCCTCTGCCCGGGCTCGCACGGGAAGATCTTCCGGGGCCGCTTCCCGGGTCAGCAAGGCGACGTCGCGATCAAGCTGATGGACGCCTGGATCGCCGAGAACGCGGCGGACAAGTTCCTCCTCGAAGCCGAGCGCGCGGCCCGGGTCGATCATCCCCACGTCGCGAACGTCCTCGCCTGCGGGCACGATGGCGGCTGCTGCTACGTGGTCAGCCAGCTGCACGCCGGCACCGACCTGCAACGTCTCGTCGAGGAGCAGGGGCCGCTGCCCCTCGAGGAGGCGCTCTCGCTCGTCCGCCGGGTCGGGCTCGGGCTGCATGCCGTGCACGAAGCGGACACCCTGCATCGCGACGTCAAGCCCGGGAACATCTACGTCGACCTCGACACCGAGGAGGTGATGCTGATCGACTTCGGTCTGAGCGCAGACCTCGCCCACGGCCAGGCGGTGGCCCAGGCCCAGGCCGGCTTCGGGACGCCAGCGGTGATGGCCCCGGAGGTCTGTCTCGGCCAGACCGCGGGCACGGCGAGCGACCAGTACGCCCTCGCCGTCACGCTCTTCTTCCTGTTGAGCGGACGCTTCCCCTTCACCGACCCCTCGCCCCTCGCCCTCCTCCAGATGCACATCCATCAGCCTCCGCCGCCGCTGCCGCCCCACGTCCCGCGGCAGGTCTCCCGCGCGGTCGGTCGCGCGCTCGCGAAAAAGCCCGGGGGGCGCTTCGACGACGTCCTCGGCTTCATCACCGCCCTCGACGCCCCGCCGCCCCCCGCAGGTCCGCCCCGCGAGCGCCTGTTGTGGCTCGTGCTTCCGGGCGTGCTGGTGCTGCTCGCGGTCGCCTGGTGGATCTGGGGGTAGGTGACGCTGCGCGTCGCCCGGTGCCCCGAAAAACTTGTGCACATGTATCAAACCGAGACAGATTCCCGCTCTGATGCCACGATCTGGTACACCGGCCGGCCGCCCTCGCCCCCCTGGCCACTTGCAAAATGGCACAAAGTTTGCGCGCTTGATCCGCACGAAGCCTTGTGATGTTTCGAAAACCCTACACGGGAGGAGAGGGAGTGTCTTTGTCGAGAGCCAGGGCCGGATTCACCCTGATCGAAGTGATGATCGTCATCGCCATCATCGCCATCATCGCGGTGATCGCGATTCCCAGCCTGTTGTCAGCCCGTATGTCCGCCAACGAGTCGGCGGCGATCGGGAACTTGCGCACGTGGCACTCGTCCGGACTGGAACCGGAGCAGTACGCGCAGAGCGGCTACACGATCACGTTCGATAGCGTGGTCGGGGCTGACGGCGTCACGTACTCCGGGGTCCGCGCGATGCCCGACGTCAAGGACTCCACCGGCAGGCGCTGCTTCTGGATCGACGGGCGAGGGTCGATCCGTCAGGCCTCGGTCTGGACCCTGGCCGACCCTCTCACCTGGGCGGGACCCGACTCCCCCGCTGTCGAGTAGACCCGCTTCGACTCCGGCCACTCGCCCCCGATGCGCACGGCAGCGGCTCGAGCCCACCTGCCCGGAAGGCTGCGCCCCCGCCCACGGCGCCGTGCCGGCTCCCCTGGTCCGCGGCCGGTCCTGCCGCGACCTCCGTCGTGACCGCTTGTGCGGCGGCCTGCCCTGCCGTAGACCGGAGGGGATGCTCCGCGCCAGCGCGCGGTCGGGAGAGATGCGATGAGCGTGGGATTCGACGCGACCGAGCGGGTCAACAAGTGGCTGCTCGACGCCTTCCAGCGCGGCGCGAGCGACCTGCACATCGAGCACGTCGGCCGCTCCCTCCGCGTCCGGGCGCGGGTCGACGGCGCCCTCGAGCGGCTCGACCTGTTGATCGACGTCAACGTCTCCGCGGTGTTCGCGCGCCTCAAGGTGATGGCCGAGCTCGACCTCAACGAGAAGCGCCTGCCCCAGGACGGGCGCTTCCACGCCCACGACTTCATCAAGGAGAACAAGGTCAAGGCCCTCGACGTGCGCATCAACGTGATGGCGGGCATCGCCGGGGAGAAGGCGGTGCTGCGCCTGATCGACCACAAGAAGATGCGCTTCAAGCTCGAGGAGCTCGGCTTCTCGAAGCAGGCGCTGGCGCGCTACAAGGCCTGCCTGCAGAAGCCGCACGGCCTGATCCTGCACGTCGGCCCGACCGGCAGCGGCAAGTCGACCTCGCTGTACGTCGCGACCGAGTCCGTGCACGGGCCGGGGCTGAACATGGTCACGGTCGAAGATCCGGTCGAGTTCACCCGCGAAGGTGTGCTGCAGACCCAGGTGCAGCCGGACATCGGGCTGACCTTCCCGGTCATCCTGCGCGCGCTCCTGCGCCAGGACCCGGACATCATCATGGTCGGCGAGATCCGCGATGCCGAGACCGCCGAGATCGCCCTGCAGGCCGCCTGCACCGGGCATCTGGTGTTCTCCTCGATGCACACCAACGACGCCCTCGGCACCCTCGGTCGGGTGCGCGACATGGGGATGCCGGCGTACAAGCTGGCGGACGCCCTGCAGTGCGTGGTCGGCCAGCGCTTCGTGCGCAAGCTCTGCACCTGCAAGCAGCTCCTGCGGCTGCCCGGGATCGAGAAGGACCCCGCGCGCAAGCTCTACCGCAAGCACGGCTGCGCCTTCTGCAAGCAGACGGGCTTCGCGGGCCGCAGCCTGGTGATGGAGGTCCTGACCGTCGACGACCGGCTGCGCGCGGCGATCGCCAACGAGGTGCGCAGCAAGGGACTGCGGAAGATCGCCCGGGCGGCGGGCTGGCGGTCGCTGTTCCAGGAGGGCTGGCTCAAGGCGCTGGCCGGGATCACCTCGCCGGCCGAGGTGCTGCGGGTGACGGAGGGCATCGAGATCGGCGACGGCTCCGGCGCCGAGATCGCGAAGACCGTGCAGCGCCTCCTGCGCAGCGCCCGGGGCAAGGAGACCGCGGCGGTGCCGAAGGCCGTCCGCAAGGAGGTCGCGCGGAAGCCCGCCGCGCCTCCCGCCCCCGCCTCGAGCACCAGACGCCCGCCGGCCCAGGACCCCAAGGCCGGGCGTTCGGCTGCAGGCGTGCCGCGCATCGCCGCCCACAAGCCCCGCCCCGCTCCCGCCAAGCAGCGCCGTCCGCCAGGCGTCAAGCCGGGTCCGCGCGCGCCCGGCAAGCCCGTCCTGCGGCCCGGTCGGCCGCGACCGTCCGGAAACACCGGACGCCCTCCCGCGAAAGGCTGAGACCACGCCTCTCGCTGGCCGCGCACCGGGTCGCCCTGGGCGACCAGCGTCGAGCCTCCGCCGGTGAGCGCCTGACCAGCGCGCCGGTCCCATCCTGACCAGTACGCCCCCGAGCCCGACGGTTCCTGGCCCCGTCGCGTTTGGCCCGTCACTTGCGTGCGGTTTCCCCACCGTCCCGTTCCCCCTCACACAGGAGCTCTCCATGCTTTCCCGCCGTGGTTTCACCCTGATCGAGCTGATCGTCGTGCTGATCATCGTCGCGACCCTCGCCGGCCTGGTCCTGCCGAACGTGTCGATGCTCGGCCGCTCGTCCGACATGGCCGCATCCGCTTCGTCCCAGCGCGAGCTGGCGAACAACCTGCAGATGTTCTTCGTGCTGCAGAAGCGCTACCCGCAGGGCTTCGACTCCCTGCTGATCGACGACGGCTCGGGCACGCCGACCGAGCTGTACGGCCCGCTGCAGGCCGACCTCTCCACTGCCGCCAGCGGCGAGTCCGACCAGGCGGCCGGCCTGCCGATCAGCGGCCCGTCGCTCTACGCCGACCTCGAGGTCACCTCGATCACCGGCCAGTACGCCCGCTCGTTGACCCGCTCGGGCCTCGACTGGGTCTACGACCACAGCGTCGACACCGCCGACGGCGTCGCCACGAACAACTCCGGCATCCACTACCGCGAGCTCGACCGCAGCAACCCGATCCCGATGGCCACCGTCGCCGACAGCTCGGGTATCGCCGAACGGCTCCTGCCCGGCACCGGCGGGGCGATCCCGACCGGCAGTATCATCGTCGCCGTCGGCATCGGCCCGAACAACACCGCGATCGGCAAGACGATGAACATCGCGCCGATGTACGCGGGCAACGACAACCGCTACTACGGCCGCTACGTCGCCTTCTTCCAGGTCTTCGACAGCGGCGAGCGGGCCGTCCTGCTCGGTGTCAGCGACGCCTACGGCCGGACCCCCGACTACGTGATCCAGCAGTTCAACGAGTCCCTGCCCAACGGCAGTCGTCAGGGCTGATCCCGCCGGCTTCTGGTCCACAGGAAGCCAGGTTCCCCGCCCTCGGGCTCGGGGGGCCTGGTTTTCCGGCCGTTTCCCGGAGCACCGATGCGCTGTCTGACCCTCGTAGAGATCTTGATCGTCCTGGTGATCCTCGCGACGCTGGCGGGCCTCACCCTGCCGCTGGTCGGGGACGCGACCGCCCAGGCCGCGGACGCGGCCACCCGGACCTCGCTGCCGCGCATCCGCAAGGTGATCGTCGGCGGCGACGGCCAGCCCGGCTACCTGGCGGATGTCGGGGAGCTGCCACGGCCGGCCCCCAGCGAAGGCCGGGCGGCCCACCCGCAGCTGCGCTACCTGTTCCTCGCCCCGGCCGACGCCCCCGCCTGGGATCCTGCGCGGCACACGGGCTGGCGTGGACCCTACCTGCAGGATGGGACCGCGCGGTACCGCGTCGAGGGGAGCTTCAGCGCTCTCTACGGCGAGGACGACGACCCTTGCATCATCGACGGCTGGGGGCAACCGATCGTGCTGCAGGAACCGGACACGAGCTTCACCGCGAGCGAACGGCGACGCTACGCGCGGCTGATCTCGGCGGGCCCCGACGGCGTCCTCGACACGCCGCGGGACGCGCTGATCCCCGACGTCGACAGCCGCGGGGATGACCTCGTGCTGTTCCTCTCCGTGGCGGATCTGCCGTGAATGCGCGGCAGGGAGTGACCCTCGTCGAGCTGCTCGTCGTGATGGTGATCCTCGTCACCCTGGCGGGGCTGGCGGTCGTCAGCCTCGAGGGGAGCGTCGCCCAGTCCCGCTACGACGGCACGGCGCGCGTCTTCGCCGACCTCGAGCGGGCGATCCTCGACGAGCCCGCCGCGCGGCAGCCCGACGGCAGCCGCAGCTACGCCGGCTTCCTCGCCGACATGGGACGGCTGCCGGTGGTCGCGGACAGCGCCGCGCCCTGCGCCGAGCTGTGGACGCAGCCCCCGGGGGTGCTGGCCTTCGCCCTGCGCAGCCCGCCGGCGCCCGACGACGACATCGCGCTGCCCTGCGGCTGGCGCGGCCCCTACGTCACGCTCCCCTTCGGCGCGGAGAGCCTGGCCGACGGCTGGGGGCGCGGCTTCGAGGTCTACAACCCGACCGGCGCCGAGGCCGCGGTCGGCGAGACCATCGCGGCGCTCGCGAGCCTGGGGGCGGACGGCGAGGAGGCCGGCGAGAGCTTCGACCGCGACCTCGGCCTCGACTTCAGCGCCCGCTCCCGGGGCGCCTTGCGGGTCGTCGTCAAGTGCGCGTCCGATTCCGCCGGCAGCGCCCTGCGCGACCCGACGCTCGCGGACGGAGACCGGGTCGTGGTGCGGCTGTTCGGGCCGGATGCGAGCGGAGACGCGCGCGTGCTCGGCGAGGCGCTCGTCGACCTGATGCTGCTCGCGACGGGCAGCGAGGCGGCGGTCGACTTTGTGGATGTCCCCGTCGGCCCCCGGGTCGTCCGTGCCTGGATCGACCACGTCAGCGGCGACGGCAGCCTGGGCAGCCACGCGCAGGACCGCCGCGGACGGGTCGCCCGCATCGAGCTTCCCCGCGGGGGCGCCGTCGCCACCGTCATCGTCGACGTGCCCTAGCCAGGAAGGAGCGCCCGTGGCCCGCCCCGTACTGACCCTGATCCTGGTGCGCGACGAGCGCGTCGTGCGCGCCGACTTCGGCGCGCGCGGCGGCCTCACCCTGCGCCGCCTCGAGCGCCCGGCGGAGGAGGATCTCGCCTCGAAGGTCGAGGCGGCGCTCGCCGGCAGCGCGCCCGCGCGCGGCCTGGCGGTGCTCGCCAGCGAGGTCTTCCTGACCACCTGCCTGCTGCGCTCCGCCGCGCTGACCGGGCTGACGGCGGAGGAAGCGCGCCGCGCGGTAGGCTACGAGGTCGAATCGCTGTCCGGCCGCCCGACCGCGACCTCCGCCCTCGCCTACGCCGAGCTCGCGCGCCAGGGCGCCGACAGCAGCTTTCTCGTCCAGGAGCTCGACAGCTTCGAGCTCGAGCAGCTCGAGGGCGTCGCGCGCCGCTCCGGCGCACGCCTGCTCGGTGTCGCCCACCCGGGCGCCCTGCGCCGCCCGCTGAACGGCGACGGGAGCTGGCAGCGCATCGAGCTGTGGCCGCGCGCCCTGATCGCGGTGCGGGACGGCGGCAACGAGCCGGTGCTGATCGCCGCCCACGACCCGCGGCGCGGATGGCGCGAGCTCGTCACCCCCTGGCTGCGCGAGGGCGCGCCCTGCGAGCTGCTGCTCGGGGCGCCCGCCTTCGCCCCCGACGCCGAGGCGACGGCTCCGGAGCTGCGCTGCGACCTCGCCGTGGACGCGGACCTCGAGCGCTTCCTGCGGGCCTGGGCGGGCGCCCTGCGCGAGAAGCGCGCGGCGCCGCTGCTGCGTCCGCCGCCGCGCCCGATGCCGACCTCCTTCCGGGTCGCCCTCGCCGTCCTGGTCGCGCTGCTGGTCGCCGGCGCCTGTTTCGCCCACGCGACCCTGCTCGGCCAGCGCCACGACACCCTCCGCGCAGAGCTGCTCCGGGCCCGCGAGCGGACGACGACCTCCCGGGCGCTGCAGCGCTCCCTGCGCGATGTCGAGCGCGAGCTCGCCGAGGCCGACGCCCAGCTGAGCCAGCTCGAGCGCTCCGAGCAGCGCCTGCGGTCGAGTGTCGAGCTCGCCCGCACGCGGCTGCCGGCGATCCTCGAGGCGATCGCCGCCCAGCGCCCGGAGGACATGGTGCTGCAGAGCCTGTACACCGACCGCGAGGGCATGCACCTGGCCGGGCTGTGCCTCGGCCCCGAGCTCCCCGACCAGCTCGCCCTCGCCCTCGAGGGCACGGCGAGCGCCTACGGCTGGTCGGTCAACCAGGCGCGCAAGGAGGCGACGAGCCGGAACGGCACGCTCGCCTGGGAGTTCGAGATCGTGCTGCGCGACGTCGTCGACCGGGAGGGGGGATGATGTCCGGCGACGCCCGCCAGAGCTTCCTGAAGTTGATCCTGCCCGCGCTGGTGATCGGCTGCGGCTACGCCGTCTTCCACGGAGCGGGCCTGCACAAGACCGGCACCCAGCTCGAGACCGACCTCGCCAACGCCCGCAGCCGCGAGCCCTCCGACCTCGAGCTCACCTCGCTCTCCGCCCGCGAGGGGGAGCTGCGCGCCCGCCTCGACTCGGTGTCGGTCGCGATCGCGGAGCGGGAACGCGCCCAGCCCGCGACCAGCGCCGCGCTGCTCGGCGAGCGCCGGCGCACCGAGGTGCTCGCCGCGCTGACCCGGCTGGTCGCGGCGGGCGACCTCGCCCTCGAGGCGTCCCGACCGCGGCCGCGCAGCAACCTCGGCCGCGTCCCCTCGCGGCTGCTCGCGCTGGGCCGGCGGGTCGGAGCGGCCGAGCCCGGGCTGTGGGAGGTGCGGGTGGTCGGCAGCTACCCGGCGGTGCAGGAAGCCCTCGCCCGGCTGGCGGACAGCGGGCTCGGCTGCATCCCCCTCGGGTTGCGGATGGAACCGAACGCGGCGGGCCTGCCGCCGAGCTGGACCTGGTTGCTATGGATGTAGGGATGCGCGCCTCCGACGAGCTGCTCGACCTCGACCGGGTCGCGATCGACCCCGGCTGGGCCCTGCGCGTGCCCGCCCTGCTCGCCCTGCGCCGCGAGCTCCTGCCGATCGCCTGCCTCGACGGCGTCGTCCAGGTCGCCTGCGCCCATCCCCACGACCAGGCCGCCCTGCAGGCCGTGCAGCGCCACCTCGGCCGGCCGGTGCGGGGCCGCGGGGCCGAGCTGGCCTCGCTGCGGCGAGCCCTGACCCGGCTGTTCCGCGACGGCCGCGCCGCGCTCCCGGACAACGACGCGGTCTCGGCCTGCGACGCCCTGCTGCAGGGGGCGGCCCTGCGCGGCGCCTCGGACATCCACCTCGACCCCGGGCGGGAGGGCCTGCGGGTGCGCTTCCGGGTCGACGGGGTGCTCGAGGAGGTGCGCGCGCTGCCCGGCGGGCAACAGCCTCGGAAGTTGGCCTCCAGCCGGGGTACGGCCTGTTCGCCTCGGCTGCTGCCCGGCGAGCTCCACGCCGAGCTGATCAGCCGGCTGAAGGTGATGGCGGGCCTCGACATCGCCGAGAAGCGCGCCCCGCAGGACGGCCGCTTCAGCTTCACGGCGCGCTCCCTCGAGCGGGAGGTCGACGTCCGCGCCGCGACCCTGCCGACCCGCTACGGCGAGCGCATGACCCTGCGCCTGCTCGCCCTCGACGCCGAGAGCCTGACCCTCGACCGGCTCGGCATGAACCCGACCCAGCTCGAGGTCTTCCGCCAGACCATCCGCCTGCCGCACGGCCTGGTGCTCCTGTCCGGCCCGACCGGCAGCGGCAAGAGCACGACCCTGTACGCTGCGATCCGGATGTTGATCGAGGGGGCGGCGCTGAACGTGGTGACCGTCGAGGATCCGATCGAGTTCGCGATCGACGGCGTCGCCCAGGTCGAGGTCGACGCGGCCGACAAGATCAACTTCGGCCGGGCCCTGCGGGCGATCCTGCGCCACGACCCGGACGTGATCATGATCGGCGAGATCCGCGACAGAGACAGCGCGGACATCGCGGTCAAGGCGGCCCTGACCGGCCACCTGGTGTTCAGCTCGGTGCACACCAACACCGCCGCTGGCGTCGTCACCCGCCTCGCCGACATGGGCCTCGAGCCCTACCTGCTCGGCGCGACCCTCAAGCTGGCGGTCGCCCAGCGCCTGGTCCGCCGGCTCTGCGTCGAGTGCCGCCGGGCGCGGCCGCTGACCACCGCCGAGGCGCTCGGCTTCGGGCTCGGGCAGGCGGACGGGGAGGTGTGGGAACGCGGCGCCGGCTGCGTCTACTGCGCCGGGCGCGGCTACCGCGGCCGGGTCGGGCTGTTCGAGATGTTCCGCCCGGACGACGCCCTGCGCGAGGCGATCGCCGCCGGCGCCCACGAGGCGACCCTGGTGCGCGAGGCCCGGGGACGCGGCGCCGTCGGCCTGGTCGAGGACGCCCTCGCCAAGGCCCGGCGCGGGATCACCTCGGTCGACGAGGCCCTCGGGAGCGCGATGAGCTGATGCCGACCTTCACCTACAAGGCCCGCGACCGCGGCGGCGAGACCCGCACCGGCACGCTCGACAGCGACTCGGAGGCGACGCTGGTGCGCGAGCTGCGCACCCGCGGCTGGCTGGTCGTCGAGGTGCGTCCGCCGGCAACGCGCCGGTCCTGGTCGCCGCTCGGCTGGCTGCCGCCCTCGAGCGGGGACGTCATCCTGACCCTGTCGCAGCTCGCGATCATGCTCAAGAGCGGGCTGACCCTGCTCAGCGCCCTGAAGACCTCCGCCGAGTACGCCCGCCGGCGCTCGATGCGCGCCGTGCTGACCGCGGTCGGCCAGCAGGTGCAAGAGGGCTCGAGCCTGGCCGACGCCCTCGCCCGCCACCGCTGCTTCGATGACGTCGTCGTCCAGCTCGTGCGGGTCGGCGAGCACACCGGCAACCTGCAGCCGGTGCTCACGCGGGCCGCCGCGCTGCTCGAGAGCCGCCGCAGCACCCGCCGCAACCTGCTCAACGCCCTCGCCTACCCGGTCCTGGTGCTGGTGATGGCGATCGGCGTGACCGGCTTCATGCTGCTGTTCGCGATCCCGAAGCTGCAGAGTTTCCTGACCAACCTCGGCAAGCAGCTGCCGCCGAGCACCCAGCTGCTGCTCGACCTCTCGGCCTTCGCCCAGGAGCACGCCTGGACCGGGCTGTTCGGATCGGCGGCGCTGGTCGGCCTGTACGTGTTCGTCCGCAGCGTGCCCCGCGGCCGGCGCCTGACCGACCGGGTCCTCCTGCGCGTGCCGTTGATCGGGGGGCTGTTCCGCCTCGCCGGCACCGGCGCTCTCGCGCGTGCCCTCGGCATGCTGCTGCGCAGCGGGGTGCGGGTGGTCGAGGGCCTGCGGGTCGCCGAGGACCTGCTCGGCAACCGGCACCTCGCCGCCAAGGTCGCGGAGGTGCGCGAGCACGTGCTCAAGGGCGGCGCGCTCGCCGAGCCCCTCAACGCCCCCGGCGCCTTCATGCCGATGCTCGCGCGCATGGTCGCGGTCGGCGAGACCTCGGGCAGCCTCGACGACGTGCTCGACGACGTCGCGAGCTTCCACGACGAGCAGCTCGCCATCGCCGTCCGTCAGCTCAGCAGCCTGATCGAGCCGGTGATCACCATCGTGGTCGGCGGCATCGTCGGCTTCGTCTACATCTCGTTCTTCCTCGCGCTGTTCGCTGCGGCCGGCGCCTGACAGGAGCTCCCGATGGTCCGCTTCCTCCTCCTCTTCTTCCTCTGCGCCCTGGGCGCTGCCGCCCAGGAGCCGGTGCCCGACAGCCTGGCCGTGCCCGGCCTGCCCGATCCGACCGTGCCCAACGAGCGCCTGGCGGACGTGCTCGGCCAGCCCGGTGGCGCCGCCCCGGCTCCGGCCGCCCCAAGCCTGCGACTGTGCGGGCGGATGCTGGTCGAGGGCGCGCCGCCGGTCGCCCTGCTCGAAGTCGAGGGCGCCTGTGTGCTGGTCTCCGAGGGCAGCGAGCTCAGCGTCAGCGGACGCCGGGGACAGGTCAGCCTGACGGTGCTCGCCCTCGACGCCGAGCGCATCGAGCTCGACGTCGACGGCCTCTCCGACCCGGTGATCCTGCGATGAGGCGCACGCTGCTCTTCGCCCTGCTCGCCCTGGGCGTCGCCGCCCAGGAGGGCCGGCCGGTCGTGCTGCTCGAGCTGCGCGACGCGCCGCTGAGCGACGCCCTGCGCATGATCTCCCTGCAGTCGGGGCTGAACATCGTCGCCTCGTCCGCCGCCGCCGACCGCCGGATCACGCTGGTGCTGCGGAACCTCAGCGCCGAGCAGGCCATCGATGTGTTGTGCAAGACCCACGAGCTCTGGTACCGCCGGGACCGGGACAGCGGGGTGCTGCGGGTGCACACCCTCGAGGAGTACTCCCGCGAGCTGTCGAGCTTCCGCCAGGAGATCACCGAGGTCTTCACCCTGCTGTACCCGAACGCCCTCGAGGCCGGCTACGCGATCCGCGACCTGTACGGCGACCGGGTGCTGTTCAGCATCGGCAACAACGGCGAGGACCAGTCCGACGACCTGCAGCAGAGCCTGAACCGCTACGACATCTTCGCCGAGCGCGGCCAGGGTCTCGGCATCTTCGACGGCACCGGCGGCGCGGCCCTCGGCGGCGTCCGGCGCGGGGGCGGCGCCGGACTGAACACCCAGGCGAACACCCGCAACGCCACGACCGGGACGACGCGCACCTCCGCCTCCGACGACCGCCTGAGCAGCGACGAGGTGCTCGCCCTCGAGGCGGCCGGCGAGCTGCAGGCGGATGTCGCCGAGCGCATCCGCCGGGCGCGGGCGAACATCTACGTCACCGTGATCCAGCGCAACAACCAGCTGCTGGTCCGCACCTCCGACCAGGAGACGATGGAGCAGATCCGCAGCCTGATCCGCCGCCTCGACGTGCCGACGCCGCTGGTGCTGCTCGAGGTCAAGGTGATGCAGGTCGAGCTCGGCGACGAGTTCAACTCGGTCTTCGACTGGCAGTTCACCGACACCCGCAACCAGGCCGGCGGCTTCACCAGCGGCGACGTGCTGCCGCCGGCGAGCGACGGGGTCGAGGGCACGGTCGCGCGCCGCATGGCCAACCTCGGCCTGGCGGGGAGCGGCCTGAACGAGGGCTTCCTGACCTGGCAGTTCGTGCACAGCGCCTTCCGCTCGCGGATGCAGATCCTCGAGGACGACAACCGGGTCACGATCCTCGCCACTCCCTTGCTGCTGACCGCGAACAACGAGGTCAGCCGCCTGTTCGTCGGCGAGGAGCGGCCCCTCAACCGCGGCTTCAGCGGCGGCGTGCAGACCGCGGTCGACGGCGGCATCATCGCGACCACCCCCGGCACGACCATCGAGTTCCGCCCGATCGGCACGACCCTGCTGATCTCGCCGAACATCAACGCCGACCGCACGGTCACCCTGCGCCTGCTGCAGGAGACCTCCAGCATCGGCCGGGCGCCCGCGACCATCCTGGTGCCGAGCGACAACGGCTTCGCCCCGCAGCAGGTCGACGTCGTCCAGAGCCAGACGGTGTCCGGCACCATCGTCGCCAAAGACGGCCTCGCGGTCGCCGTCGGTGGCCTGATCGAGGAGAGCGTGTTCGAGACCCAGAGCCAGGTGCCGGTGCTCGGCAGCATCCCCCTGCTCGGCTTCCTGTTCAAGCGCGAGAACCGCGGCAAGACCCGCAAGGAGCTGATCGTGATGGTGCGCCCCTTCATCCTGAGCACGCCGGCGGAGACCGAGGCCCAGAGCCGCCAGCTGCTCGAGGAGCTCAGCCTGCACCCCAACGCGCCGGACGGCGAGGGCAGCCTCGACACCTACGGCCGCGACGACGTGATCCGCCCCGAGGACGCCGGCCTGCGCGGCGTGTTCGAGTTCCACAGCCGTGGGGAGGGAGGACCATGAGCAGGCGCGCCCCGCTCCTCATCCTCCTGCTCGTCGTCGGCTGCCAGTCGACCCCGAAGGCTCCGGAGGAAGCGCCCGCGCAGGCCCCCGGCGCGGCCCGCGTCGAGCTGAGCGGCGCCGGCCTCGAGCTCGGCGAGGCGCGCGACGCCCTCGCCCCGGACGCGCTCCTGCAGCGCTTCGCGGCGCTCCTGCGGGAAGGCCGGGAGCGCAGCGCCCAGCGCCTGATCGAGCGCTTCCCCGACGTCGCCGAGGAGCTCCTGCGGGAGAGCGCCGCGAGCGACGACGTGCTCCTGCGGCTCGCCGCCCTGCGCGACCTGCACGCGGCCAACGGCGGCCTGTGGCAGACCGCGCTGCAGAGGCGGGCTCTCGAGCGCGCCGCCGCCGCGGCCTGGATCGCGATGCGCCGCGAAGCCCGGGGCCTGCTGCGCCTCGGACGCTTCGAGGCCGCCGCGGAGCTCGACCTGCCGGGGGCGGCCGCGGGCCTCGCGCTGGCGACGGAGCTCGACGCCCGCCAGCTGCACGGCCAGCTGCTCCTGCTCGCCGGCCGGGATGAGGAAGCGGCCCGCGTGCTGGCCGCGGCGGTCGAGCTCGCCGACGGCCAGGACCCGGCCCTCGCCGCCGGCTTCGGCCTGCTCGCCAGCGAGGCCCTGCGCCGGGCCGGCCTCTCCGGCGAGTCCCAGCGCGCCTGGCGCGAGGCCGTGACCCGCGGGGCGAGCCTGCTGCGGGGCGCGCGGCCGCCGCTCGCGCCGCGCTTCTGGGAGCGGGCCGCCTACCTGCGCCCGGTCGACCTGACCTGGCCCGAGGCGGTGCCCGAGGCGGTCGGTGCCTGGCTCGCCGCCCACGGCCAGGTGCCCGGCTTCGAGGCGCGTCTGAGCGGCGACGAACCGGCGGCCGCCGCTGCCCTCGTCCAGGCGCTGATCGGCGTTCTGCGGCTGCGCCGCGGCGCCTCCCAGGCGGCCCTGCTCGCCTTCACCCGGGCCGAGGTCCCGCTGCGGGCGCGGAACCCGCGCGAGGGGCTGCAGCTGATGCAGGCGCGGGCGCTGGTCGACCTCGGCCAGTCCGACGCCGCCCTCGGCGTGCTGACGCCCCTGGCCGTGCGCGCCGGCGACGCGGTGCGGCCGCCGGCCCTCGCCCTGCTCGGGGTGGTCAGCGTCGAGCGCGGGCAGCTGCGCAGGGGGCTCGCCCTCCTGACCCGCGCCCTCGAGGCGGAGGCCGCCTGGCCGGGCCGGGCCGGGGCCCAGGCGGACCTTGGCCTGACCCTGCTGATGCTCGGCGAGGAGGCCGACGGCCTGCGCTGGCTCGACCTCGCCGCGAGCGCCTTCCGCAGCGCGGGGGACGACGACCAGCTCGCCCAGTGCCTGCGCAACCGCCTGCGCTACCGCCAGGCCCGGGGCGACGGCGCGGAGGTCGAGCTGCTGCGCGGCGAGCTCGCCGCCCTCGAGCGCGTGTTCTGAGCGGGCTCCTACCCGGCGTCGGGAGCGGTGTTGCTGAGGCTGAACCAGACCACGGTCCCCCGCCCCGGCTCGCTCTCGGCCCAGATCACGCCGTCATGCAGGCCGACGATGCGCCGCACCGTCGCCAGACCGATGCCGGTCCCGGGAAAATCGGCCTGGCGGTGCAGCCGCTGGAAGGGGACGAAGAGGCGATCGGCGTACCGCATGTCGAAGCCGACGCCGTTGTCCCGGACGAAGAAGACCCGCCGCCCGTCGCGCCGCGCCTCGCCGACCTCGATCCGGGCCGGGTGCACGTCCCGCGTGAACTTCCAGGCGTTGCGCAGCAGCTCTTCGAGCGCCTTCCGGACCAGCTCGAGGTCACCATGGGCCGACAGCGGGCCGTCGATGGTGACCTCGACGTCGCGCTCCGGGTTCCGACGGGCGAGCCCTTTGTTGATCCCGCGGGCGAGCTCTCCGAGATCGAGCGGCTCCGGCTCCGGCTCTACCTTCCCGAGCCTCGAGAGCGCGAGCAGCTCGTCGACCAGCCCCCGCATCCGTTCGGCCTCGTCGTACACGCGCTGCAGATCGGCCCGCGTATCGTCGCTCAGCGACTCGTCCTCCAGCACCCCCCGGCTCAGGCCGAGGACCGCACGCAAAGGGGCGCGCAGGTCGTTGGAGATCAGGAAGGCGTAGCCCTCGAGCTCCGCGTTGGCCTCGGTCAACCGTCTGCGGTGGCGCTCCAGCTCGGCGCGCTGCTCTTCCATCGCCAGGAGCACCCGCACCTTGGCGGCGAGGATGGCCGGGTTGTAGGGCTTGAGGATGTAGTCGACGGCGCCGGTCTCGTAGCCGCGGAAGATCTGGCGCGCCTCGCGGTAGAAGGCGGACAGGAAGATGATCGGCAGGTAGCGGGTCCCCGGATCGCCGCGCAACAGCTCCGCCAGCTCGAAGCCGTCCATACCCGGCATCTTCACGTCGAGGATCGCGAGCGTGAACTCGTGGTCGAGGGTGGCGGCGAGCGCCTCCTCCCCACTGCGCGCGGGCACGAGTCGCGCCTTGACCTCGCGCAGGGCGCTGGTCAGGGCGACGAGGTTGGACGGCGTGTCGTCGACGATCAGGATCTTGGGGACGAACACGGGCGCCTCCGTCGCGGGCAGGCCGCCCTCTTCTTGTAGATCCTCGCCCGCCGCACCCAGTTCAGGAACAACGGGTGGTGCGGCTCGACGAGGGTCTCGTGGGAACCGAGGCAGAGGAAGCCCCCGTGCGCGAGGCTGTCCGCGAAGAGGCCGAGGGCCCGTTCCCTCAGCTCTGGATCGAAGTAGATCAGGACATTCCTGCAGAAGATCAGGTGGGTCTCGGCGAAGACCGCGTCGGTGACGAGGTTGTGGGCGGAGAACACGATCCGCGCCCGCAGCGCCTCGTCGAGCCGCGCCCGGTCGCCCTCGTTGGTGTAGTGGTCGGCGAGCTCCCCACCGCCGCCCGCGGCGCGGTAGTCCCGCCCCGCCGACTCCAGATCCGACAGCGGGAAGCAGCCCGAGCGGGCCCGCCGCAGGGCGTCGTTGTCGATGTCCGTCGCGTACAGTGTCACGCGCTCGAGCAGGCCGACCTCGCGCAGCAGGATCGCCAGCGAGTACGCTTCCTCTCCCGTCGCGCAGCCCGCGCACCAGACCTTGATCGCGGGCCAGGTCCGCAGGTACGGCACGACCTCCTCGCGCAGCACCCGGTACACCGAGGGATCACGGAACATGCGGGTCACGCCGACCGCGTAGCAGCTCAGCAGCGTGGCGAAGACACCCGGGTCGTCGAGGACGCGGGGGATCAGCTCGAGCACGCCCGGGCAGTCCAGCCGCTCGAGGGCACGCGCGGTGCTCCGCGCGATCGACTCCCGCAGGTAGTGGCGGAAGTCGTAGCCCCAGCGTCGGTAGAGAGCGTAGAGAAGGACATCGAGGGCGAGCGCATCCCGGTCTTCCTCCTTCACCGGCCCCCCTCCGCGCAGAGCAGGCGGACGATCTCCGCGACCAGCGCGTCGACGTCCACCGGCTTGGGGAGGTAGGCGTTGGCGCCTGCGGCTACGCACCTCTCACGCTCGCCCGGCATCGCCTTGGCGGTCAGCGCGATGACCGGGGTCTTCGCCAGGCGCGGCTCTGCACGCATCCGCCGCAGGGTCGCGTAGCCGTCCAGCTCGGGCATCATCACGTCCATCACCACGATGGCGATGTCCGTCTCCTGCCCGAGGACGCGCAAGGCGCGCACGCCCGTGTCGGCCTTCGCGATCCGCATCCCCCGCGCCGACAAGATCTTCGACAGCGCGAACATCGTGCGCATGTCGTCTTCGACGATCAACACCTTGCGCCCGCGCAGCTCCTCGGGAACGGTGACGCCCTCCAGCGGCTCCGCCGACACCGACTGGGGGCGGAAGTAGAGGCCGACCTCGTCGACGAGGCGCTCGAGCGAGCGGTCGTCCTTGAGCACGCACACGCTCTCGTACGCCGCGAGCTCCTCCTGCTCTTCGGGAGTCGGCGGGCGGCTGGCGTGGACCACGATCGCGGGCGGGTCCCGCTCCTCGTCCGCGACGGCTTCGAGCAGGGCCAGGCCGCGCCCGTCCGGCAGCTGCAGGTCGAGCACCAGGCAGACGAAGGTCTCGCGTGCGAGCCGCTTGCGCGCCGCTGCCAGGCTGGCCGCCACCCCGACGGTCAGGCCTGCCGCGCGCAGGGCCCGCGCCGTGGCCGCCCGTACGCTCCTGTCGCCGTCGACGACGAGCACCTGGCGGCGCAGCCACGCGGAAGCGGGCGCGGCGCTCTCGGGCTCGGCCGGGACGTCGTCGAGCGTGCCGATCCCCTCCAGCCGCGCCGGCAACAGCAGCGTGAAGGTCGAGCCCGCATTTGGGGCGCTCTTCAGCGCGATCTCTCCACCGAGCGCGCGGCACAGCTCCCGACAGATCGACAGCCCCAGGCCCGCGCCGGCGCTGGGGTGATGGGCGGCGCCCCCAGCGTGCCGGAAGCCCTCGAACACCAGCTCGTGCAGGTCCGCGGCGATGCCGATCCCGTCGTCCTCGACCGCGACCGCGAGGCCTCCGGCATAGCGGGCGTCGGCAGACGGGAGGAAGCGCACCCGCACCCCTCCCTCGGAGGTGAACTTCAGCGCGTTGGCGACCAGGTTGCGGACGATCTGCGCCAGCCGCGCCCGGTCGGAGATGATGCTCGCCGGAGCTGCGGCATCGACGCTGACCTCCAGCTGCAGTCCCCGGCTCTGCGCGATGTGAGCGAAGCTCGAGGAGACCTCGTCGGCGAGCTCCGCGACGAGCACCGTGGCCGGACGCAGCTCGAGCCGCCCGACATCGATGCGGGCGAGGTCGAGGGTCTGGTTGATCAGCTCGAGCAGATCCTGCCCGGAGGCGCGGATGATCCGCAGCCACTCGAGCTGCTCCTCGGTCAGGTTGCCCTCCTGGTTCCCGCCCAGCGCCTCGGCGAGGAGCAGCAGGCTGTTGAGCGGCGTGCGCAGCTCGTGGGAGACGTTGGCGAGGAACTGCGTACGGTACCGGCTGACCTCCTCGAGCTGCTTCGCCTTCTCGTCGGCCCGCTCGCGGGAGCGCTCGAGCGCGAGGTTCTGGCGCCCGAGCGCCTCCCCTTTGGCGAGCAGCTCTTCGTTCGCGGACTCCAGCTCCCGGCGCTGGGCCCGCAGCTCCTCCTCGGAGCGGCGCAGCGCTGAGGCGTTGCTCGACAGCTCGACGTTCGCCCTCTCCAGCTCTCCGGCGGTCGCGCGGAGCTCCTCGGCCTGGCGTTGCAGGTGTTCGTACAGGGAGCGCAGCCGCTCACTGTTCTGCGCGGCGACGAGCCGCGCTCCGAGCGTCTCGGCGGCGCGCGCGAGGAGTGTGAGCCCGCGGGGGCGGAAGCCACGCGAACTCGCGAGCTCGACGGCTCCCCGCACGCCCTCCTGGGCGTTCAGGGGCTGGATCACCAGCTCCGCGGGAGAAACCGAGCCATGCAGCGCGGTGATCGGCGGGAAGACGCCGCGCAGCTCGCGCAGCACCTTCGCCTTGCCGTCGGCTGCCGCCTGGCCGAAGACGCCCTCACCGAGGACGACCTCCTCCGGCAAGTCGTCGGGCTGCAGCGCGTGGGTCGCGAGGCGTCGCAGGGTGCCTTCCTCGGCCAGGTAGAGCGCGCCGCTGTCCGCCTCGGTCAGCTCACAGAGGAGCGTGAGGGTCTCCTTTCCCAGGCGCTGCGAGGAGATGTCCTCGCCCTGGGCGACCTCGCTCAGGCCGACGAGAGCGCCTTCGATCCAGCGCTCGGTCTCCGCATCGCTGAGCGCCTGGCGCAGATGGGCGGCCATCAGGTTGAAGGAGCGGCTGAGCTCACCGAGCTCGTCCCGGCCGTAGACGCCGCTGTCGACCTCGAGGTCCCCGAGCGCTGCGCGCTGGATCTTCTCCGTCAGCCTGGTGAGCGGCGCCCCGAACAGGCTGGCCGCGATCAGCGCGAGGATGACGAGGAACGGCACGCTGAACACTCCCGACCACAGGAGCCGCTCCTGGAAGGCGTCGATCGCCCCGAAGGCCTCCCACGCGTCCTGCTTGACGACCACCGCGAGGCCGAGTGGAGCCAGCGGCCTCCACGCCGCGAACACCTCGACGCCACGGTAGTCGACGCTGACCCCGCTGCCGGTCTGACCGGCCAGGGCTTTGCGGGCGGGCAGGGCCCGCGCCGTGGTCGCCGGAACACGCAGCTCGAAGGCCGACCGGTCGGCGTGGCGCGCCCGGGTGACGAACAGCACCTCGTCTCCGTCCCGCGCAGCGAGCAGGGTCTCGCCGGTCGCGCCGAGGCCTGCCGTGCTGACGACCGCGGCGAACAACACCTCCGGATCGAAGCGCGCGATGCAGACGCCGAGCAGGTCGCTGCCGCTGTAGACCGGCGTCGCGATGAAGCCGGACCAGGAGCCCGAGGGCGCGTAGTGAACGAGCGCGGAGACGACCGTCTCGCGCCGCTCGACCGCGTCGCGGAAGGTCGACGCGAGCCCGGTGCCGACCAGACCCGGCTCGGACAGCGACGAGGCGAAGTCCGACGCGTGCACGAGGGAGAACACGACCTCGCCGTCGAGAGCGACCAGCAGCAGGTCCGGGGTCAGCCTGCGGTCGAGGTGGTCCTCGAGATAGCGTCGGAGCGGGCGCTCGACCTCGCGGTAGACTTCCGAGGCAGGGCCATCTTCACGGATGGCCACGGTCAGCCCGCGCAGGGTGTCGACGAGCAGCGGGATGCCCGCGAGACCCCGCAGGTCGCGCTGCGCCTCCCGGAGGCCGGACTCGAGCAGCTCGGTCTTCTGCACGCTCATCGCCTCGAAGTGGCTCTCGAGAACCCCGGTCATGTGCGCGCCGATCGAGAGGTCGTGCCACACGCCGACCGCCGTCAACGGCAGCAACCCGGCCGCGAACAGCAACCCGGCGAGCTTGAAGCGCAGGCTGTGCCGCCAGCGGACCCGTCGCGGCGGGGGTGCAGCGTGACGGCTCACCGCTCCCCTCCCCCCGGACCCAGCCTGTCGAGGAGCTCGTCGACCGTCCGCGCCGCCGGGCCGAAGGCGAAGCTGCCGAGCTGTCCCTCGAGCCGCGCGCAGTCCTCGCCGAGCGGCCGGAGTCGCTCCTCGTGGAGACGGAACAGCTCCCCTGCCTCGGTGTCGCCGAGCGCGAGCATCGACCGCAGCCGGCGCAGGATCGCGGGGAGGTCGGCAGCTGGGGTGCCCCCCGGCGGGGTCGGAGCGGAGCGCTGCGCCGCAGTCACGGACCCGCAGGACGCGCCGACGGGAGCTCGGTCCATTCCGCTCTCGGTCTCGATGAGCAGCAGCCCCTCGGTGGCGTCGTCCACCCGCATCACCCCCCACCGGAGCACGACTGACAGCGCGCGGCCGTCCCGGGTGCGCCCGGACGCAAGGCAGCTCCAACGCCGTGCATCACCGCTGCGCATCTCCTCGAAGAGCGACCGCAGCTCCGCCCGCTCGCGGGCGTCCGCGATCAGCGAGAAGATCTCCTGCCCCGCTGCTTCGGCCTGCGTGTAGCCGAACAGCGCCGCGGCGGCGGGATTCCACTCGAGCACCCGGCCCGCGTCGTCGAGCACGACCAGCGCCCGCTCGAGGCTCTCGAACACGGCCCGGAACCGGCAACGGTCGTGACCGGCGGCGACCTGGAGCGCGCGCGTGTGCTCCGCCAGGGCCCGCCGGACCGCCGCGGGCAGCCGCGCGAGGCGGTCCTTCATCACGAAGTCCTGGGCGCCGCGGGCCAGGCCCTCGACCGCCGTGCGCTCTTCCATCGCTCCGGACACGAAGATGACGGGCAGCTGCTCCGCGTGGGCACGGACGATGTCCAGAGCCGCGAAGCCGTCGAAGCCCGGCAGGTGGAAGTCCGCGAGCACGATGTGGGGGTCGAAGTCCCCCAGGGCCTCCCGGAGCTCGTCCTTGGTGTCGACCCGCCGCGATGCGAACCGCAGGCCCGCTTTCCGCAGACAGCGCTCACTGAGGAGGGCGTCCAGGGGATTGTCTTCGATCAACAGGATGCGGAGCGCTTCCGCCATCGTGTCCTCTTCCTCTTCGCCGCCCGCTCAGCCTGTAGCTGCGGGCTCCCGTCGTGGTCTGTCATGGCGCCGCGTTCTGCGCGGCACCGCCGATGGCGCAGAGCTTCGGCAGCAGCTCGTCGTAGGCAAAGGCCTGCGCCAGTCCCTTCAGCTCGGCGGCCCGCCGCGTGTCGTACACCGCCAGCTCTTCGATCAGGCTCTCGACCCGCTCGGTCTCGCCGCGCTTCACCGCCTCCTGCAACGAGCGGTACAGACGGTCTGGAACGGGCGTGACGGAGGTCTCTCCCGTGCCGGGCGCGACGTCCTCGTCGTTCGGCTGCGCCTCGGTGAACAGCGCCTCCACAGCCTCCTGCGCGGACTCGGGGAGCCGCACCGGCAGCCGGAAACGGAACCGGCTGCCGACGCCCTGCTCACTCTCCAGCTCGATGCTTCCCCGGAGGGCCTGGAGGTACTGGCGGCAGAGCGCCAGGCCGAGCCCGGTTCCGCCCCGGCTGGGCCTGCCTCCCTGGCTGAAGGACTCGAAGATGCGCTCGTGATCCTCCGGAGCGATTCCGCAGCCCGTATCCTCGACCTCGCCGACCAGCTCGAAGCCGGCCGTCCCGGGCTGCAACGTGAGCGTGAAGCGCACCCGCCCCTCGTCGGTGAATCGCAGCGCGTTGACGAGCAGATTGAGCACGATCTGCCGCAGCCGGCCCTGGTCGGTGATCACCCGCTCGCAAGGCACGTCCAGCGTGCACTCGAAGGCGAGGCCCCGCTCTTCGGCGCGCAGCCGGAACTGGGAGTCGAAGTCCGCGACGAACGAAGCGAGGGGGAACTCGGACTCGCGCAGCTCGAGCTCGCCGACCTCGAACTCTGACAGGTCGAGGATGTCGTCGACCAGCTCGAGCATCTGCCGGGCCGCCGAGGAGATGCACCTTCCCCACCTCTTCTCGCGGTCCGGCAGCCGATCGCCCCGCATCAGGAGCTCGGAGAAGCCGATGATCGCGTTGAGCGGCGTGCGAATCTCGTGGGACATGTTCGCGAGGAACACTGCCTTCGCGCGGTTGGCAGCGTTCGCGGTCGCCTCGGCCTGGCGCAGGACGTCGAGGGCCCAGTGCCGCTCGACAGCGAGCGCCAGCTGATTCGCGACGTTGGCGAACAGCGCGCGCCGCTCGTCGTCGTGCTGTCTGCGGCGCCGCGAGAAGAGCTCGAGCACCCCCATCGTCTGCTCCCGGACCCGCACCGGCACCGCGAGGGCAGAGCGCAGCCCGAGGCGCGCGGCGAGCTGAAGGCGCGGCTCCCGGGGAGGATCCTCGGGGATGTCCAGCGCGACGCAACCCGGCCGGTCCAGCACCCGGTGCGGGAACCACGGGCGGTGGTCCGGGGCCTGATCGAGCAGCGCCTGAGAGCCATCGCCCTCCGCCGGTTGCCACATGCAGCAGGGTTCGAGCCCACCTCCTTCGAGGGACTGCCAGACGAGGCCACAGGTCCAGTCGTCGTGCTCAGCGATCGCCTGCAGGCCTCGAAACAGCGCCGCCCGAGCGTCGACCGCGGCCAGGCCCTCGTTGGCGACGGCGGCGAGCAGACGGGACGACCGCTCGCTGCGGCGCAGCGCCGCGTTCGCCGCGGCGAGGTCCGCGGTGCGGGCCTCGACCCGCGTCTCGAGCTCGGCCTGCAGCTGGTTCCGGGCGTGTTCCGCCTCGCGCCGCGCGGTCTGGTCGAGCACCTGGAGCAACACGCGCTCGATCGACCCCCCGTCCTCCTGGGTCAGCACCGCGCTCAGCCAGCACCAGAGCCCCTTCCCCGACCTGGTGCGCATCGGCACCATCAGCTCGATCTGCTCCTGTTCCCCCTGGACGAGCCTCGCGAGCGCCGTCGGCAGCGAGTTGCAGACCGCGAACTGCGCGATGGGCTGACCGCGCAGCGCGAGGCCGTCGCACGCGAGCAGCGCGGTCAGGGCGTGGTTCATGCGCACGATGTTGCCGTCCAGATCGAGCAGCGCACAGCCGATCAGCGCGGTGTAGAAGGCCGAGCGGAAGCGCTCCTCGCTGAGCCGCAGACGCGTCAACATGCGGCGGCGCGCGGTCACATCCGTCAACACGCCCTGCAGCCCGACGACCTCGCCGTCCTCGTACTGGGGACCACCCCGTGCCTGCACCCAACGCACGCTGCCGTCGCGGCAGCGCACCCGGAACATCACCTCCTCGATCTCCCCACGCAGGCCCGGCTCGATCACCTCGAGCAGGCGGAGGTGGTCGGCTTCCGGGACGAACTCCTCAAAGGGCCGACCGATCAGCTCGTCGGGGCGGAAGCCGGTCAGCTCGGTGACGACCGGGCTGATGTAGGAGATGGTCCCGTCGGGAGCGACGGCGTAGACGACGTCCCGCAGGTTCGCGAGCAGCTCGCGGTGGCGGCGCTCCGAGACCTCGAGGGAGCGCAACGCCTGCTCGAGGCGTCGCTCCCGCGCGAGCTCGTAGGCGACCTTGCGCACGAGATGCGGGAGGATCTGCACCTGTTCGGAGAGCTTGTGCAGGTAGTCCTTCGCGCCGAGCCGCATCATCTCGACCGCGATCTGCGCATCGCCGCGCGCGGTGACGACCAGAAAGGCCGGGTGCTGGCCCGCGCGGTGCAGGGCGCGGACGAGCTCGCCGCCGTTCATGTCCCCGAGATGGTAGTCGATCACGAGGATGGACTCGGGCCGGGCCTCGACAGCCGCGAGCGCCTCTTCGCCGCTCGCGGCGACAGCGACGGAGACGCCGGCCCCCTCGAAGACGAAGCGCAGCCGCTTGCGGGCCGTCGGGTTGTCCTCGACGACGAGCACGTGAGGCTCGACCGGCGCCGGGTCCGTCGCGACGCCCCCCAGGCCGGGGTCCCTGCGGATCAGACGCGAGGTCATATCCCTAGGGATCATCGCCCCTCCCGATCGGCGCGCAACATGTGCTCCCGCGGCCACGTGAACGTGAATGTGGTCCCGGACCCCTCACCGGAGGCGACCTCGATGCTCCCCCCGAGCAGCTCGACATAGCGTTTGGCCAGCGCCAGCCCGACGCCGCTGCCCTGATGTTTCCCGAAGCTCCGGAAGAGCCGGAAGATCTGCTTGCGCTGCGGCGCGGGTATGCCCGGGCCGTCGTCGTGGACGCTGAACACCAGAAGGTCCTGCTCCTTTTCGGAGCGACACCCGACGCGCACCGCTCCCTCCGCGGTGCCGTGATGCTTGAGCGCGTTGTCGACCAGATTGAGCAACACATGCCGCAGAGGCGAGCTGTAGGTGCAAAGACGCGGCCACGTGCCCTCGATCTCGATCCGCGCTCCGGTCGCCGGCCGCACCGTCGCGATCACGTCCCGGATCAGCGAATCCGTGTCGACCTCGACCCGCTGGTCCGGTCGGATGGCCGACCGGCAATACGCGAGGAGCTCGTCGATCATGGTCTGCGCCAGGTCTACGCGTTCGTCGAGAGTCGAGAAGTGCTGCCGGCTCTCATCGCCGAGGTTCTCGTCCTCCTGAATGATCCCGGACAGCGTGCGGATCGCCCGGAGGGGGGCCTTGAGGTCGTGGGACACGACCCGTGCGAACTCCTCGAGCTCGCGGTTCGCCCGCAGGAGGCCCCGGGCGTGCAGCGCGAGCTCGCGCTGCTGGCGGCGCACGCGCAGGTGCGTCGCGATGCGGACCTCGAGCTCCTCGAGCGCGCAGGGCTTGACCAGGTAGTCGACCGCGCCGCACTGGAAGCTGAGCACCTTGTCGAGGGCCTCGCCCTGCGCGCTGATGAACACGACCGGGATCGCGCGCAGCCGCGGGTGTTTCTTCAGCCGCCGGCAGACCTCGTAGCCGTCCATCTCCGGCATCCGCACGTCGAGCAAGATCAGGTCGGGCGGGTCGAGCTCGGCGGTCGCGAGCGCGAACGCCCCGTCGCGTGCGGCCCGGACGCGGTAGCCGAAGCTCGCCAGGGCGCCCGTCAGCAGCCGCAGGTTCGACGGCACGTCGTCGACGACCAGGATCTGCTCGCGCTTCTTCGCAGGAGCGCGAACCTGCGGCGCAGACGGCGCGCCCTCACCAGGCAGTTGCATCGATCCTGCTCCAGGTGTTGGGGTTGAAGTCGTGCGGGCGATGGGCGAAGGGCCGCAGCAGCTCGACGAGCTCGGCTCCGGTCTGGATGCGCTGGCGCGGTTCCTTCACCAGCAATCGCTCGACGCAGCCGGCCAACGCGGGCGGCAGCTCGGGTCGCAGCCGGGACAGGGGCTGCGGCCGGTCGCCGAGGTGCTGGAGCATCACGTGGACCTTGTCACCGACGAACGGGACCGCGCCGCTCAGGAGCTCGTACAGGGTGCAGCCGAGCGCGTACAGATCGCTGCGGTGATCCGCGGTGCCGTCGGTCCAGTACTCCGGGGCCATGTAGCTCGGAGTCCCGAGCAGCAGCCCCGAACGCGTCAGGCGCTCCCGGTCGAAGCGGCTGCGGGCGAGGCCGAAGTCGCCGAGGCGGACCTCCCCCACCTCGTTGAGCAGCAGGTTCTCGGGCTTGATGTCGCGGTGGATCACGCCGCGCTCTGCCGCCGCCTGCAGGCCGGCCGCGGCCTCGAGCACGAGCTGGGCGGCAAGTCCCGCGTCGAGGGGACGGCGCGCGCGGTCGAGCAGACCGCGCACGCTCCCGCCGAAGGCGAAGGCCATCACGATGCACAGGAAGCCGCCGCCTTCGAAGACATCGTAGATCGGGATGATCGCCGGATGGTCGAGGGTCGCGAGCACCCGCGCCTCGCGCTCGAAGCGCTCGCGCAGCCGGTGCTCACCGGACCCCCGCAGCCGCAGCACCTTGAGCGCGACCTGCCGCTGCAGCCGTAGCTGCGTGGCGAGGTACACCGTCCCCATCCCGCCGCGCCCGAGCACGCGATCGATGTGGTAGCCATCGAAGCTCGGCGCCTCCTCCTCGCGCGGCGCATGGGCCTTGCGGGGCTGCGCGACACGGGGAACGCGGGCCTCCCGGGCCAGCGCGAAGTCGGTCGAGGCGGACGGGGCCACCATGCGCCGGGCCAGCGCGGACGGGGTGGTGATGACGACGTCGAACGCGCCGTGCGCGAGCAGGCCCTCCATCTGCACCCTGAACGGATCCGCGACGAAGAGCCGCGGGCGTTCGCCCGCTCTCGCGATCGGCACCGCGACCTGCGCCGCCCACAGCGAAGCAGGCAGCAGGCTGAAGTCGACGCCCTCGGTCGGGATGGCGGCGCGGAAGTCGACGTCGAGGAACTCCGCCAGCTCACGGCCGAAGCGCTCGGGCTCCCAACCCAGCGGCTCGGCGAGCGCGAACAAGCCCCGGTCCGGGTCGAGCGCCAGCCGACCGGGGGGGAGCCCCTGCTTGAGCTCGAGGTGGCGCAGGAAGCCGCTGAGCCCGTACAGCGCTCCGGGGTTGTGCGCGAGCAGAGCGGCGATCAGACGGCTGCAGGTCACGGGCCGAGGGAGGGCCACGCAGCCCGTCGGCAGCTCCTCGGCCGCGGTCACCACGAGGATTCGCCGGCCGACCGCTTCCGCCGTGGCGCGCAGTCGGTCGACCACCCCTGCCGCAAAGGACGACCCGAGCAGGCAGTCGTCGCACAGGATGGCCTCGGGCGTCTGGAACTCGATCATCTCGACTGCCTGCTGCGGGGTCAGCACGCGGATCGGTTCGAGGCTGAGGGAACGCAGCCAGGGGACGAGGCGCTGCCAGCTCGACTCATCCGCGAAGAGGCCGACGACGACCCGATGCTCGGTCAGGGCCAGGGTGTCCTCCCCCGGGCTCGGGCCGCGACCGCCGCGCGCCTCTGCCAGAACGCCGGCGAGCGCGTGCTCGAGGGACGCGGGAGTCAGCTCCTCGCGCAGCAGGACGTCCGCCGCGCCGGCACGGATCAGCCGCGCGGCACCGGTCGGCGCGCCCCCACACAGCACGACGACCGGGATGCGCAGCTTCGGGGCCGGCGGAGGCCCCTCGGGCAGCTCGGAGAATGCCGGCAGGGCCGCGGGAGGAAGCGGCCCGGCCGTGCCCGATGGCACCTCCCGCAGCGCGGCGAAGAGCGCATCCGCCGCGTCGGCGAGCTCGTCGGACAGGACGACACAGGCGAAGGGCTCCCGCGCGAGCGACGACAGCGCCGCCTCAACCGTCGCGACGCCCTGCGCGCGCCCTCCCCGGCCGAGCGTCTGCAAGGCGGCGTTCAGCGCCCGGAGGTCGCCCGCGTGGGGACTGACGACGAGGACCTGCGCGTCGCTCATCCGCCCACCTCCTGCAGGCACAGCTGCAGCGCGCGGGCGACTTCGGAGCCCGCGTGGAAACGGTGCTCTGGCTCCTTCGCGAGCAGCTTCACGACCACCTCCTCGACCCGCCGGGGAACCTCGGGCCGGTGGCTGCTGACACGCGGTGGCGGCGTGTGCAGGTGCTCGCGCATCGCGTCCGCCGACGACTGCGTCGGAAAGGGGACGTCGCCCGTCAACAGCTCGAAGAGCGTACAGCCGAGCGCGTACAGGTCGCTGCGCGGATCCTTCGGCAGCTCGTCGCTCCACTGTTCGGGCGCCATGTAGGCCGCCGACCCGAAGACGATCCCCGGCGCGGTGTTCAGCGCGGCGTTCCGGCTCAGCTTCGCGAGACCGAAGTCGGCGATCTTCGCCTGACCCGTGCTGCTGAGCAGGATGTTCGCCGGCTTGACGTCGCGGTGGACGATGCCGGCACGAGCGGCGACCTGCAGCCCCAGGGCGCAGTCGCGGGCGATGGTCAGCGCGCGCCGCAGGGGCAGGCGGCCGTGACGCTTCAGCAGGGCCTCGACGCTGCCTCCGGCGGCGAACGCCATCACGATGCAGGTGTAGCCGCGATGGCTGAACAGATCGAAGATCGGCACGAAGAAGGGGCTGTCGAAGCCGGCGAGGATGAAGGCCTCCTGCTTGAAGCGCTCCATCATCTCCTTGTCGCGGGCGAGCAATGGCGCGAGCACCTTGATCGCGACCTTGCGCTGCAGGCTGCACTGGGTGGCCTCGAACACCGCGGCCATCGCTCCGCTGCCGAGCCTGCCCTCGATCTGGTAGCCACGGATCTCACCGGTGAAGGTCTCGACCCAGTTCCCGGTCAGCAGGCCCGAGGCCGGAACCGTCGCCAGCGGCGGCCGCCGCGTGCGGCGGCGCCCTGGCGAGCGTTGCCGGGCGAGCCCGAACTCGACCGCCTGGCACAGGGTGCGCCGGGAGAGCTGGTCTTTGGGCAGGTAGTCCTCTGCCCCATGCTCGAGCAGCTTGACCGCCCGATGGTCCGCGTCGACCCCGGTCAGCACGATCGCGACCGGCGGCTTGCGGAGCTGCGAGAGGTGGCGCAGGAAGGCGAAGGCGTCGCCGTCGGCCAGGTGGAACTCGAGCAGCACGCACGCGAACCGCTCGCTCGAGAGCGCCTCGATCGCGGCCGCGATGCTCTCGACCTCGACGAAGTCGTAGCGCTTCTCGACGGCGAGGTAGCGGATCGCAGTGCGCCGATCGATCACGTCCTGATCGACGAGCAGGATGCGCTCGCGGGGCTCGCCGTTCCTTCGCATCCTTTCCATCAGAGCATCCGTAGCTCGAGGTTGTCGTTGCCGGAGGACCTGTCGTCGACGTAGACCTTGCTCCGCCGCAGCCGCATCTTGAGCTGCGCGATGCTGTCGGCGTGAGGCAGCGCGTCGGCGAGCTGCAGGGAGCGCGACTCGATCAGCGCGACCAGCGCGTCCTCGAAGGTCTGCATGTCCGAGCTGCCGCTGACCTCGGCCATGTAGCTGCGCAGGCCGTTGAGATCCTTGCGCACGATCAGCTCCCGCGCCCGGGGCGTCGGGGTCAGGATCTCGAGGGCGGCGAAGCGGCGCTTGCGGAGCGGGCTGAGGATCAGCCGCTGGGCGACGATGCCGACGAGCTCGTGGGCGAGGTGGGCGAGCACCCGCTCCTGCCGCTCTTCGGCGAACAACGCGCAGAAGCGCTCGAGGGCCCGCACCGTATCCGGGGCGTGGAGGGTGCTGAGCACCAGATGCCCGGTCTCGGAGATGCGCAACACCGCCTCGGCCGTCTCGCTGTCGCGGACCTCGCCGATCAGCACCACGGACGGGGCCTGACGCAGGACGCTCTTGAGGCCGTCGGCGTAGGACAGCGTGTCGGTGCCGAGCTCGCGCTGGCTGATCACGCTGCGCCGCGGGCGGTGGACGAACTCGATCGGATCCTCGATCGTCACGATGTGGCCCGAGCGCTTGCGGTTCCGGTGATCGATCATCGCCGCCAGGGTCGTCGACTTGCCCGAGCCGGTCGCTCCGACCACGAGCAGCAGGCCGCGGTTGAGCACGGCGAGCTTGCTCAGGATCGCCGGCAGCCCGAGCTCGTCGAAGCTCGGGATCGAGGTGCGCAGACGACGCGCGACGAAGGCCAGATGGCCGCGCTCGCGGTAGACGTTGACGCGGAAGCGGGCGTCGGTCGACAGCTCGAGGGCGAGGTCGAGCTCGGGACGCTCGTCGAGCTTGCGCGCCTGGGCCGGGCTGAGCATGCCCTGGACGAGCGCGGCGAGATGGCGGGGTCGCAAGGGGGCCTCGCCGAGCGCCTGCAGATCTCCGCGCACGTTGACCGTCGGGGGGCTGCCGACGACGGCGTACAGGTCCGAGCCGTCGAGAGTGACGGTCTTCTCCAGCCACGCGCGGAGCTCCTTGCTGCCGATGCCTCTGTTCACGATTCCCTTCATTCCGTTCGATGCACCGGACTTCCTGCTACGGACCCGGATGCCGCAGATCTCGGACACTTCGAGCCTGTGCGCTGCGCACCTGGGGACGTGTGCCACCCATGACACACGGCGCCGCTGCTCGAGGACTCGAAGTGCCCGATCTCAAGCGGCCTCCGGGCCCTCGCAACGAATCCCGGTGAGTCAACCGGGTTCCCGCTTGCGCTGCGTCCGTCCCTCGCGGCTGCGGCGCGTGGCGCTGCGCCCTCCACGCAAGGCGTGCTCGGTGCGATCGGCGCGCGCGTCCGTTTCGTCCGCCTCCCGCCGGCCCCCGCGCAGGACGTGCTCGGTGCGGTCGGCCCGCGTCCCGCCGTCGAGGGGTTGCCCACGGTAGAGAGAGCCGCGTCCTCGCTCCTGCAGGCGCTTTCGCTCCCGCTGCCGGTCACGCTCTTCCTCCTCCCACTGCTTCCGCAAGGTGCGCGCCCGGCTCCCCTGCTTCTCCGCCGGCTCAGGCGCGAGCCGCTTGCGGCTGAGGCCGAGCGACGCGAGCTGGACGTCGGCGACCTCCTGGGTGATCTTCCGCGCCGCGGCGAGCCGGGTCAGGGACTGCTCGAGGCTGCACATGCCGTACTTCCGCCCGGTCTGGATCGCGCTCGGGATCTGGACCGTCTTGCCTTCGCGGATCAGCGCGCGCACCGCCGGGGTCGCGATCAGGATCTCGAACGCCGCGCAGCGCCCCCCGCCGATCTTCTCGAGCAGCACCTGGGAGATGATCGCCTGCAGCGAGCCGGCGAACTGCGCCCGGATCTGGTCCTGCTCGCCGGACGGGAACACGTTGACGATGCGCTCGACGGTCTGCGCCGCGCTCTGCGTGTGCAGGGTGCTGAGCACGAGGTGACCGGTCTCGGCGCAGGTGATCGCGAGGGAGATCGTCTCGAGGTCGCGCATCTCGCCGACCAGGATGACGTCGGGATCCTCGCGCAGCGCCGCCCGCAGCGCGTTGTTGAAAGAGAGCGTGTGGACTCCGAGCTCGCGCTGATTGACCATGCACGCGCGCGGCGGGTGGACGAACTCGATCGGGTCCTCGATGGTGATGATGTGGCCGTTCCGGGTGCGGTTGATCTCGTCGAGCATCACCGCGAGCGTCGTCGACTTGCCGGAGCCGGTCGGCCCGGTGACGAGCACCAGACCCTTCTCGAGCGTCGTGAGCTCCTGCACGACCTCCGGAAGCCCGAGCTTCTCGAAGGAGGGGATCGTGCTCGAGATCACCCTGAACACGGCCGCGATTCCGCGGCTCTGGAAGAAGATATTGCCGCGGAAGCGGGTACCTTCCGCCAGGCTGAGCGCGAAGTCGAGCTCCTTGTGCTCTTCGAGCTGTTGCTGCTGCGTCTCGTTGAGCACGTCGAACAGCAACCGCCGCAGCGTGTCGCCATCGAAGCGCAGCGGCCGCTCGGACCCCGGCGAGGAGAGCTTGTGGGTCGCGCCGTGTTGGCGGAGCATCGCCGGTGCATCCGCGCTGAGGTGCAGGTCGGAGCCGCCGACCCGTTTGGCATAGGAGAGCAGGGCAGGCAGATCCATCTCAGTCCTCGACCAGGCTGCGCGCGAGATAGCCCCGGTCCGCCCGGGCGACCGCGCGCCGATCTTCGACGCCGAGCCGGATCAGCTCCAACGTATGCGGCGCGCGCGGCGCGACGCCGACCACCAGGGTGAGGACCCGCGCGAGCACCGAGGGCCGACAGCCGTCCTCGAGCGCGCCGAGCAGCACGGCGTGGGCGTCCGGCTCCGGCCAGGTCGTGATGATCAGCCGCGAGCGGGCGGCTTCGCAGGTCTGCTCGAGCGCCGGGCGATGAAGCCCGACGAGCCCGACCACCTCGGCAGCCAGCGCGTCCTCGCGCTCGGCGCAGCGGCGCAGCTCCGGCGGAAGGCGCTCGGGGCGCGGCGGATGCAGGGCGACGACGCGGCGTCGGGCGACGGCGCTGGTCAGGGCGAGGACGAGCCGCGCGGCGGCCTCTTCGTCCCGGCTGCAGCAGGCGACCAGGCCTGTCTCCGCCGTCAGTACGCACTGCAGGGCGAGCTGGGTGTCGGAGTCGATCGCGAAGTCGGCGAGCCGCGGTTGCGGGCCCCAGCGACGGAGGAGCAGCTCGACGCTCGGCCCGCGCGCGTCACCGTCGTAGACGCGCACCTCCCCGCGTGCGTCCTCGCCGAGCGCGATGGGACCTTTCCCGGCCAGCGAGACGGCCGCGGCCAGCGCGGACAGCGGCAGGCGATCGCGGACGGACCAGCCGTCCTGGTCCCGTTGCCGTACCAGGACCTCGTCGCCGACCGGGTCGAGGCGCAACCCGTCGCTGGCGGCGGCCAGGCAGCCCTCGACCTGCGCGAGCAGCCAGTCCGGGAGCTCACTCGCGTGAGCTCCCGCCGGGGTCGGCCCGCCCCCGAAGAAGCGGAAGACCTGGCTGCGCGGCATCAGCACCGAGCGGATCGGCTGTCCGCACGCCTCCTGGAGCTCCGCGACCGCCGCGGAGGTCGGGACCTGGTCGAAGCCGACGACCAGCGCGTCCGGCTCCCGCAGGATCGGCACCGCCCGATGGGCCCGCAGCAGCTCCTGAGGGAAGACCTCGACCGCCGACCAGTCGAGGTTCTCCGGGTCCGCGAAGACCAGCTCGGTGTCCGCGACCTCGGCGAGGGCGTTCGCGAACTGGACCTCGCTGAGCTTGCCGGACTGGATCAGGCGGTCGGCGGTCGCCTGTGGCGGCTCGTCGGCCGCGACCGCGTCGGAGGGCAGGAGGTCGCGCCGCACGAGATGGTGCAGGCTCTTGCGGGTGAGCTCGTCGGAGCTGTCCTGCACGGAAGTCGTCCTCTGGGCGGCAGCCCTGCGCCGGGCTGGATGGGGTGGTCAGGCTCGATCACAACTCAATGTCACGTTGGCAATTGCACCGCCAGGTCTATATGCTAATCAGCGACGTTGGTAGTATAGAGCATCCCGTTTGAGAATCCACCTAGAATGCGCCTTCTCCTGATCGACGACGACGATGTAGACCGCCTGGGCATCTCCCGGAATCTCCGGCGCAGCAAGGATTTCGACTGCGAGATCGAGGAGGCCGTCAGCCTGGCCGCGGCGACGAAGGCGCTCGCGTGCGGCACCTACGACTGCGCGCTCCTCGACCTCTACCTGCCCGACGGCACCGCCTTCGATCTGCTCCAAGAGCTCGGGACCGACGGACGCCTCCCCTTGCCGGTCGTCATCCTCTCCGGCGAGGACGACGGCGAGCACAGCATCCGCCTGCTCGAGTGCGGCGCCCAGGACTACCTCGTCAAGGGCCGCTGCAGCCCGCAGCGGCTCGTCCACGCCATCCGCTACGCGATCGCGCGCCACGCGCAGGGGAACGCGAGCGGCGAGCACGAGCTCCCGACCGACGACACGCCCCCCCCGGGCGTGCCGACGTTGTGGGCCTGTGCTCGTCCCGAGACGGGTTGCGACATCGCGCGCTTCGTGCAGGACACCGAGTTCTCGGTCACCCTCGCGACCACCCCCGAGGAGGCCGACCAGGGCCTGGCGCGCGACCCCGCGCTCGCGCTCGTCGACCTCGACCAGCCCGTCCTCTCCGATCTCGCCCGGCTGCGCTGCCCGGCGTTGTTCATCACCTCCCTCGACTGGGGACGTGCCCAGAGCCTGGTCGCCGACGTCCCCGCCTGCAGGGTGCTTGTGCGGCCCGTCGGCCGCGAGCGGCTGCTGCACGAGATGCGCTCGCTGCGCAGCGAGTATCCATCGACCGAGAGCGGTGCCCTCGGCGTCGAGACCCACGGCTTCCGCTTCGAGAAGCTCATCGGTCGCGGCGGCATGGGGGGTGTCTACCGCGCAATCCAGCTCGAGCTCGAGCGGCCGGTCGCGATCAAGGTGCTCCCGCGCGAGCTGTGCGCGGACCGCGAGTCGCTGATGCGCTTCCGGCAGGAGGCGAAGGTCCTCGCCCGGCTCGACCATCCCCACATCATCCCGATCTTCGACCTGTTCCTGCACCAGGGCCGGCTGCACATCGTGATGGCCTTCGCCGAAGGCGGCTCGACCACCACCCAGATCGCCCGGGAAGGGCCGCTGTCCGAGACCGATGCCGCGCGACTGGTGTACGAGGCTGCGCTCGGCCTGCACGCCGCGTCCCAACGCGGCATCGTCCACCGCGACATCAAGCCCGACAATCTTCTGCTGACCGCGGACGGCGTCCTCCGCGTCGCCGACTTCGGCCTCGCCAAGGTCAAGGGGAACGAGAAGGCCCTGACGCAGGAAGGCATCCTGCTCGGGACGCCGTCCTTCATGGCCCCCGAGCAATGGGATGGGGAGCGGGCGCCCGACACGCGCTCCGACCTCTACGCCCTCGGCTGCTCGTACTTCTTCTTCCTGACGGGCGAGCTTCCCTTCCAGGGTCAGACCGCCGCGGCGGTGATGCGCCAGCACATCCTCAGCGCGCCGCCTCGGGTCGGCAGCAGACGGCCCGGGGTCTCACCGGAGACCGAGGCCGTGATCGCCCGGCTGCTCTCCAAGCGGCCCGAGGACCGCTACGCGTCGGGGGCCGAGCTCGCCAGGGAGGTGTTGCCCCTGACGCTCCAACAGCACTGAGCGCGCCGGACCTCGGCTGCTCCCCGCTGGCGCCGCCGGGCGCGACAGGCGGGAGCCTCTCACGGCGCGAGCGCATTGAACAGCTCGAGGTAGGGTTTGCCGGTGAGGGGCTTCGTGATGAAGTCGTCCGCGCCGAGGCGGAAAGCGAGCGTGCGCTCGGAATCGCGGGTCGAGGTCGTCAGGATCGCGATCGGCAGCTCGCGGTGGCGCTCGACGGCGCGGACCGCCTTCAGGGTCTCGAAGCCGGACAGGCCGGGCATGTTGACGTCGAGCAGGACCAGGGCCGGTACCGGCGCCTCGCCGCGGGTGACCGCCTCGAGGTGGGCGAGCAGCGCTTCTCCCGAAGACAGGTAGACGAAGGGCCGCTGAAGCCGCGAGCGCTTGAAGTAGATCTCCGCGATACGGAAGTCCGAGCGGTTGTCATCGACCATCACGATCGGTCCGTGTGCCTTGACCTTGAGCACATCGCATCTCCGCGCCCTTCCGCTCGAGCGAGAACAGGTAAGGGCACTCCCACTATAGACGCTCCGTCGACGGGGAGGAACCCGAGCCTATGCAGCAGGCCCATCGATCGATCAGATCCGAGGAGAACACCATGGACATCGACGAGGCGACCAAACCACGCGGCAGGCCCACACCCGAGGCGGGCATCGCCGTCGGCGCCTCGGCGGGCAGGCTCGAGGCCCTGCAGGACCTCTTCGCTGCCGGATGTGTCCGACACCGCCCTGGTCTCATCCGGCACCTGTCCCCGGTCAGCTCCCGTCGGCCAGGGGCTGGAGCGCTTGCGCGAGCGCATCCCCCCCGGGGTACCGGTCCTCCGGGCGCTTGGCCAGCAGGCGGGCGACGATCGCCTCCATCGTGACCGACACACTCGAGCGCAGGGAGCGGACCAGGGGAGCCGCGCAGCGCAGGTGCTGCCGCATCACCGCCGCGACGCTGCCCCCTTTGAAGGGCAGCTCCCCGGTCAACAGGTAGAACAGGGTGCAGCCGAGGCCGTACAGGTCGCTCCGCGCGTCGGTCGGCTGGCCCTCGTCCCATTGCTCCGGCGCCATGAAGGACGGCGTGCCGAGCACGACCCCGGTGCGGGTGACCGACACCTGCCCGCGGTCTTCCATCGTCGCGAGCCCGAAGTCGGCGATGCGCAGGCTCCTGTGCGCGGTCAGGAGCAGGTTGTCGGGCTTGACGTCGCGGTGGACGACCCCTTCCGCGGCAGCCGCCGCGAGGCCGAGCGCCGCCTCGCGCGTCAGCCGCGCGGCGGTCGCTTCCGGCAGCGGTCCCTCGCGCTCGACCCAGGTCCGGGTCGAGCCTCCGCCCGCGTAGCCCATCACGATGTGCAGGCGCCCGTTGTGCTCGAACAGGTCGTGGATCGGGATGATGTGGGGATGGTCGAGCCGGGCGAGCAAACGCGCCTCGCGGCGGAAGCGGACGACGGACTCGCGGTCGCCGGAGAGGTCGCGGGGCAGGATCTTGACCGCCACCTGCCGATCGAGCTCGACGTGCACGGCACGGAACACACTTCCCATCGCCCCGCGCCCGATCGGCTCCTCGAAGCGGTAGCCGTGCACCACTGTCCCCGCCAGGCTCTCGCCGTGCTGCGGCCGGGTCTGCAGCAGCGCCTGGACCTCGTGGAGCAAGCGGGCGCGGGTGATCGGCCGGACGAGGACCCGGCACTCCGCGACCTGCTCGACCTTGCGCCGGGCGACGTTCCAGTCGAGGGAGGTCAGGTACAGCGTCGGATGGCACTGCGCGATCGCCGCGGGCAGCAGCATCTGGTCGAGATCGAGGATCAGCAGGGCGTAGGGGTGCTCGAAGGCGCGGACCGCGGACTCGGAGCTGTCGGCTCCCGACACGCGGAAGCCCTCCTCTTCGAGCCAGCCCCGCACGTACCCGCCCAGCTCGGACGACGGCAGCGCGACCAGCACGCGCGCGGGACCGGGCCCGACGACCGCGGTCTCGGTGGAATCCTCCTCCCGCGGCTCGCGCACGCCGTGGCGGGCGATCGCGAAGCGGATCGCGTGGACCAGGGCCTCGGAGCTGCACTGGCCCTTGACGAGGTAGTCCTGGGCGCCCGAGGCGAGCAGATCGAGGCTCTTGTCGTCGTCTTCGGAGCCGGTCAGGATCACGATCGGGAGGGGCGCACCACCCTGGGCGGCGAGCTCCTCGAGCAGCTCGCCGGCGGTGCCGTCGGGCAGGTACAGATCGAGCAGCGCGCAGTCGAAGCGCTGGTTCGCCAGCGCGTCGCGGGCCTCGCGCAGGGTCGCGGCCTCCTCGATCTCGCACACCAGGGTCCGGCTCCGCATCAGGTTACGGCGGATCCCCTTGCGGTCCACGAGGTCGTCGTCGATCAGGAGTATGCGCATGCATCAGCCGAGAGAGGAGTCATGACGCCCTCCAGTCTACCAGAGACACGAATAAAGTTCTCGACTTGACATGTAAAAGATTTTGCACGACAAGGACTTAGGGCCGATGAGCCCGCGCCCGGGTGGCGAGCGCCTCGTCAGGCAACTAGACTTGCCGGAAGGACCCGCGCGGCCCGGCGCGACAGGAGCTGGTGTGCAGGCGACCGAGAAGATCCTGATCGTCGACGACGACATGATCGACCGCCGCACCGTGATGCGTTATCTGCGCGGCGCGGGGAGCTTCGATTTCGCCCTGGCGGGCACGGTCAAGGAGGCCCGTCGCCTGCTCGACGCCGACGACTACGTGTGCGTCCTGCTCGACTTCTGCCTGCCCGACGGCGACGCCTTCGATGTCCTGCGCCATCTGACCCAGCTGACCGCGCCGCCGCCCACCCTGGTGATGACCGGCGTCGACGCCGACGAGTTCGCCCTCGACCTGCTCGCCTTCGGCGCGGAAGACTACCTGCCCAAGGACAGGTTGTGCAGGGAGAGCCTGCGCCAGGCCGTCGACTTCGCCCGCGCCCGCTACGACTCCCCGCTGCGGCGCAAGCTGCGTCCGACGGCGCTCCCCCCCGCCGTGCCTCGAGTGGGCACGAGCCCGTCGACCCGCTGGATGGAGCTCTTCAAGGGTGATGTGAACGGCTACGCGCTCGAACGGCAGCTCGGGTCGGGCTCGATGGCGACCGTCTTCCTCGCGCGCCAGGCCAGCCTCGGGCGGAAGGTCGCGATCAAGGTCATCGCGCCGCGGATGGCGCGGGACGAAGAGACCCTCGAACGCTTCAAGCAGGAGGCCCGCATCCTTGCCGGCTTCGACAGCCCTTTCATCACGCCGATCTACGACCTGTTCGAGGTGCGCGGCTACACCTGCATCGTGATGGCCTACGCCGCAGGCGGAAGCGTCGAGCGGCTGCACAACCAGCTGCGCCGCCTGCCGCTGCATCGCGTGCTCGCGATCGCCCGCGACACCGCCCTCGGCCTGCACGCCGCCGCCCGCGAGGGCATCGTGCACCGCGACATCAAGCCCGCCAACCTGCTGCTCACCCGCTCCGGACGGGTGCGGATCGCCGACTTCGGGCTCGCCAAGCTGTCCGAGGGCGCGACGGTGGTCACGGCTCCCGGGATCGTCTTCGGCTCGGCCGCCTACATGGCGCCCGAGCAGTGGCTCGACCGGCCGTGCGACGTGCGCACCGACCTGTACGCCCTCGGATGCACGGTGTACGAGCTGTTGACCGGCCGCCTGCCCTTCGTCGGCGTGGACCTCGACGCGGTGATGATGGGCCACCTGCACAACCCGCCGCCGGCGCTCGAGAAGCTGCGGTCGGACTGCGCGCCCGAGGTCTCCGCGCTGGTTCTCCGCCTGCTCGCCAAAGACCCCGCCGCGCGTTTCCAGACAGGCGCCGCGGCCGCGCACGCGGTCCAGGAGTGCCTCCGCACGCAGACCGGACCCGAGCGCTGAGCCCTGTCGCTCCCCGCCACCAGCCAGAGAAGGCTACGGCAGCTCGCTGCTCTCGAGGTAGCTCGCCAGGCATGTCAGCATGCGGGTGTAGGTCGAGCCGATCTTCGCCTTGACGAAGTAGCCCGCGACGCATCGATCGAAGGCCGCGTCGACGTCCGCGCTCGCGCGGGAGGTCGTCAGCACGAACACGACCGTGCGCCGCAACGCCGGGTCGGCGCGCAGCTCGGTGAGGAACTCGTGGCCGTTCATGCGCGGCATGTTGATGTCGAGCAGCACGACGTAGGGCGGCTCCAGCCTCTCCTTGCCGTCACTGCCTCGCAACCGCGCGAGGGCGGCGACGCCGTCCTCCTCGTAGGCGAGCTCGTACTCCAGGCCGCTCTTCTTCATCGCCCGGCGCAGCGCCTTGACGTCGACGTAGTCGTCGTCGACCACGAGGATCGAGGGCGGCCGCCGCCGCTCCCGCCCGCGGAAGAAGCCGCTGCCGATCGGGTCCATCACCTGCCTCCCAGCGGAGCGGGCCAGCTCCGCGGCCAGCTGAAGGTGAAGCTCGCGCCTTCGCCCGGGCGGGACGCGAGCTCGATCCGGCCGCCCGCCGCCTCGACGATCTTGCGCACCAGCGCGAGGCCGATGCCGCTGCCCTCGACCTTGTCCTTCGACTGGAGCTTCTTGAACATCTCGAACACCCGCTCGTGGAACTCCGGCTCGATGCCGGGGCCGTCGTCCCGCACCGTGAACGACACGCGGTCGTCCGATTCCTCGGCGCTGACCCAGACGTGGCCGTCGCCGCCGTGGTGCTTGAGGGCGTTGCCGATCAAGTTCATCAGCACCTGCCGCAGGGGCGCGACCGGAGAGCGCAGGACCGGCATCGGGCGCTCGACCACGACGGTCAAGCCCGGCCGCGGCGAGAGCAGGGCGATGATCTCGTCGAGCAGGGCCTCGCAGGCGATCTCGTCGACCTGGTCGAGCCGACGGCCCGCCCGGGAGTACTCGAGGAGGTCGTCGAGCAGCTTCGTCATCCGCCGCACCCTCGAGCGCATCAGCCCGAGGTTCTCCTCGAGCTCCGAGGTCTCACCGGCCCTCCAGTCCTCCTCGATCCAGTCGGCGAGGTTCGCGATCGCGCGCAGCGGCGCCTTGAGGTCGTGGGAGGCGACGTAGGCGAACTGGGTCAGCTCCCGGTTCGACGCGGCCAGACGCCGGCTCGCCCCCTCGAGGCGACCCTTCGCCACCCGCAGCTGCAGGTCGGCCTGCAGCGCCAGGGCGAGCTGCGACATCATCGCGCTGTCCTCGTCGGAGAGCTCTCCTTCCAGCTTGTCGATCACCTCGAGCAGCCCGATGTTCGCGCCGTCACGCGCGACCAGGGGAACGCCGAGCCAACGCTGGCGCGGCGCGTAGACCCCCTTCCCGAGGCGCTCGCGGTAGGGATCCAGCGCCGCGCCCTCCAGGCGCAACGGGGCGTTCTCGCGGCACACCGGCAGGCTCTCGCGCCGGGCGGGCTCCGGCCTGTCTGCGACCTCCGGCTGCCCCTTCGCGGAGTCTTCCGTGGCGGCTGCGCCGGCACCGGCTTGCGCGAAGGCCGCGCCGGTGACTGCGAAGGTCCAGTCACCGCCGTGACCGGCGAAGTGGACGAGGGCGACGCGGCTGCCGATGACCTCACACGCCGCGCGCGCTCCGTGCTCGACGACCGCCTGCACGTTCGGAGCCGCGCTGAGCTCGACGACGGCCACCGTCAGGGTCTGCAGCTGGCGCGCCCGGCGGGCGACCCGCTGCAGGGCCTGCTGGAGCGCGGTCTCCGCCCGGCGCCGGCCGTCGACCTCGCCCTCGAGCTCCGAGTTGGCCCGGCGCAGCTCCTCGGTGCGGTGCTGGACCTTGCGCTCGAGGCGCTCGTTGACCGCCTTGATCTCCACCTCTGCCGCGGCGCGCCGCTCGAGCTCGCGCTCGAGCCGCTCGTTGACAGCCCGCAGCTCTTGCTCGAGCTGCTTGCGTGCGCTGATGTCGCGGATCGACGCCATCACCGCCGGGCGGCCCTCGAAGCTGATGTCCGCGCAGCGCATCTCCCCGCAACGCCCGCCGGGCAGGCGGATCTCGCGCGCGCTTCCCGCATCGGGGGGCACCGGGAACGGGCTGCCGACCAGCTCGCCCCGGGCCTTGAACATCCGGCGCGCGGCCGCGTTGGCGCTCGAGACCCGCTTCCCCTCGCCGACGATGACGATCGCGTCGGCGTTGCGCTCGAGCAGGGCCATCCAGTTGCGCGCGACCTCGTAGCGGGCGCGCACCTGCTCCTCGACGCAGGCCTGCGCCCGCCGACGGGACACCGCTGCGCGCAGGCGCTCGACGGCGCCGGGCTCGAGGACCTCCCCGCGCTGGTAGTCGTCCGCGCCGAGCGCGAGGCAGACCTCCCGGTCGGCGTTCCCGCCGGGATCGAGGACGAACAGCGGCCGCGCGATGTGCTGTTCCCGCGCGCGGCGCAGCTCGCCGAGACCGTGCCCGGCAGAGAGCGCGAGCAGCACGGCGTCAGGTTCCTCCGCGGTCGGACCGGCCTCGACGCCGTGCACGCGCAGCGCCGCGGAGACCGTGGCGACCCAGGCCGGAGCCCCGATGCAGCAGACCCGCAGACACCCGGAGCCCGCCCGCCCCCTTCCTCCACGATGCAGGTACCAGCACGCCCAGGCGGCGCGCACGACCGCCGCCAGCCGGTCGGCTGCCAACGGCGCGTGGAGCAGCTCGAACACGCCGTCGACGGCGAGCTCCTCCCGCGCCCGCGCAGGGTCGAAGGAGGAACGACAGACGACCGCCAGCAGATGGGGATCGAAACGGCGCGCGGCCGCGAGCAGCTCGACCGGACAGACCATGTCCGCGTCGATCAGGAGGAGCTGCAGCTCGACCTTCCGGCACAGGGTGAGCGCCTGCGCCGCGGACCGCGCCGGCAACGCGCGGATGCCCTCCGCCGCCAGCGCCCCCGCCGCCAGCTCGGCGAGGGGCGAGCCCGCCTTCGCGCAGACCACGACCGCACGCTGCCTGGGATCGCGGCGCCCGGCGCTGCGCTCGCGGCGCGCCCGCAGAGCGCCCTCGAGCAGCGAGGGCAGCTGCGCGGGATCCGAGTCAGGGTCGAAGCTGCAGTCGGCACCGAGCCGGTCGCAGAGCTCTCTGGCCCCCGGGGGAGCGACCAGCGTGACGACCAGCCCGGGTTGATCGCGCCGCCAGGCCTGTTGCGTGGCGGAAGCGACCGCGCGCAGGCTGGCCTCGCTGGCGAGCACGATGTCGGTCGCGGGCAGCGCGAGCTCCGCCGCCGACGCGTAGGTGCGCACGAAACCGAGGGACGACGCCGCGCGGACGACCGACGGGCTGCAATCGAGCGCAGCGATGAGACGCGACGTATCCGACAACTCTGCCATTTCCGTCCTTGCGCGATCGCGACGACCGGATGGTACACGATCTGGAGTGCGCGGCAAGTCACCGGGGCAGAGAGCGGCCTTCAAGGCGATCTGTGAGGCGCGCAGGCGCTCTGTTCCCACGCTGCGGACATCCTGCAGGTCGAGGCTTGACGTCTCCGCCCACTCCACCAACACTGTTGCTAGCCACGCCCGCTGCGCGGAGCCGGGTTCTCCCTTCCCCGCGGGCCGGACCGAGGATCATGAACGAGAGGGTCCCCGTACTGCTCGTCGCGGCGGACGCGCCCGACGCCGCCAGGCTCGAGCGCGACCTGGTCCGCGCCGACCCGCGCTACGCGGTCGAGTCGGTCTCCAGCCTGCGCGACGCCTTGAGCGCGACCGCGCGGGGGGACTTCCGCTGCGTGTTGACCGCGAGCGAGCTGCCGGATGGCGACGCGACCGATCTGCTGCGCTCCCTCGGCCCGGACGCCGGTCCGGTCGTCGTGCTCGCCCCCACCTGGGACGCGGCGCTGGCCGAGAGCCTGCTGCGGGCCGGGGCCGACGACTACGTGGTGCGCTCCGAGACCGACCCCCTCGGCCTCGTCCGCGCGGTGGCGCTGTCGCTCTGG
>JAUIEM010000465.1 GCA_030428695.1 bacterium
GCACCATGAACGGATGCGTGGTGCCGCCCTTGCGCAGGTTGATCTCGAGGGCGCGGTGCGTCCAGCCCTCGGGGCCCCGCACGGAGATGAAGTCGATGCCGAAGCGGCCGAGCACCCCGGCGTCGCGGGCGCGCTCACCGATGCGCCGGCCGTGCTCGTGCAGGGCGAGCCGGTAGGCCGGGTCGGCGGGGAAGGTGCAGCCGAGGAAGACCTGGCCGTGCGGCCCGCCGAGCAGCTGGTCGTGGGTTGAGATCACCTCCACGCGGCCGCAGGGGTCGAGCCGCATCTGCACGGAGGGCGAGCGCTTGTCCGCGCCGGCCACCCAGGCCTCGACGATGCCGCCCATCTCCTCGAACTTGCCGCGGAAGCGCTCCCAGTCGCAGCCCTTCGCCTCGTAGCGCAGGTTCCGCGGCAGCGCCTCTTCGAGCCAGCCGCGAAGAGCCGACCCCGTCGGCGCCGCGCCGAGGTCGAGGACCGCGTTGCCCTCGCCGGAGAAGCCCTCGTTGAGCTTGACCACGCAGCGCCGCAGGGTGGGGTCCGCGGCCTTGAGCGCGGCGATCGCCTCGAGGATGTCGGCGGCGTCCCGCAGGTCTTCCCGTCCGTCGGGGAGCGGCACGCCCGCCGCCCGGAACAGCTTGCGGCTGCCGCTCTTGCTGCCGAGCGCGGCGAGCTCGGGGTCGCAGCCGTAGATCGGGATGCCGAGCCGCAGGGCGAGCTTGCGCTCGAGGGGCGTCGCGTTGAAGCACACCATGTGGGCGCTGTCCGGGTCGGGGATCGCCGCCGCGAGCCGTTCGACCAGGCGCGGCCGCTCGAGGATCTTGGCGGTCAGCGGCCGGCGCGAGGCGTCGTGGCAGTGGAACAGGTGGAGCCGCCGGCGGGCGTGGCTGCCGGGGATGCCGGCGAGCAGGTGCAGCATGTAGTCGATCACCGTCGGCTCGATCGGCTGGCTGGTGACGTACAGCACCTCGGTGCGCGGCAGGCGGAGGAGCATCAACATGCACAGCATGCGCTCCTCGTAGTGGTGCACCCCGCTGATCTTGGCGAGCTCCTCCGCATCGAGGCTGAGGCTGGGCACGACCAGCACGCTGCGGGGCAGCTGCGGGTCGGGGAAGAGGCGCTCGTACATCGGCCGCAGCCGGGTCTGCAGCTTGGCGAAGCGGTGGGATTCGGCCGAGCGTCCGGGCATCGTTCCCTCGCGGGTGGGGGGTCCGAGGAGTATACCGCGATCGCGATCGCGAGGTTGACGCAGAAAAGTGGCATCGACGCGAGCCCGAGCGACGTCTTCCTTGATGTTGCGATGAGGGAGGTTCCGATGGCGCGGCTGCCCCGTTTCCCGGTGTTCGTTCTGTTCTTCGCGGTGCTCGCGGTGCTCCTGACGCTCTGGTGGCTGTCCGGCGACACCGCCCGTCCCGGCTTCGACCGGCCGCGGAGGAGCGAGGTGCCGGCCCCGCCGGAGCCGGCTGAGGAGCTGCCGCCGGACACGCCGGCGCCCAGGCCCGCGCCCGTCGAGCTGCCGGCCGAGCTCTTCGACGCGGGGATCTGGGGCCCATCCGCGGGGTCTGCCGGGATGTCCGGGATCCTCCGCGCCGGGGCCGCCGAAACGGTGGCGCTGGAGCCTCTTCCTCCGGGCCAGGAGGCCGGCCTGCGCGGCCAGGTCGTCGACGACGAGGGGCTCCCGCTGCTCGACGTCGAGGTCGTCGTCGTGCGGGCGGTGACCTATCACGGGCTGCCGGTCGTCGGGGAAGAGCTCGATCTCGGCGACGCGGTCGCGCGGACGACGAGCGGGGGGGACGGCAGCTTCCTCCTCGAAGAGCTCGATCCGCGGTTGCGCTACGAGCTGGTGTTCCTGCCCGCCAGCGAGCACCTCTCCCACCGCATGCAGGCGCCGACGTTGCGTTCCGGCGAGGTCGTCGAGGTCGGGAAGATCCGCCTCGCGCGTCCCGGGCGGATCGAGGGCATCGCACAGGACGGCCACGGCCGGCCCCTGGCGGGCGTCCGGGTCAAGGTCGGCGAGCCGACCTTCGCCCGCAATCACGCGCTGCGCGGCTCCTGGAGCGACGAAGGAGGGCGCTTCCTGCTCGCGGGGGTGCGGCCCGGCGAGCACCTCGTCAGCGCCCGGCTCGAGGGCTACCGGGACGCGCGCGTCGAGCCGGTGACGGTGCGCGCGGGGGAGACGGCCGGTCCACTGCGGCTGGTGCTCGAGGCGGGGTACACCCTGGTGGTGCAGGTCTCCGATCCGGTCGGGCGGCCGATCGCGGGCGCGGGCCTGTGGCTGAGCGAGCCCTTCTTCGCCTCCCCGTTCCGTGGCGGCGACGCCGAGCCGAAGCAGCGCACCGATGTGACCGGGCGGGCGGTGTTCGGGAACCTCGACGAGCCGGCGGTCACGCTGACCGTCTTCGCCGACGGCTTCGCCCAGACCTCGGCCTCCCTGCGCCTGACACCGGGCGAGCACCTCCACACGCTGACGTTGGTGCCCGCGGGCGGGCTGCGCGGCCGGGTGGTCGATCCCTCGGGGGCACCGCTCGACTACGCGCGGGTCGACGCCTGGGCGGACGGAAGCCACCTCGGTCAGCGCGGCACGCGGGCCGGCGGGAGCTTCCGCTTCGGCCACCTGCCCCCCGGCCTGGTGCGCCTGGAGATCGCCCACGACCGTTACGCCGACGGGAGCTTCGGGCCCTTCGTCCTCACCGGCGACGCCCTGCTCGAGGTCGGCGACCTGCGGCTCGAGGAGGCGGGCAGCATCGCCGTGCTGGTGGTCGATCCGGCGGGGGTCCCGCAGCCCTCGGTCGAGCTGACGGTCGGGCTCGACGCCCGCCCGACCGTGCAGTCGCTGCACTTCGACATCGGTCCGGACCCGCGCACCGACGCCGACGGGCGCGCGCTGTTGACCGGGATCGAGCCGGGGCTGCGCACCGTCCGTGCGCGGAAAGGGGAGCGCTCGGCTTTCTCCGCCCCGGTCGAGGTGCGGAGCGGCGGGCAGGCGGAAGCCCGCGTGGTGCTCGGGGCCGTCGGCCGTGTCGAGGGCACCGCGCGGGACGCCGACGGCAAGCCGTGCCCCGACTTCCCGCTGCACCTGGTGCGCGACGGCTTCATCGGGACATCGGTCGGGGCGACGCGCAGCGACGGCGAGGGGAAGTTCCACTTCGCGCGGGTTCCGCCCGGCTCCTACGTCCTCTCCGGCGGGCCCGAGGCCCACCGCGGGCCCGTCTTCACCGTCGCCGTGGGCGGCACCACGCGGCAGGACTACGAGGTCGCGCGCGTCCGCGTCCGCGGGCAGCTGCTCACCGCGGACGGCCGGCCCGCCGCCGCGCGGGCCGTCGTCGCCGGACGCATCGCGATCGGCGCCGGCGGCGTCTGGACCGTGCGGCGTGCGGGCGGCAGCGGCTACACCGACGAGGAGGGGCGCTTCGACCTCGAGCTCGTGCGCGGCGCGGCCCCCGGCCTGGAGGTCGGCCAGGGCGATGCGCGGGTCGTGTTCCCCCTCGCCGAGCCCTTCGACGGCCTCGTGCTGCAGCTCCCGTCGGAGGATGCGGGCCGGGCGCGGCTGCGCGGGACGCTGCGTGGCGTCGACGGCGCGACGGGCGGGGCGCAGGTCAGCGTCGAACGCGTCGACGGGCCGCCCGGCGCCCCGGCCTTCCGTCGGGAGCTCCTGGTCGGAGCGGAGGGCGGCTTCGTGTTCGAAGCGCTGCCCGTCGGGACCCATCGGCTCGAGGTGCGGCGTCCGGGCGCCTCCCACGAGGTCCGGGTGCTCGCCCTCGAGGCGGGCGAGACGGAGGTGGAGCTGCATCTGTACCCGGCGGGCTTCCTCCAGCTCGTCGTCGACTCCGCGGCCGGCCACGCGGGACCGGTGACGGTCGAGGCGCGGCTCGCGGACGCACCGGACGCGACCCGGGTGCTGACCGGGAGTCTGGGCGCGCCCCTGCACTTCGAGGGGCTGCGGCGGGGGGCGACCTGTTCGCTGACGATCGACGCCCCGGGGCATGCGCGCCGTGTGGTGCAGCAGGTGATCGGCGTGGACACTTCCCTGTCCGTGCAGCTGACCCTGGATTGAGGGCCTGGAACGAAGCAACTCCCATCTGTTTCGTTCCAGTCCCTGAGCGGGCGGCCCTCAGGGCAGGCTGCGCGCGATCCGCAGCCCGATGCCCCAGCCGCCGCCCTGGACCGCGGTGCTGTGGCGGCGGGCGGCGCGCAGCTCGCGCACGCCGCTGGCGAAGGATCCGCCGCGCAGGACGACCTTGTCCCCCGAGGCCGGGCCGAGCGGGTCGTGGACCGGTTGCGCCCCGTAGGCGTCGTTCGCGAAGAAGTCGTTGCACATCTCGAAGACGTTGCCGAGGGTGTCGTACAGGCCCCAGGAGTTCGGCAGCTTGCGGCCGACCGGATGGGTGCGGGCCCAGGCGAACTTCTCCTGCTTCTCGGCCCAGCCCGAGGCGTCGACCGCCTCCTCCCCCTCGGCGAGCTGCTCGTCGACCCCGCTGTTCCCGCCGTACCAGGCGATCGCGTCGAGCTCGCGGGCGTGGTGGGCGCCGAGCAGGGTGACCGCGCCGGTGTAGACCGGGGTCGTCGAGCCGGCGCGGCAGGCGTACTCCCACTCCGCCTCGGTCGGCAGGCGGTAGCCGGGGCTGTCGAGGCCGAGGAAGCTGATCGTGTCGCCCGCGATCGCGTAGGCCGGCGCGAGCCCGGCGCGGGCGGAGAGGGCGTTGCAGAAGCGCACCGCCTCGATCCAGCCGAGGTTCTCGACCGGCCGCTCGGGGTCGCCCTTGAAGCGCGCGGGGTTGTAGCCCATCACCGCCTCGAAGGCGCCCTGGGTCACCTCGGTGGCGCCGAGGTAGAAGGGCCGCGCGAGGGTGACCTCCTGCTGGGGCTCGTTGATCACCCGGCCGCGCTCGTGCTCCGGCGAGCCGCGCAGGAAGGTGCCGGGCGGAATCAGCACCAGCCGCAGGCCGGCGACCGTCACCCGCAGCGACTCGCCGCTGCTGCGGGCGGCGTCGAGCTGGGCGGCGGTCGGCCGCCACCACAGGGTGTCCGCCGTCGCCCCCGGCGCGGGATCTCCCCGCCCCTGCATCGCGGTCATCACGGTCAGCCCGGCGCAGACGACCAGCACCGCCGCCGCCCCGAACCGCCAGTGGCGTCCCTGGCGCGGGGCGAGCAGCGGCTCGGGCAGGGTCGCCCGGGTCAGGGAGCCGCTCGGGGCGGCGAGGGGGCGCAGCACGTCCGCGAGCTGGGCGGCGCTCTGGAAGCGGTCGGCGGGCTTCTTCGCGAGCAGCCGGTCGAGCACGTCGTGCATCGCCTGCGACAGCCGCGGGCGCGCGCCGCGGAGGTCGGGAGGCGGCTCGCACAGGTGCTGCTTGACGAAGTTGCTGGTCGACGGCCCGAGGAAGGGCGGCATCCCGGCGAGCAGCTCGTACAGGGTGCAGCCGAGGGCGTACAGGTCGCTGCGCGTGTCGCAGCGGCGGCTGTCGTCCCACTGCTCCGGCGCCATGTAGGCCGGGGTCCCGAGGGCGGCCCCCTCGGTGGTCAGCTGGCCGTCGTCCTCCATCCCCCGCGCCAGCCCGAAGTCGGCGACCCGCACCGCGCCCTGGGCGTCGAGCAGCAGGTTGTGCGGCTTGATGTCGCGGTGGATGATCCCGCGCTCGGCCGCCGCCGCCAGGCCGAGGGCGGCCTGGCGGATCAGCTCGGCGGCGCGGGCCTCGGGCAGGGGGCCGTCCTGCTTGACCAGGTCGCGCAGCGAGCCGCCGGGCGCGTAGCCCATCACCAGGCAGCAGAAGCCGTCGGCCTCGAAGATGTCGTGGACCGGCACGACGTGCGGGTGGTCGAGGGCCGCCAGGGCGCGCGCCTCGCGCTCGAAGCGCTCGACCAGCTCGGGCCGGCGCGAGGCGGCCAGCGGCAGCACCTTGATCGCGACCTTGCGCCGGAAGCGCAGCTGCTCGGCGAGGAAGACCATGCCCATGCCGCCGGCCCCGAGCTTCTTCTCGACGCGGAAGCCGCGCAGCTCGCGGCCGATCCAGGGCTGCTCGCCCGGCGGCGGAGGAAGGAGCGGGGCGCCGCAGGCCGTGCAGGCGTCGACGGCGCCCGCCGTGGGGGTGGCGGCGAGGGTCGGCGCATCGGGCTGGTCGGCGGCTGCGGTGCACCGAGGACAGAGCATCGAGATTCCCCTGCAAGGGTCCGGCTACAAGATGCACGGAGACGGGGCGTCCTGTCCAGGGCTGGCCCCTCCCTCGACGCTGCGCGCGCGGGCGAGCTGCGCTATGCTGGGGATGGAGGGCGAAGCCATGGGAACGCGCAGGGTGTTGGTGTCCGAGGAGGAGTTCCTCGCGCTGCCGGAGACGAACAAGCGCATCGAGCTGGTCGATGGGGAGGTTGTGATGGCGCCGAGTCCGTCGTACTGGCACCAGGAGCTGGCGATGCGCATCTGCCTTGCGCTGCGTGCCTGGGCCAAGAGGCAGGCCGAGCCGTTCACCGTCTGTCACGCGCCGCTCGACGTGCGCGTCGGGAACGACCGGATCGTCCAGCCCGATGTTTTCGTGGTGGCGAACAAGATCCCACGCGCCACCAAGGGACCGGTCGAGGAGGTACCGTGCCTGGTCGTCGAGGTCGTCTCGCAAGACCGCCTCTACGACCGGGTGACCAAGCGCCTGCTCTACGCCGAGGCGGGGGTGCAGGAGCTGTGGCTGGTCGAGCAGGCGGGGATGATCGAGCGGCGCACGGGCGAGGGCCTCGAGCGCTGCGACGAGCTCGACGCGCTGCTCGAGACCCCGCTGCTGCCGGGCTTCCGGCTGCAGCTCGCGGAGCTGTTCGCGGAGTGATCGTGCTCACTCCGGCAGGTCGAACAGCCCCTCCTCGAA
>JAUIEM010000466.1 GCA_030428695.1 bacterium
ACAACATCGTCATCAACGCGAAGCAGGCGATGCCGGCCGGCGGCGTCGTGCACCTGCGGTCGCGCAACGTGACGCGGACCGAGGTCCATCCGGGCGAGCCGCTCGCGCCCGGCGACCCATCCGGGCTCAGCCCAGGGGCTGGCGCAGGACCGGGTTGCGGGTCGCGCCGACCTCGTCCAGGCGCCGCACCGGGGTCGTATAGGGGGCGTCGGCGAGGATCCCCGGGTCCTCCTCCGCCTCGGCCAGGATCTGCTCGATCGCCGCGGCGAAGGCGTCGAGCGACTCCCGCGTCTCGGTCTCGGTCGGCTCGATCATCAGCGCCTCCTCGACCAGCAGCGGGAAGTAGATCGTCGGCGGGTGCATGCCGTGGTCGAGCAGCCGCTTGGCGACGTCGAGCGCCTTCACGCCCAGGTCGCGCTTCGCGACCCGGCCGCTGAGCACGAACTCGTGCATCGGCGTGCGCTCGAAGGCGAGCGGCAGCAGGCGCCCGGACCGGCCCTCGCGCATTCGCGCCAGCAGGTAGTTGGCGTTGAGCACGGCGGTCTCGGACGCCTCCGTGAGCCCGTCGCCGCCGAGGCTGAGGATGTAGGCGTAGGCCCGCACGAAGACGCCGAAGTTGCCCTGGAAGCCGCGCAGGCGACCGATCGAGTCCGGTTGCTCGGAGTCGAGCTCGAAGCTCGGCCCGGCCCCGTTGCCCGACCCGCTGCGAACGATCCGCGGCACCGGCAGGAACGGCTCGAGCCGGTCCGAGACGGCGATCGGCCCCGCCCCCGGCCCGCCGCCGCCGTGCGGCTGGCTGAACGACTTGTGGAGGTTGACGTGGACGATGTCGAAGCCCATGTCCCCGGGGCGGACCTTGCCCATGATCGCGTTCAGGTTGGCGCCGTCGTAGTAGAGGGTGCCGCCCGCGTCGCGGACGACGGCGGTGATCTCGGCGATGTTCGGGTCGAAGAGCCCGAGCGTGTTCGGATTGGTCAGCATCAGGCAGGCGGTGCGCGCGCCGGCCTTGGAGCGGAGGTCGTCGAGGTCGACGCCGCCGTCGGCGGCGGTCGCGACCTTGGTCACCTCGTATCCGGCCATCGTCACCGAGGCGGGGTTGGTGCCGTGGGCCGTGTCGGGGGTCAGCACCTCGACCCGCCGCCCCTCCTCACCCCTGGAGGCGTGATAGGCCCGCGTCAGCAGCAGCCCGGCGAGCTCGCCGTGGGAGCCGGCAGAGGGCTGGAGGCTGACGTGCGGCAGGCCGCAGATCTCGGCCAGGGCCCGCTCCAGGTTCCACATCAGCTCCAGCGCCCCCTGCGCCCGCGCCGGCCGCTGCGCCGGGTGCAGGCGGGCGTGCCCGGGCAGCGCCGCAACCCGCTCGTTGAGGCGGGGGTTGTGCTTCATCGTGCAGGAGCCGAGCGGGTAGAAGCCGCTGTCGAGGTCGAAGTTCCGACGCGAGATCCGGTTGTAGTGCCGCACGATCTCGGGCTCGGAGACCTCCGGCAGCTCGGCCGGACGCCGGCGCAGGAGCTTCGCCGGGATCAGCTCCTCGAGCGGCCTCTCCTCGACCCCGGCGGGGGGCAGCTGCGCGGCCCGGCGGCCCGGCACCGAGCGCTCGTAGATCGTCACCGCGCGCTCGCGCTGGAGCGGCGCCTCGGTGCAGGAGCCGGAGGGCGGGCCCTCCGCCCCACTCCGCGGCGCTCCCGTGGACTCGGACGCGCTCACCGTGCCACCGCCTCGGGTCCGGAGCCGGCGGCCGCCGGGCCGAGCTCGGCGATCGCCTCGGCGAGCGCGCTCGCGAGCCGCTCGACGTCCTCGGGCGAGCGCTGCTCGGTGAGCGCGACCAGCAGGCCGTTCGGATGCTCGGGGTAGTCGTCGCCGAGCGCGATCCCGGCCGCGATCCCGCGCTCGGCGCAGCGGTCGAGAACCGGGCCGACCGGGGCCTCCAGCTCCAGCGCCAGCTCCCTCAGCACCGGCGCCTCATGCAGGAGCCGGACGCCGGGCACCTCGGCCAGGCGCGGGAGCAGGACCCGCGGCGCGCGCTTCAGGTTCCCGAAGATCTGCGCGAAGCGCGTGCGCTCGTAGTAGGAATCGAGGGAGCCGCGCAGCGAGTCGAGGGTGCTCAGGGACATCACGAAGGTCGCGACCCCGCAGCCGATCACCAGGCAGATCGCGAGGATCTGGCCGCGCAGCCGCCACAGCTCCCGCTGCCACTTGGTGTCGAGGGTCGCCATCTACCACTCCAGCCCGGAGGCGGCGACCCGCCCGGCGTTGCGCTCGACGGCGACGATGCGCCCGTCCCGCAGACGCACGACCCGGTCGGCCATCTTCGCGATCACCGCGTTGTGGGTGATCACCGCGGTCGTCGTGCCGAGGCGCTGGTTGACCTCCTCGATCACGCCGAGCACCGCCCGCCCGGTCTGGGAGTCGAGCGCCCCGGTCGGCTCGTCGCACAAGAGCACGCTCGGGTTCTTCGCGATCGCGCGGGCGATCGCGACGCGCTGCTGCTCGCCGCCGGAGAGCTGGGCGGGGAAGTGGTCCATGCGCGCCTCGAGGCCGACCGTGGCCAGGGCGTCCTCGGGGGTCATCGGGTCGGTGGCGATCTCGGTGATCAGGGCGACGTTCTCCCGGGCGGTCAGGCTGGGGATCAGGTTGTAGAACTGGAACACGAAGCCGACGTGGCGGCGGCGGAAGCGCGTCAGCGCCGCGTCGTCGCAGGCGGTCAGCTCCTGGTCGAGGTAGCGCACGGTGCCCGCGGTCGGCAGGTCGAGGCCGCCGAGGATGTTGAGGAGCGTCGACTTCCCGCTGCCCGACGGGCCGAGCAGCACGACCAGCTCGCTCTCGAACAGCTCGAGGTCGACCCCGCGCAGGGCGTGGACCTGGATCTCGCCCATGTCGTAGACGCGGGTCAGGCCGCGGGCGCTGAACACCGGCTCGGGCATCGCTTCCTCCTCGGGCCGCTCCATCCCTCTGTCGCTGGAGCGTCCCTCGCGGTTCAAGGTCTCGCCGGCCGTTTCAGCGCAGGGGCGTGCGGTCGGGATCGCCGACCGGCAGCCCCGTGTATGCCGTCACCTTCTCGAGCCAGGCGCGTGCTTCGGGCTCGCGGCGGCCTCCGAACAGGCGCCGGCGCTCGCGGTTTCCGCGCAGCTCGACGACCCAGGCCCGGCCGCGCCGCACCCGCACTCGCTGCAGCACCACCTCGGTGAAGGCGGAGAGCGGGGTCTCGCGGCTCCAGAAGCGCACGAAGAGGCGCCGCTCCTCGCGCAGGCAGGGGCCGTCGGAAGCCCGGAGCAAGCGGGCGCGGAAGCTGCCGAAGGTGATGTACAGGCCGCCGAGCGCGAAGGCGACCATGAAGGGCAGGCCGAGCACGCGCACGACCACGCCTTCGAGGTCGGCGCCGGCCTCGTAGGCGACGCCGGTTCCGGCCATGGTGCACACGAACACGATCCACAACCCGAGGAGCCGGGCGAGCATCGGGCGTGGCTGGGAAATCTCGAGCTCGTCGCGCACGGTCCTCTCCGTTTTCCCCTTGGCTCCGCAGCCTACCTTTGCGCTACGATACCATGCCGCACAGCAAAGGAGCACCACCATGCGCGCCACTCTCTGTCTGTCCCTCAGCCTCTGTCTGTTCGCCCTGCCCGCCTTCGCGCAGGACGAAGAGATGATGATGCCGCCCTACGCGCAGCCCGGCCCGGAGCACGAGCAGCTGCAGAAGATGATCGGCACCTGGAACGTCGCCTCGACCTACTGGATGGAGCCCGGTGAGGAGCCCATCGTCTCCGAAGGCCGCGCCCGCATCACCTCGATGTTCGAGGGCCGCTTCATCCGCCAGGAGTTCTCCGACCTCGGCAGCTTCGAGGGCTTCAGCATCGACGGCTTCGACCGGCTGAACGGGAAGTTCGTCTCCGTCTGGGTCGACAACTTCGGCACCGCCATGTACACGCTGGAGGGCACCGAGGAGAACGGCGTCACGACGATGTACGGCGACTGGCCGAACCCCGAAGGCGGGCTGATGCGTGTCAAGAGCACCAGCAGCTGGAACGAGGACGGCAGCCTGAAGGTCGAGATGTTCAACCAGGTCGCCGGCGGCGAGTGGAGCCAGATGATGGAGCTGGTCTACACCCGCGCCGCGGAGTAGGCCCTACTCCGGCAACGCCTCCCACCACTCCGCAAAATCCTCCCGCTCCCGCAGCCAGGCGAGGGCGGGGTCGTTCGCCAGCCTCGCCCGGAAACGCTCGAGCGCCGCGGTGTTGCCGTCCTCGGCCAGGCAGGCCGCGATCTCCGCGGCGAAGTCCCGGGCCTCCTCGCGCTCGTCGGCGGCCACCCGGACGTTGAAGGCCTGCTCGAGGGCGGCGATGCGCACCTTGCGGATCAGGGGATGGTCTGGGAGCTGTTCGAACAGTCCCCGCATCAAACCGAGCTCCTCGTCGGCGAGGGCCCGCGGGGCCGGCAGCCCGGGGGTGGCCTGGGTCAGCTTGTGCAGGTAGAAGCACAGCTCGTAGCGGATAGTGAAGTCGCCCGGATCGAGGACGAGCAGGGCGCGCTGCGCGTCGACCGCCACCGCGTAGGCCTCGGCCGCCGCCTCGTGCGCGCCGGCGGCCCAGCGCGCGTCGCCGAGCCGGCCGGCGCAGACCGAGCGCTCGCGCAGCAGCGTTGCGTCCTCCGGCCGGCGGGCGAGCTGCGCCTCGGCCAGGGCGCAGACCGTCGCGTAGCTGTCGCCGGCCGCCTCCGGGGCCCCCGCCCGCATCCAGGCATCCCCGAGGGCGGTCAGGGCGCGGGTGTAGCGCGCGGCCAGCGCCGGCGGGAGCGGGCCCTCGGGGAGCCAGGCCTCCAGCCGTTCGCGGTGCTCCTCGCCGCGCGCCGGCTGCTCGGCCTCGGCGGCGTGCCGGACCAGGGCGAGCAGGGCGTCGAAGGCGTGGACCCGCAGCGGCTCGTCGTCTTCCGCCAGCGCGGCGAAGCGCGCAAAGGCCTCCTCGAAGCAGGGCAGCGCCGCGGCGGGCCCCTGGGCCACTCCGCGTACCCGGCCGAGGGCGCCGAAGCTGGCGGCGAGGTCGCGCTGGGCGGTGCGGTCGTCGGGGGCGAGGGCCAGGCGGTCGACCTGCAGGCCGTGGCTGGCCTCCATCCAGGCCAGCGCCTGGTCGGCGCGCCCGAGCTCTTCCGCCGCGAGCGCGCAGCGGCCGAGGGCGACCGCCAGCACCCGCGCGGCGTGCGACGACTGCGGCTCGCGGGCGCAGCGCTCCTCGGCGAGCCGGACCGCGCGCCGGCCGTGCTCCAGGGCCTCGCGGGTCGAGCCGGCCGTGCGCAGCAGCTCGCAGTGCTCGGACTCGATGTCCTGCCACAGCTCGCGCACGAGGACCCCCGTGGTGTCGAGGCTGAGGACCAGCCGCCGCGCCTCCGCGAGATCCTCTTCCGCCGCGGCCGGCTCCCGCAGCTTGGCGGCCTGGGCGCGCCGCACCAGGGCCTCGGCCAGCGCGCGCGTGGCGCCCGGCGACCCCCCCGCGAGCAGCGCGAGCCGGCGCCGGGTCGCGACGTTCTCCGCGAGCAGCGGCCGGGCCTGCGCGAAGTCGTGGCGAGAGCCGTAGAGCGCCGCGAGGTTGTCGACGCAGCGGGCCCAGGCGTCCTGGAGCTCGGCGTCGTAGGGGGCGCTCTCGAGCAACAGGTCGGCGAGCTGCTTCGCCCGCAGGAACGGCGTCTCGGCGTCGTCCCGCCCGAGCTCGCGCCGCAGCTGACCCTCGAGCAGACAGGCGCGGATCAGCGCCAGCGCCTGGCCGGGGCGCCCGGCCGCGCCGGCCCACAGGCTCTCCTGCAGCGCGAGCAGCCGCGTGGCATCGGCGCAGGCCTCGGTGACCCGTCCGGTCCTGCGCAGGGCCTGGGCCCGCTCGCTCAGGGCGGAGACCAGGGGGGCGGCGGCCTCGGCGGCCTGCGGCAGCCAGAGCTGCAGGGTCTCCGCGGCGGCGACCGCGGTGGTCGCGTGTCGCAGCGCAGCCTCGAGGGCCCCGCTCGCGCGGCGGTTGGACGACAGCGCGCACAAGGCGTCGACCCGGGTCCGCAACAGCAGCGCTTCGGCCGGGTCCCGCGCCGGAGGAAGCTGCGCGAGCGCGTCCTCGAGCAGGGCGCGCCCCTCGTCGTAGCGGCTCTCCCGAGCCAGGACCTGGGCGCGCTGCACATCGCAGGTCGTCAGCCGGGCGCGCAGGGCCGGGTCGGGGTATTCCTCTGCCAGCGAGGCGAGCAGCGCGCGGCAGGCGTCGAGCTCGCGCAGGCAGTCCTCCGCCGGGGCGCCGGCCCGCACCCGCAGCTCGGCGACCTGCAGCAGCGCCTCGGCGGCGATCTGGGACAGGCCGCCGCCGCCGATCTCGGTCTGCGCGAGGCGCCGCATGCTGACCCGCACCTGGTCGAGGAGCCGCTCGGCCGTCGCCAGGGTGGCCGGATCGCGCGACTGGTCGATCAGGCTGCTCTTGATGTTGTAGACGAGGTCGGCGAGGGCCTGCTGAGCGACGGTGCCGCGGGTCTCGGCCCGGGCGCGGGCGCTGTCGGCCTCCTGCTTCTGTAGCCGGATCTCCGCGAGGTGGCCGCGGATCTCCTCATTGCGCACGGCGATCACCGCGTACTGCCAGCCGAACACGCTGAGCGCGACGAGCAGGCCGACGAGCAGCGCGAGCCCCGCCCCGCGCAGCAGCCGGCGCTGGACCTTCCGGGCGCGCTCGCGCACCAGTTTCGGCAGGTCCTTGGCGTTGACCCCTTTCTGGCCGTTCTGCGGCAGCACGAAGAACAGCCAGAACAGCTGGATCAGCAGCGAGACGCCGCGGAACAGCTCGACATAGGCCATCGCGACGGCGCG
>JAUIEM010000467.1 GCA_030428695.1 bacterium
ACCCGCGAGGAGCTCGCGCGCCGCCTGGGTGCTGCTCGCCGCGCCCTGATCGGGCCGAGCGGCCCGCTCGTCAAGCAGGGCATCCGGCGCGATCCCCTCGGCCTCGGCGAGGAGGTGCTGCGCGGGTTGGCCCCCGGCGAGGACTCCGCGAAGATCGTCGCGGGCCGCCTGTTCAGCCCGCAGGGCCGCGACCTGTTGATGCTCGCGGTGCCCGGCTTCCCCGCCGCCGACCTCGACCGCGGCCGGCCCCTGCTCGCCGCCGCGGAGTCCGCCCGCGCCGCGGTCGAGGCGCGCTTCGGGCCGGGCATCGCGATCCACTACGCCGGCGGCCACATCGCCCACGCGGACAACGCCCGCACCATCCGCGCGGATATCGAGCGCAGCCTGCTCGGGGTGTCGGTCGCCCTGCTCGTGCTCGGGCTGCTGTTCTTCCGTCGCCGCCGCGCGCTCTTCCTGTTGTTCCTGCCCGCCGCCTTCGGCAGCGCCTTCTCGCTGTGGCTGTGCGGGCTCTTCTACGAGGAGCTGTCGAGCATCGCGATCGGCTGCGGCTCGGCGCTGATCGGCATCGCGGTCGACTACGGCATCCACGTCCTGTTCCACCGCGAAGGCGGCGCCTCGCTCCGCGACCTGCGTGCCCCGCTCGCCCTCGGCGCGGCGACGACCTGCGCGGGGCTGCTGTGCCTGGCGCTGTCGCCGATCCCCGGCCAGCAGCAGATGGGCCTGTTCGCGGCCTGCGGCGTGATCGCCGCGGCGGGCTTCGCCTGGTTCCTGCTGCCGCGCCTGGCCGGCCCGGCGGAGGAGCTGGAACCCGGCCTCGGCGCCCGGCTCTGCGCCCGGGTGCTGGCCTGGCGGCGGCGCTCCGGAAAGCTGCTCGGCCTCGCCCTCGTCTGCCTGCTCGGCCTGGCCGGCTGGGGCTGGACGCGCCTGCGCCTCGAGGGGGATGTGACGAAGCTCAGCCACCTCGGCCCGCGCAACGCCGCCGACAACGCGCACCTGCTCGGGGTCTGGGGCAGCTTCGCGAGCAGCTCGGCGGTCGTCGGGGGCGACAGCCTCGAGGCGGCCCTGCGCGCCTCCGAGACGCTCGCCGTCGCGCTCGAGGAGCTCGCCGCCGAGGGCCGCCTCGGGAACGTCCGCGACCTCCACCGGGTGCTGCCCTCCCGGGCCCGGCAACGGGCCGCCTGGAAGAGCTTCGCGGAGTTCTGGGAGGCCGGCCCCGGCGTCCGCATCCTCGCCGACCTGCGCGCCGAGGCCTCCGCCGCAGGCTTCTCGGAGCGCGCCTTCGCGCCCTTCTTCGAGGCCCTGCGGACCGCGCCGCCCGAAGTCTCCCCCGACGACTTCGCGGGCAGCATCTTCGCGACCCTGCTCGAGCAGCACCTGACCACGGTCGACGGCCGGTGGCACGTGCTGAGCAGCTTCCAGGCCCGCGACCGCGCCCGCCTGCCCGCCCTGCGCGAACGCCTGCGGGCGGCGGTGCCGGAGGTGTTGGTCGTCGACAAGCGCGCCTTCGTCGAGGCGACGACCGCGCTGGTGCAGCGCTGGCTGTTCGTCCTCGCGGGCTACGCCTGCCTGGCGGTCGGCCTGTGCCTGTGGCTCGCCCACCGGCGCCTCGAGCTCGTGCTGCTGACCCTGCTGCCGGTGCTGCTCAGCGGGGCGATCGGCCTCGGCCTGCTCGGGGCCGTCGGGGTGCCCCTCAACCTGATGGGCTGCCTGTTCGTCGTGTTCGTGTTCGGGGTCGGGGTCGACTTCGCGGTCTTCCTGGTCGGCGCCGAGCTGGTGCGCTACCGCGGCGGCGAGGCGAGCGGCCGGACCTGGGGCTCGGTGTGCTTCTGCGCCCTCACCACCCTGTGCGGCTTCGCCGGACTGGCGCTCGCGCGGCATCCCGCCCTGTTCAACATCGGCCTGACCGGCTTCTTCGGCATCGCCGCCAGCCTGCTCACTGCCCTCTGGATCGTGCCCGGGCTCGGCGGCTTCCTCCTGCCCCGGCCGAGCCGCGGCGCCCCCGCCCTGGTCAACCTGCTCAACGCGCTGCCCTGCTACCTGTGGCTCGCCGGGGTGATGCTCGCCTGGGCGCTGCTCGTGCGGCCGGCGACCTTCCTGTTCCGCTACGCCCCCGCCCGGCGCCGCGCCCTGTGCCGGCGCTACAGCGCGGCGGCGGTGCGCTGGATGGTGCGCCTGTACCCGCTGCGCAACGTCGTCCAGACCCAGGGGCTCGACCCCGAGAGCTTCCGCGCGCCCGCGGTGATCGCCTGCAACCACCAGTCGATGTTCGACGTGATGCTGGTGCAGATCCTGCCCGCGCCCCTCGTCCAGGTCGTCAAGCGCTGGGTCTGGGGGCTGCCGCTGATGGGGCGGATGGTCCGGGACGCCGGGGGCATCCTGCTCGAGCCGGAGGGGGCGGAGGAATTCCTCGCCGCGGGCACAGCGACCCTGGAGGAGGGCGTGTCGGTGCTGGTCTTCCCCGAAGGCACGCGCTCCCTGGACGGGCGCCTACGCCGCTTCCGCAAAGGAGCCTTCGAGCTCGCCCTGCGCACCGGCGCCGACGTCCTGCCCGTGCTCGTCGTCAACACGATCTCCGGCATCCCTCGCGACAGCTTCTGGACCGGCCAGCTGAGCTGCGGGCTGGTCAGCCTCCCCCGCATCCCCGCCGCCGCCTTCGCCGAAGCCGGCGCCAAGGCCTTCGCCGACGAGACGCGCGCCCGCCTGCTCGCCGCCGAGCCCGCCGCCTGGCGCGCGATCATGGAGGCCGGCGGCCTGGTCGAGGCCCTGCGCGTGCGCTACCGCTACCGGGGCTCCCTGAGCCGCGGCTGGCGGCAGCGTCTGCGGGCGCTCGCCCCGGAGCAGCTCGACGCCGCCCTCGCCGACGACGGGCGCGTCCTGCAGCTCGGCCTCGCCGACGGCCTCTTGCCCGCCGCCCTCGCCCTGTACGCCCTCGCGCGCCGGGTGCGGATCGTGCCGGGTCCGGACGGGCCGGAGGAAGCGAACGTGCGCGCCGCCCTATTCGGCCTGCGCGGGCTCTCCTGGGCGGAGGAGCCGGGGGCGGATGACGCGGAGCTGCTGATCCTGCGCGCCCCCGGGCCGTGGCGGGCGTGGCTCGCCGCGGCCGCGCTGCCGCCGACGGTCTGGCTGTTCCCCGCCTGTGCGGAGCTCGCGGACGTCCTGACCGGGAAGGGTCTGACAGAGGCCGCGCCGATCGGCCCGGCGCGGATTTTCCTCGCGCCCGGTCCACCGGCGTGACACGATGGCCGCAGGGCGACCGCCGCGCGGGCGCCCCGCGGGAGTGGCCCCGGCTTTGCAGCGCGAGCGGCCGGGTGCAGCGGGGTCATCGACGAATGGAGAACACCATGCGACACCAACTCGGAGCCTTCGTCCTGTGCGCGCTGCTCGCGCTGCTCGGCTGTGACGGGAGCGGCACCAGCGCGTCGCTGACCATCTTCGGCAGCAATGGCTCGGACGTGCTGATCGGCAGCAGCGGCGACGACCACCTGCGCGGCTTCGGCGGCAACGACTTCCTCGACGGCAACTCCGGGGACGACCTGCTCGACGGCGGCACCGGCGCCGACGACCTCGACGGCAGCACCGGCATCGACACCGCGACCTACACCAACTCGGTGTTCGCCGTCGAGGTCGACCTGACCCGCACCTTCCAGCGCTTCGGTGAGGCCCAGGGCGACAGCCTCGACAAGATCGAGAACGTCACCGGCAGCAGCGGCGGCGACGTGTTGCGCGGCGACGCCCTGCCGAACCGCCTGATCGGCGGCGGGGGCGACGACGAGCTGACCGGCCGCGACGGCGACGACGACCTCGACGGCGGGCCGGGCAACGACTTCCTCAGCGGTGGCCAGGGCCAGGACCTGTGCCGGGGCGGCTCCGACAACGACAACCTGAGCTTCGGCGCCGACGACATCCTCCTCGACGGCGGCTCCGGCGACGACACCCTGCTGATCCAGGGCGACCTCGACCTCGGCACCGCGGCCTCGATCATCCGCGACATGGAGGTGCTCAACCTCCAGGACTCGAGCGCGAACGACCTGACCCTCGACCCCGACGACGTCGAGGACGTCAGCGACAGCCGCGCGACCGTGCGCGTCTTCGGCGACGCGGGCACGGACGGGGTCGGCGCGGCCTCGGGCGCCGGCACCTGGACCTTCACGGGCACGGTGTCGATCAACGGCGAGACCTACCAGGAGTACACCGCGACCGCGACCTCCGGCACCACCGTCACCCTGCAGGTGCTCGCGACCCTGCTCGACCTCGGGCGGTAGGGCAGGCCAGGCCTCAGCCCCGCATCCATCAGATCCCGAAGAAGCCCCGCGCGGTGCGGGTGGTCGCCGCGGCCAGCGCGTCCGGCTCCATCCCCCGGCAGGTCGCGACCGCGCGCAGGATGTGCGGCAGGAAGCGCGGCTCGTTGCGTCGCGGCTTCGGACGCAGGTCGCGCGGCGTCAGGTAGGGCGCGTCGGTCTCGAGCATCAGCCGCTCGAGGGGGATCAGGGGAACCAGCTCGCGCAGGTGCAGGCCGCGCCGCTCATCGCAGATCCAGCCGGTGATGCCGACGTGCAGGTCGAGGGCGAGGTAGCGCTCGAGCTCAGCGCGCGTGCCGGTGAAGCAGTGGATCACCGCCGCCGGCAGCCGCTCGCGGTGTGGCTCGAGCAGGGCGCAGAAGCGCTCGTGGGCATCGCGCTCGTGCAGGAACAGCGGCAGGCCGAGCTCGCAGGCGAGCTCGATCTGCGCCTCGAACCAGCGGTCCTGCACCGGCCGCGGGGAGAAGTCACGGTTGTAGTCGAGGCCGCACTCGCCGACCGCGACCACCTCCGGCGCCGCGGCGAGGGCGCGCAGATGGGCGATGGTGTCCGGGCCGCAGCTCTTGGCGTCGTGGGGATGCACCCCGGCGGTCGCGTACAGCACCCCCGGCCGGGCGCGGGCGAGCTCGAGGGCGAGGTCGCTCTCGGCCTCGCTGGTGCCGGTCAGGACCATCGCCTCGACGCCCGCGGCGAGGGCGGCGTCTACGACGGCGTCGCGGTCTTTGGCGAAGCGCTTGTTTCCGAGGTTGAGGCCGATGTCGATCAGGCCCGCAGGCACGCTAGAGCCCCTGGATCTTCTTGCCGGTGCGCAGGTCGAGGCCGCAGCCGACGCAGAACACGTCGTCGTTCCCCATCGACCGCCCGCAGTCGGGGCAGGTCTTGCCGGCGGCGGCGGCCATACGGCCGCTCGAGCGCTCGCCGGGCACGCGGATGACGCCCTTGCACTTCGGGCACTTGGCCTTCTTGCCCGCGAACTTGTCCGGGACCTTCAGGTTCTTCCCGCAGGAATCGCAAGTGACCGCAATCGACATCGGAATCCTCACTGTGGAGCTGATCGCTCAGACTGTACCGCGCCGGGCGCGCCGTTGCAAAGCCTGGGTTAGCTGGCCGCCGCGGCCTCTTCTTCCTCGAGCACCTTGTCGATGTGGTGACAGGCCGCGTAGTGGTTCTTGCCGCGCTCCTTCAAGAGCGGCGTCTCGACGGAGCACAGCTCGGTCGCGTACGGACAGCGCGGGTGGAAGGAGCAGCCGCTCGGCGGGTTGATCGGGCTCGGCACATCCCCTTCGAGCACCGGCCGCTCGCGCCGCTGCGACGGCATCTCGATCGGGATCGCCGCCATCAGCGCGCGGGTGTAGGGGTGCTGGGGGCTCTCGTACATGTCGACCTTGTCGCCGATCTCGACGATCTTGCCGAGGTACATCACCGCCACCCGGTCGCTGATGTGGCGGACGACGCTGAGGTCGTGGGCGATGAACAGGTAGCTGAGGTCGAAGTCTTCGCGCAGCCGGGCGAGCAGGTTGATCACCTGGGCCTGGATCGACACGTCGAGGGCGCTGACCGCCTCGTCGCAGACGATGAAGTCCGGGTTGAGCGCGAGGGCGCGGGCGATGCCGATGCGCTGGCGCTGGCCGCCGGAGAACTCGTGGGGATAGCGGTTGATGTGGTTCGGGTTCAGGCCGCAGGTGTCGAGCAGCTCCTGGATCTTCTTCTTGCGCTCGTTGCGCGTGTAGATCTGGTGGACGTGCAGCCCCTCGCCGATGATCGCCCCGACCGTCATGCGCGGGTTCAGGCTGGCGTAGGGGTCCTGGAAGATGATCTGGATGTTCTTGCGCAGGGCCCGCAGCTCGCCGGAGCCCATGTGGAAGATGTCCTTGCCCTTGAACAGGGCCCGCCCGGCGGTCGGATCGAGCAGCCGCAGGATCGTGCGGCCGACGGTGGTCTTCCCGCAGCCGGACTCACCGACGAGGCCGAGGGTCTCGCGCGGCTGGATGTCGAAGCTGACGTCGTCGACCGCCTTGACCTGGGCGACGACCCGCGAGAGCAGCCCCTTGCGGATCGGGAAGTACTTCTTGAGATTCTGGACGCTGAGCAGGCTCATTCCTCGATCTCCCCGATACGGATACAGGCGGCGGTGTGGTCCTTGCCGACGACCTCGAGCTGCGGCACCTCCTTCCTGCACTTCGGCTGCGCGTGCGGACAGCGCGGCGCGAAGCGGCAGCCGGGAGGCCAGGCGAGGGGGTTCGGCACCGAGCCGGGGATGACGTAGAGCTCGTCGACATCCTCGTGCATCAGCGGCCGCGCCTTGAAGAGGCCCTTGGTGTAGGGATGCTTCGGGCGCTCGAACAGCTCGTGGACCGGCGCCTTCTCGACCACCCGCCAGGCGTACATCACCACGACGTCGTCGGCGAGCTCGGCGACGACGCCGAGGTTGTGGGTGATCAGGATGATGCTCATCCCGATGTCTTCCTGCAGCTGGCGCATCAGGTTGAGGATCTGCGCCTGGAT
>JAUIEM010000468.1 GCA_030428695.1 bacterium
GAGGCGCCGCGCGGGTGGGTGGATGCCGAGGATCGACGACGACGCGGCCTTTGTTGACCTCGGAGGAGGAGGACGAAGGCAGGCACCCACCCCCGCAAGCCTCGCGAGCGAGGTTTCGGGCCACGCTTCTTGGGATCCGGCCGACGACGATCGACTTCTACCGTCTTCGCGCCGGCGTACCACGTCGTTATACTGGGGGTGAGGTACCAGCAGGGGGAAAACTGCCATTACCCTCCGCATCCGCCGCCTGATCATCGACTCCAGCTCCGCGCCGACCGCTCGGCCCGCGCGGACGTCGTCCCCCCGTCCCGTCGTGAGGGCCAGGCCCCGGCCGAAACGCCCGCGTCCGCGTCTGCCTCGCGTCCTCCGCGCGGCCGCGCCGCCGCCGGTCCGGGAGGATCCCGCCGGGCTCGCCCGGGCGAGCGTCGGCAGACCGCTGCCCGGAGGGGTGCGCGAGCGCCTGGAGGGGCACTTCGGCGCCGACCTCGCGGACGTCCGCATCCACACCGATCCGAAGGCCGTGCAGGCCGCCCGGGCGATGGGAGCGCGGGCCTTCGCCCGCGGCGAGGACATCTTCTTCGACCGCGGCGAGTTCCGACCCCACAGCGCGGCCGGGCTCGAGCTGCTCGGCCACGAGGTCGCCCACGTGCAGCAGTACCGCCGCGGCGCCCTCGACGGCCTCGCGGCGCGGCGGCGGGGTGGGTTGAAGCTCGGCGACGCACCAGGGCTCGAAGCCGAGGCGGACCGCGAGGCGCGCAAGCTGCTCGGGGGAGCGGGGGCGACGGCGTCGACGGTCGAGCGCCTCCTGCTGCGGCCGGCAGGGCTCGCGCCCGGTGTGGAGCCGATCGTCGAGGCGGCGGTCGAGGAGGCGCTGCGGCTGCTCGACAGCAAGGTCAGCGCTCCACACAGCCTCCCGCGTCTGCGCCTGCGGGCGCGGATCGACACCGCCGCCCCGCGCGCCGCGGTCGCCGCGCTCGCCGCGCGGATCGTGACGGCGACCTGCAGGGCTTGTGGGATCCGGCCCGGACGCGCGCGCGGCGAGGGCCTGGTGATGCGCTGGACCCGGGAGGAGCTCGAGGCGATCCTGCCGTCCGAGGAGCGCACCGCGTTCGCGCCGGGTTTCTTCCGGGCCGGCTCGCGGGTGCTGCTGCTCGGGGAGGAGGACTTCTCCTTCGCCGCGAGCGTCGCGCGCCAGTGCGCGGGGGTCGATCTGACCGCGACCTGCTACACTCCGATCGACGTGATGCGCGCCGAGCACGGGGCGAAGATGAACGGCGAGGAGGGCACGGAGGCGGTCGTCCGGGCGCACGGGACGCTGCGCGACGAGATCGATGCGCAGCAGCTCGGGAGCTACGGTTTCGACCCCTTCGACACGGTCGTGTTCAACTTCCCGAACACCCGCAGCGGCATCGCCGCCGACCAGGAGCTGCTGCGCCGCTTCTTCGCCAGCGCCGGGGACGTCGTCGGGGATGGGGGACACGTGGTGCTCAGCATCTTCGACAAGGACATCTACATCACGACCTGGGCCCCGGAGGTGCTCGCGCAGGGCTGGGAGCTCGTCGCCGTCAGCGAGGCGGAGCGGCCGATCTACAACTGGGACCCCCAGCAGTTCCCCGGCTACGAGCACCGCATGACAGGCGAGGCCGGTTCGGCGGGGAGCGCGGAGGGGGCGGCCCTGACCTTCGTGTTCGAGCGCCGCAAGACCGCCGAGCCCCCGGATCACGCGATCCAGCGCGAGGCCCTCGCGCTCGTCGCCGGCGCGCAGGCGCTCGTCGCCGCGCCGCGCGCGGCCTACCGCGAGTGCAAGGCGCAGCAGAGCCTGGCGGTCCGCTCCTTCGTATCGGCGAGCAAGACCTACGCCCACCTGCCGGCAGACGCCGGGCCGAAGCGGGAAGGGATGCTCGGCTCGGCGCAGAGGAACGCCGCCGCCGGCTTCGCCGCGGAGGAGGCGATGGGGGTGGCCCTCGCCGACCTGGAGGCTGCCGTCCTCGAGCTGGAGGCGGCCGTGGCCGCGCTCCCCGCCGGCACGATCGAGGGGACGCTGCGGCGCCTGACCGCGCCCCTCGCCGAGGGCAGGGAGCTGTTGGAGACCGCTCGCGCGCTCGTCGAGCAGGTCGCGCCGCATCGGGACAGGTGGAACAGACGCGACGAGCACGAGGGCTGAAGATGGCCGAGCTCGAGAGCCTGCACGCACGTCTTGCCGCCCTCGCGGACTCCCCGCTCGCGCCGCGCGCCGTCGAGGCGCACGAGCTCGAGCGGCTGCTCGGCGCTTTTCCGGCCCTCGCGCGCGACGAGGCCTACCTCGCCTTCCTGCGTCGCTACGGGGGGGCCTACGTCCGGCGCAAGGCGCTCGGCCTCAGCGTCGACATCTTCGGCCTCGGGGGCAGCGCGACGACCCACGCGATCGCGCACCGACGCGACAACCTCGCCCCCGGCTATTGTCTGTTCGCGACCGTCTACCACCAGACCGACGGCCCGACCCAGGCGGACTTCGCGTTCCCCGTGGAGGGCGCGCCGGAGGTCTACCGCTCCTGCCTGGTCGGCCGGCAGCCGCCGACCGCCTTCGAGCGCTACGCGACGGGTTTCCTGCCCTGGCTCGAGCATCTGGTGGCGAGCGGCGGCCTGATCTACGACGACCTCGCGCCGGTCGAGTATTGACCTCAGCGCCATAGGTGAGCAGCGCAGAAGGGTCGAAGCGCCCGACATCTGCGGCATCCGGGTCCGCAGCAGGAATCCCGGTGAATCAGACGGGCTGAGGGCTACCCCCAGCTGCCGACCGCCATCGCGATCTGCTCGGACAGGGTCGCGAAGTCGGGGTGCTCGGGCAGCGACAGGGCGAGCAGCGTCTTGCGCGCGCCGCCGTGATCGTCTCTGGCGAGCAGCATCCCCGCCTCGCGGTAGGCCGCGACGACCTTGGCGCGGTAGTCGTTGCGCAGCGCGATCAGGTCGGCGTCGCAGTGGTGGCACAGCGCCGAGCCGCGCCGCACCTTCCGGGCGCAGGCGAGGCAGGGCACCTCGAGGGTCGCGCCGCAGCTCTCGCAGTGCTCGGCGTCGGTGCTCGCGAGCTGGTTCCAGCACGAGCCGCAGTGCTCGAAGCGCCGCGAGCAGACATGGGGGCCGGGGAGGATGCGTTTGAGGAAGTTGTCCATCACCTCGGCGTTCGCGAAGCGTTTGTCCGGGTCGGGGGCGAGGGTCTTGTCGAGGAGGGCGACGACCTCGGGCCGGTCGGGCCGGTCGAGCAGGGTCGAAAAGAACGAGCCGAGCGCGTACACGTCGCTCGCCTTGGTCGGCGCCCCACCGGAACGCTCGGGGGCGAGGTGCAGCTCGGCTCCCGGCAGCGTCGTCTCATCGATCTCGGGCAGCAGCTGGCTCATCCCGAGGCCGAGCAGGCGGACGGCGTTGCCGCGCGTGTAGAAGCTGGTCTGCGGGCTCGGCTCGCCGGCGAGCACGTCGCTGCGGTGCAGGGCGGCGTACCCGCGGGCGAGCATGCGCAGGATCGCGCTCGCGTCGTCTTCGCCGATCGCCCCGTCGCGCTCGAGCTTCTGGCTGAGCTGCCCGCCATCGCAATGCTCGTAGAGCGCGAGCAGGGCGTCGCGCTGGACGACGACCTCGAGCAGCTCGAGGAACAGGATGTCGCCCGCCAGCCGCGCCCGATGGTTCAGGGCGCGGAAGTTGTCGATCACGCGGGAGGTGAAGCTGCCGATCACCCGCACCGCCAGGCAGGGACCGCCGAGCCACCGGTCTTCGAGGCGCAGGACCTGGACCGGCCCCTCCTCGGCGATCAGCCCGAGCTCGTCGAAGCGCCCCTCCTCGACGCTCCGGGTGTCGACCTCGCGGCGCGTGTCGACCAGGTCTTCGGAGCGCGACTCGGGGGGCAGGGTCTCGGTCAGGTCGGCGCCGCCGCGGACGATGTAGCCGCAGTACTCGCAGACGGCGTCGCTCGGCTGGAAAGGGACCTCGCAGCGGGGGCAGAGCACGTGGGCCTGGCCCCAGGTGTCGTCGCTGGCCGGACCGCGCCAGGTCTCATCCTCATTGCTGGCGCCGGCCTCGACGGTCGTCGGGGCGCCGGTGTCGACCACCTCGGGGAGCGGCGGATCGTCGCCGTCGAAGAGGAGCTCGTAGACCTCCTCGAGCTCCTCTTCTTCCTGGGCGTCGAGGGTGCGGGCGTCGCTGTCGGGGGCGGGCATGATGCCGAGGGCGGCGAGGTCGGTTCCCGGGCCGATGCTGAAGTCGCTCTCGTCCGAGAACACGTTCGCGGCCGGGACCGGCGGCGGCAGCTCTTGCGGATCGATCGGAGGCAGCCCGAGCCGCGTCGGGCCCTCGGCTCTCTCGCGGCGCGCGATCGCCTCGTCGAAGCGCTTCGCGAGGTCGTTCATGTCGACGTCGGCGAGCGCCGCGAAGCCGTCGAGGGAGGTCTCTTCGCCGTCCCAGTCGCCGTCGAGCACCGTCTCCTCGCCGTCCCACTCCTCTTCCTCGGCGGGCAGCGAGACCGTCTTCTGGGAGCGATGGTCGACCGAGCGGACGGTCTCTTCGTCGTCCCCGGCCTCCTCCAGCGCGTCCTCTTCGTCGTCTTCGGCCTCGTCTTCCTCTTCGTCCTCTTCCTCGCCCTCGTCCTCGGAGACTTCGTCCCCCAGGCCCCGTTTCAGATCGCGCAGGGAGGGCAGGGGTTGGCGGCCGGACTCGTCGGCGATGATCGCGTGCTCGCCGGTCTCTTCGTTGAGCTCGTCCGCGAGCTCGTCCAGCGGCGGGAGCGGCTCGCTCTTCGCTTCGGAGGCGGGGCGCGCCCGCGGTCTTCGCAGGCCCTCGGCGAGCTCGTCCAGGTCGGGCAGGGGGTCGCCGCTCTCGGAGGCTTCGCTGTCGTCGTCGCCCGCCGCGGACTCGATCGCCGGATAGAAGCCGAGCTCCGAAGGGTCGTCGAGCTCGGGCGGAGCCGGCAGGAAGCCCTCCCGGGCGCGGCCCTCGACGACCTCCTCGGCCTCGACGACCTCCGCGGCCTCGACGACCTCCTCGGCCGCCGGCCGCGGGCGGGCGGCCGCTGCCCGGCGCGACGAGCTGCGCGAGCGCCGCGCTTTCGAGCCCGGGGGCGGCTTGGGCTTCTTCTTCGCCGGGCCGCGTCCGCCGAACAGGCGCTCGTAGAGGTCTTCGGCGGAGGGGAAGTGGTCCTCGATGTTCTGCTCGGCGAGGGCGGTGCGGATCGCCCGGTTCTCGCTGCGCGTCAGGTAGCCCTTGTGCAGGAGCAGCTCAGCGAGCCGCGGGAAGTCCTTCCCGGACAGGTAGCGCTTCTTCTGGATCGCGAGACACTCGTCGACCTGGCGCAGGGTCGCGAAGCGGTTCTTGATCGCGATGCGGCCGTACAGCTTGTCCCAGACCCGCTGCTCCTTGAAGGCCTGGGCGTTGACGATGCTCTTGACGTCGCGGGGGGAGAGCAGCTTCTGCTCGACGAGGATCTCGGAGAGCGGCTTGTCCTGGCCCCGCTTCTGCCGCTTGATCGCGAGCTTTATGCAGGACTTGATGTCCGTCTCCGACACGAGCCGGTTCTTGACCGCGATCCGCGCGAAACGCAACTCCCTCTTGGAGATGGGCAATTCGGACTCCCCCCGGCGCGGGCGGCTAGCTCTCCGCCTCCTGCAGGCGCAGCTTGCCCGCGAGCGACGTGCGGTGCAGGGCCTCGACCTGCTGGGCGCGGACTTCGAGGGGGATGCCCCCGAAGAGTTGTTCCTCGAGGTAGCCTTTGAGGACATCGGCGACGTCGCGCACCGCACTATCGCGGAATTCGCCGGCGGCGTCGAGGAAATTCCGCCGCTCCAAAGGCGCCTTCCCGAGGTGCACGAGAGCCTCTCCGTAGCGGCTGTGGTAGCCGTATTTCCACGGCCCCTGACGCGCGACCCAGACGTTCGACGCGAGCGGTGAGGGGCTGTCCCCGGAGGCCCTGCCCAGCTCGGCGCAGGAGGGCAGGTCGCCGCGCTCGGGGACCAGCGGAAACAGGCTGATTCCGCGCCCCATCGGCGGCAGCACCAGCAGCTCGACCAGGCTCGACGCGATGTCGATGCTGCGCACGGCGCTCGCGACGTGCTCGCCCTCGGGGACGCCCGCGCCGCTGATGTGGCAGACCGTGCGCAGGCTGCCCTCGGAGAGGAAGGTCGCCGGCGCCGACTCGTCGGGGTAGGGGAAGCAGTTGTCCGAGCTGAGCACCCGCAGCTGCTCTTCGTCGTCGACCCACAGCCTCCCGCACACCTCGTCGAGCTCGTCGAGCCCCCAGCCGAGGAACAGGGCGGCGCTCTCGTCGGCGTTGGCGAAGCGCCCGCGCTCCTGGGCGACCCCCTGCAGGTAGGACCACAGCCCGGCGACGTGGAAGAAGGCGAAGTACGGCTCGCGCCGGCGCTCGAACACCGACCAGAAGCGCTCGAGGTTCGAGGTCAGCAGGTGGAAGCCGGCCTGCGGCACGGTGTGTCCCGCGACCCCGGGGGAGTAGCCGATGGTGTGGTAGCCGCGCGCGGCCAGCGCCTGGGTCAGGGTCGGGCAGCGCTCGCTGCGCGCGCTGTTCGGCGTGCGCTCGGCGCTGATGCCGTTGACCGAGGGATAGTGGCCGGTCAGCGCGGCGTGCAGGGCGCCGCGCGTGAACGGAGCGGCGGAGCGCACCTCGCTGAACAGCGTCCCTGGGCGCAACAGCGCGGCGAGCGCGTCGTCGCCGGCCGACAACATCTCCGGCCGGAGGGACTCGCCGTAGATCCAGATCAGGTTCTGTTCCGCCATCGTCCGCCTGCCGTCTGCGGACCTCGCTGTCGGGGCGGAACACCGCG
>JAUIEM010000469.1 GCA_030428695.1 bacterium
CCGGGTTGGGCACCAGGGGAGCGTTGTCGAGCACGTCGGGCACGCCGTCCTGGTCGGTGTCGAGGGCAGATGCGCCGGCCGGCACCGCGACCGTGGGCGTCGTCGGCGTCGCCGGGGCGGTGTTGCTGGCGGGCGGGGTCGCGGACGCCCCCGCCGTCGAGCCGGTCGTCGAGGCATCGCCCCCACTTCCTCCACCGCCACAGCCGAGCAGGGCGCAGGTCAGAACGAAGCTGGTGAAGGACGCCAGGATGCGGGCCATCGGTATTCCCTTCCGCGAACACGCGCAGAGCTGTTTTCCTGTATAGCCGATGGCGCGCCGGTTTCGTGCGCGCTTCTCAGCCCGGCTGATGCACCGGGATCAGACGGGCTCAGCGCTGCCGCGCGACCATCGCCTCGATCCAGATCGGGGCGAAGGGCGAGGTGCAGCCCTTGCTGGTGGGATAGTCGCGGTACACGCCGTGGCGTTCGCCGATCGCGATCGCCCGGGCGCGGTGCTCAGGGTGGTGGATGCCGATCTCGACGAGGCAGCTGTTCATCGTCCACTGGGCCGCCGGCGCAGCTTCCGGCAGCTCCTCCTCGATGCGGTCGAGGAGCGCGACCAGATCGAGCCCCTCGGGCTTCTTCGCGACCCGCTCGGCGGTCAGGAACCAGCCCGCGCGGGCGGCCCAGGGGTCGGTCGCGGTCATCCAGCGCTGGCGCAGACTCTCCTTGGCCGGATGCTTCTTGACGATGTAGGAGTTGAACCAGACGGCGACCTGGGCCGTGGTCAGCGTCCGCACCAGGCGGTCGAGCTCGTCCTCTCCGAAGCTCTTCACCTTGGCGACGAGGATCGCGAGCATCCGGGCGTCGAGGTTCCCGGTCTCCCAGAGCTGCAGCGCCAGGGCGTGGTCGGTCTTGCACTTCTTCGCGAGCTTGCGGACGTCGCCGGACTTGACGCCGAACTGCGGGCCGCTCGCGCCGTTGCGGACGTTCCTGTTGCGGACCTTCTCGTCGCCGAGGGCCTCGAGCTCTCGCATCGCCTCTTCGAGCTTCATTGCGGATCGTCCTCCTGTGCGCTCGATTCTCCCAGGTCGCGCGGACGCTGTCCACACGGCGCGTCCCCGTGCTATGCTCGGGGACCCCTGCGGAGGATCCCCCGATGCCCGACCCCGGCCCGCTCGTCGATATCGCCCTCGGCCACTGGAAGTCCCGGATGCTCGACGCCGCCGTCGAGCACGGCCTGTTCGACGCCCTCGCCGACAGCGCACGCGCCCCGGACGCTCTCGCCGAGGCCGTCGGCCTGTCGCCACGCGGCACCCGCGCCCTGCTCGATGGCCTGTGCGCCCTCGGCCTGGTCGAGCGGGAGGGCGAGGCGTACCGGAACGCCGCCGTCGCACAGGCCTTCCTGGTGCGGAAGGATCCGCGCTACCTCGGGGAGTTCATCCGCTGCCACACCGGGATGGCGGCGACCTGGGCGTCCTATTCCGCCAGCGTCCGCTCCGGCCAACCGGCGGAGCCCGTCGACACTCCCGAGAACAGCTTCTGGGAGCGGCTGGTCACCGCGATCGCCCCGCTCGCCGCCCCGGTCGCCCGGCAGGCCGCCACGCTGGTCGATCTCGCCGCCCACGCGGCGCCGGAGATCCTCGACATCGGCGGCGGCTCGGGGATCTTCTCCGCCGAGCTCCTGCGCGCCTGCCCGCAGGCCCGGGCGACCCAGCTCGACTGGGCGAACGTCAACGCGGTCGCGCGCGACTTCGTCGGGCGGCTCGGGGTCGGCGACCGCTTCTCCTGCCTGGACGGCGACTTCCACCGCACCGACTTCGGCGGGCCCTACGCCCTGGTCGTGTACAGCAACATCGCCCACCAGGAGAGCCCCGCCTCGAACATCGAGATCTTCGGCCGCATCCATGCGGCGCTGGGGAGCGGAGGCCAGCTGCTGATCAGCGACTTCATCGTCGACGACGACCGCCGCGCCCCCCCCTTCGCGCTGTTCTTCGCCTCGAACATGCTGCTGCACACCCCCGAGGGCAACGCCTGGAGCCGCCGCGAATACGCCGCCTGGCTGCGCGAGGCGGGCTTCGAGGAGCCGGTCTTCCACAAGACGCCGGGGCCGTCGACCCTGGTGCTCGCGCGGCGGGGCTGATCCGGTGCGCACCGACCCGCGAGGAGGTCGGTCCCCCAATGACGACGGGAGGGGGTGAACCCCTCCCCTACATGCCGAATCCGAATCCGATTCCGATTCCGACACCGACGCCTCGGACCGGGCGGTCGGCTCGATCAGTTGTCGTACTGACGCGCCTTCAGGGCGTAGCCGCTGCCGCTCGGCAGGTAGTAGAGGGTGTAGCGGTTGTCGTCGATGTCTTCCCAGCGCACGACGTTGTAGTCGAGGCCGTCCTGGGCGCGGGTGTGGGTGCCGATCTCGAAATAGCCGGCGTTGCCCGCGCTGCCGAGGCTCAACGTGCCCTCGGGGCCGGAGCTGCCGTCGTCGTAGCGCCAGACCAGCGCGAGGTCCCAGATGTCGACGATCGCCTGCTTGAGCAGGGCCTCCTGGCGGGCGGGCATCGACGGCAGGCCGGTCGCCGAGAAGGCGCCGTTCGCCTTGCTCAGCACGCCCTGGTCGATCGTCGCGAGGGGGTTCCAGACGTAGTGCTCATCGCCGACGTTCCAGCCGTTGGCGGGGTCGGGATCGGCGAAGCTGAGGAAGCTGCCGGCCGGCGAGGGCGCCGGCCAGGCGCTGGTCGCGCCGCCGGTGACGGTGAAGGGCACCTCGGTGGCGAAGGGATCGCTGCCGACCAGCTGCATGCGCAGGATGTACTTGCCGGCGCTGAGGCCCGGGACGTCGAAGGAGGTCTCGAAGACCTGCGGGGCGCCGGGGACGACCTGCAGGCTGGCGGTCGCCATGATGAACATCTTGTTCGCGCTCCAGGTCCAGAGCGTGTTGAACGGGTTGCTCGCGGCGGCGACGCTGATGTCGTAGCGCTGACCGCTGGTGAAGTGCAGCGTCAGGGGATCACCGAGGGTGCCGACCTCGAAGCGGACGCGCATCGAGACGGTGCCGGTCGCGTCGGCCGCATAGCTCAGGCGATCGGTGGTCAGCGCGAGCGAGGCGCCGCGCACCTTCGGGTAGACCGCGCCGTCGATCGTCGCGGCCTTCAGCGCGTGGTCGGTCTCGCCCTGGGCGTCGCCGACGGTGTAGGCGATCAGGCCGGCGCCCGGAGCCAGGGTGAACGAGCTCAGGCCCTCGCCGGTCGAGGTCTGCACGGAGTAGACGTGGCAACCGCTCCAGGTCCCGGCGGGCACGCTGATGACCGCGTCGTCGTCCTCGAGGGTGACCGAGGCGTTGCGCAGGTCGGCGGCGAGCGCGGACAGGGGCTCGGGCGTCCCGACGGGCACGTCGAGGTCGACCATCGGCGCGTAGTAGCCGCGCCACTGGTAGAGCACGGTGCTCGAGCGGGCGTACCAGCGCGGGTAGCCGTCGCCGAAGGGCAGGCCCTCGACCTGGTACCAGGAGCTGTACAGCTTGTCGACGACCTCGACGGTGTGGGTTCCGCGCATGCCGGCGCTGTGGGTGGTCGCGTAGGTCCAGCTGTCGCCGCTGTGCAGCGGGAAGAGCTGGCCCATGTCCGGGGACTGCGCGAGCAGCGAGGCGCTCAGGAAACAGAGCAGGATGAAACGTTGGAGGGCGATCATGTCGTCTCCTCGAGTGGTTCTGATGGCTGGGGCCGGAGTGCTCCGGGCCGGATTCTCTGGTTCTCGTCGTCCCTCCTCCTGCACATCGCATACCAGCCTTTGACGCATCGCGGCAGGAACCGCCGGACGCGGCCTGGCGAGCCGACCGTGCAGCCCACTTACGTGTTGAATCACAAGCGAAACGCAAATTGCGACACTGTGTGAAGATCGCTGACCGGACCGCGCCCACCTTCACGCTCCGGCGGGGGCGGAGCCCTGGACCCTCTGGCGACGGTGTGGTAGAAGAGCCAGGCCGGCCCCGCGCCGCATCTCCCGCGAGGAAGGAGCTCCCGTGTCCGACGAGAAAGTCCAGCAGTTGCTCGAGCTCAACAAGCAGCGCATGGCGCGGGAGCGCGCGGCGTCCTTCGTCGAGAGCGTCCTCTTCCTGATCCTCTCCCTCGCCCTGGCCTACTTCCTGATCTGGGCCGGCATCGCCCTCGGGGAGCTGCTCGGCATGGACACGGTCGCCGGCGGGGCGCTGTTCGTCGGGCCGGTGATGTTCTTCCTCGTGCGCTTCTGCATGCGGATGGCGCGCGCCCGCCTCGCCCTCCTGCGCCTGCTCAACCAGATCGCCGCCAGCCGCACCGGCGGCAAGAAGTGAAGTTCCTGCGCGAGCGGCTTCCGGGCTTGCGCTTCGCCTACGATCCGGAGCATGTCGACGGCGACGCCCTGCACGACCCCGAGGCCTTCATCGCCGCCGGCCTGGCACGCCGTCCTCCCGACTGCCCCGGCCCGCCCGTCGGGGGCCGCGGGCGCTTCTTCGTCTTCCCGGGCCGTCAGGGCACGCTGCTCGGCGTCCGCCACTACCAGCGCGGCGGCCTCTTCGGGCCGCTGCTCGGCGATCGCTACCTCGACGGCGAGCGGGCGCTGCACGAGCTCGACATGCTGCACCTGGCCGGGAAGCACGGCGTCCCGACGCTGACGCCGGTCGCGGCGGTGTCGGTGCGCCGCGGGCTGGTCTGGCGGCACTACCTCGCGACGGTCTTCCTCGAGGGCAGCCTCGACTTCGCCGAGTCGTTGCGGGCGGACCCGCTACAGCCGCAGCCGCAGAGCCCGTCCGTGAACGGGGCCACCCAGGCCCGGCTCGAAGCGGCGGGGCGCGCGGTCGCGAAGCTGCACGACGCCGGCTTCGAGCACCGCGACCTCAACCTGCGCAACCTGCTGGTGTGTGCCGACACGGTCCGGGTCATCGACCTCGACCGGGCGCGTCACCATCCGGAGGGACTCTCCGACGCGCTGCGCAGGAAGGCGCTCGAGCGGCTCGACCGCTCGATGGCGAAGCTCGGCTTCGCGGAGCGGACGCTGCACTGGGTCTACTTCCGCGCGGGCTACGCGCCGAGCGAGGCGCTGCGGAAGAGCCTGCCGCCGCCGATCGCGAACGTGTGCCGGTAGGCGGCTAGCCCCACTTCTGCTCGTGGTAGCTGCCGCGTTGCATGCCGCTCTCGGGCAGGTAGATGTCGTGCACCTTGCCCTCGCGGATCGACAGCGCCGAGACCAGCTCGAGCACCGCCTCTCTGTGGAAGGTGCGGATGTCCTTGCAGCCGGCGCTGCTCATCGCCGAGCGGATCTTCGCCAGGGTCCGCGGCAGGGTGTCCTTGAGGTAGCCGACGTACTCGACCATGCCCTCGACGCCCTCGGCGAAGCCGGCCTGCTGGTAGCGGCGCTCCATCCACTCCCGGGCGCGCTGCGAGCCCTCGCCCCAGTACGGCTTCATGATGCGGTCGCCGAAGGTGACCTTCGGGGTCGGGCTCTCCTCGAAGCGCGCGAAGTAGCGGCCCATCATCACGGCGTCCGCGCCGAGGGCGAGGGCGATCGCGATGTCCTTGGCGTGGACGATGCCGCCGTCGGCGATCACCGGCACGTACTGCCCGGTCTCCTCGACCCAGGCGTCGCGCGCCTGGGCGCACTCGGCGACGGCGGTCGCCAGGCCGCGGCCGGCGCCCTTCTGCTCCTGGGTGATGCAGATCGAGCCGCCGCCCATGCCGACCTTGACCGCCCAGGCGCCCTTCTCGGCGAGGAAGCGGAAGCCGGCCGCCGAGATCACGTTGCCGCCGATCACCGGCAGCCCCGGGTAGTGCTCCGCCAGCCAGCGCAGGCCGTCGGCCTGGAAGGTGCTGAAGCCGTCGGAGGAGTCGAACAGCAGCAGGTCCGCCCCCGCCTCGACCAGCGCCGGGGCGCGCTCGGTGTAGTCGCGGGTGTTCAGGGCGGCGGCGGCGCGCATGCGCTTGCGCTCGTCGAGCAGCTCTTCGGGGAAGTTCTCGTGGTTGCGGACGTCGGTGCGGAAGACGAGGTGCTGCAGCAGGTTGTCCTCGTCGACGATCGGCAGCACCCCGCGGTGGCTGTCGATCAGGATCTGGTTCGCCTCCTTGAGGCTGACCTGCACCCCGACGTCGAGCTGCTCGCGCGGCACCATCCGCTCGGTGACCTTCATGCCGGCGTGCCGCACCCGGTCGTAGTCGTTCTTGGTCAGGATGCCGAGCAGGTGCCGCTCGGCGTCGACCACCGGGAAGGTCGAGTAGCCCTCGCGCTCGGAGATCTCGACGACCTCGTCGATCGTCATGGCCGGGGTCACGCACACCGGATCGACGAAGCCGGCCTTGTGCCGCTTGATCTTCGCGACCATGGCCGCCTGCTTGTCGATCGCCTGGCTGCAGTAGACGAAGGCCATGCCCCCGTGCTTGGCGAGCTCGATCGCGAGGCGCGGCCCGGAGACCGACTGCATCGCGGCGGCCAGGATCGGGATGTTCAGGGTCGCGAAGCCGTTCCGCGGCTCGCCCTTGACCAGGCGGGTGTGCAGCGACACGTTCGCGGGCAGGCTCTCGACACCGGTCAAGCCGGTCAGCAGGCGGAACTCCGCCAGCGTGCGGGAGGGTTCTTCGATAATGCGGCGGGCCATGGGCCTGTCACTCCTTGAAAGCGATCAGCTTGTCGTAGAATTCGAGCTCGCAGTAATGGCACGAGAGCGTCAGGGGCTCGCGGTTGACGACCGTGAAGCGGCAGGACACCGTCTCGTGGTTGGTGATGCACATAGGATCGGGACACCGCACGACATCGCCAATCTCGT
>JAUIEM010000015.1 GCA_030428695.1 bacterium
GATGCGCTTGAGCAGCTGGATGATCGGGTTCTTCTCGTTGAAGAGCTCCTTGGCGACCTCGGCGATGGTCTTGCCGGACTTCTCCGCGAAGCTCGCCAGGGCCTTGTACAGGTTGGTGCCGGCGCTCTCCATCAGGGTGGTGCCGCTGGTCGAGAGCTGCGCGAGCTCGGCGGCCTGGCTGGTGAAGGCCGGCAGGGCCGCGATCCACTCGACCAGCCCGGCGATCAGCTTGAGGTTGGCCTGCAGCAGGGTGCCGAGCTTGCCCGCGAGCATCGCGATGAACTCGATGATCGCGTAGATCTCCTGGGGGATGCCGGGGAAGGCCGCCTTGATCTTCTCCCAGTTCTCCTTCATCCACACGCAGATGCGCTTCTTGAGCTCCTCCGAGCCGAGGAACTTCAGGAACTTGACGAACTGCTCCTTGGCGAACTGGAAGACCTTGAAGAAGGGCTCGAGGAAGACCCCGAGCTCGTCCTTGATCGTGGTCAGCAGCGAGCCGACCGCCCCGGCGAGCTTTTCCCAGGCCTGGCCCAGGGCCTTGAAGCCCCACTTGACCAGGTCGACGAAGACGTGGGCGAGCCCCTTGATCGTGTTGCCGACGGCCTGGGCGAAGCCGAGCAGCAGGCGGGTGAAGAAGTCCTTGAGCTGCTCGAGGGCCGGGCCGAACAGCTTGACCACATGGGTGATGAGCTTCTCGACCTCGGCCTTGGCCTGCTCCCACTTCTTCGCGACCGCGTGGACCAGCTTCGTCGTCGTCTCGACCAGCAGCTGGCGACCCTTGTGGAAGGTGGTCTCGAGCAGCCAGACGCCCTCCTTCAGCAGCGAGCGACCGGTCTTGATCACCGTATCGACCAGCGTCTTCCCGATCTCGGCGAGCACCTCGTGCCACGGCTTGCCGCGCGAGGCGAGCAGGGCCGCGGCACGCTGCAGGCCGGCGCCGAGGGTGGCGAGCTGGCGCTGGGCGAAGCTGACGATGTCGTGGAAGATGCCGCCGATGGTCTGCAGCAGCTTGCTGCGGAACAGCCCGGTCAGGATGTCGACCGCGGTGCGCGCGAGGCCCTTGAGGATGTTCTTGACCAGGTCCTTCAGCGGCGGCAGGAGGATGTGCCAGAGCGGGAAGGTGTGGAAGGGGATGCCGTTGACGATCTCGACCGGCAGGTTCAGGAGATCCTGCTCGTACTGCTTGCGGGCGAGCTCCTTGACCGTGTCGAACTGGGCCGCCGCCCGGTTCGGGTCGAGGCGCTCGAACAGACGCTCCGAGACGGTCGCGTCGCGCAGCCGGAAGTCGGCGCGCGGCGTCGCCGACAGCCGGATCTGTGGCAGGGCGCCGGGCTTGATCACCGGGAGCCCGAAGATGCGGATCGTGTCGATGTGCGGCTTGAACAGGATCGAGATGCCGGCCGTACCGGTGACGGGCAGGTCGAACTGCTGGCCGAAGCTCGCGACGTGCACGGTGCGGTCCATGCGCAGGTCGACGGTCGTCGGCCGACTGAAATCACCGGGCCGGACGGAGACGTTGAGCAGCCCCATGGTGGGCCTCCTGGGTGTGCGTCAGGCGACGGCTTCGACGGTCAGCTCTTCGGAAAGGTAGACGATCGGACTGCCGGTCTCGCCGGTGTTCAAGGGCTCGCTCGCGATCACCAGCTCGTGGGTGCCGGGGCTGAGCTTGACGGTGACGACGACGTCGCCGTCCCCGTCGTCATCGGCCTCGGCGGCGGCGCGGGTCGGCTGGCCGTCGACCGAGACCAGCATGCGGTTGTTGAACAGCCACTCGGTTACCGCCTCGGTCGTCTTCTGCCCGACGTCGATGGCGAAACGCAGCTTGATGCGCTGCACGGCGAGGATGTGCTCGCTGCCGCCGCCCTCCCGGGGCCAGGTCTGCAGCCGCACGGGCCGGCACTGCTCCTTGCTCAGGGCCGCGTCCGGCGGCAGCGGCTCGTCGCACACGTAGAGCAGGTACGGACTCTCGGCGTCGCGGTCGAGCCACAAGGGCGCGAGGGGCGCGCCGGGCCGGGCGAAGGTGCACAGGTAGCCCTGGGCGTCGGTGCGGGCGGAGATCAGGTCGACCTCGGCCTCGAGCCCGAGGTTGATGTAGACGTGCTTGTTCTTCAACGACTGGCTCTCGTCGCCGGCGTAGCACAGCCGGGCGACTACCGCGCGGGGGGCCTTCATGCCTGCGCTCCTCCGCTGGTCTGGAGCACCCGGTCCTTGAAGATGAAGTAGGCGGGGGCGCCGTCCGGAGGCTGGACCGTGCAGGTGTAGCGCCGGCCGCTGCGCACACCGTTGAACACGAGGGTGCGCAGCCCGGGCTGGACCTCCTTGCCCGTGCTGACCTGCTGGCTCTTCTTGTAGGTGCCGTCACTCGCCGCCAGGGTGACCTCGGAGGCGAGGCCCGCGGCCGTGTTTCCTGGCAGCAGCTCGATCTCGATCGGCAGCTGGTAGGGGTTCGTGATCGGGACGGTCAGGGGCTTGTACTTGAACTTCAGCTTCTTGCCGGAGCTGATGCTGATCGACTGGTTGAAGCGCACCCTGCGGGTCGCTTCCCATTCCTCATCTGCCAAGATAGCGCCCTCGGATCCCGCGAGAGGATCGACTCTGGTTGCGGTCGGGAATCCCGGAAGTCTAACGCAGATCGCCGGCGTGCGCAGACCGACCTTCGCGGACGGGCCCGGGGGGCGGAAGCGCCGCGCTGGGGGCGCGCGCCAATCCGGGCGCGTCAGTCGCGGGAAGGCTCCCGCAGCGCCCGCAGCCGGGCCAGCTCGGCGCGGATGAGCTCGAGGCCCCCGCGCACCCGCTCGGAGTCGTGGGGCACGGCCTGGTGGAAGCGCAGGGCGGCCGCGGCGTGCTCGATCGCCCCGTCGAGGTCGCCGAGCCGCTCGCAGGCCGCGGCTACCGCCATGTGGGAGATGCCCGGCGCGCACTGGGCGGGCTCGGAGGAGTCGACCCGGGCGAGCTCGAGGGCGACGTGGAGGGCGCGCATGGCGACCCGCTTCGACGCGGTCATGTTGCCGGCCGTGACCAGCCCGGCGTCCCACTCTTCGAGCACGTTGAGGCGGTCGAGGAGCAGGCTGGTGTCCGACGGCGAGGCGTCGAGGAGGCGCGCGAACAGGCTGTCGGACTCGGCGAGCAGGTCGAGGGCCTGGGCCGGGGTGCCGTCCGCGACGTGCCAGCTGCCGAGGTTCCGCAGCAGGAAGGCGCGGTCTTCGAGCAGGCCGAGGTCGCTCGGCGCGGTGTCGAGCAGCTCGTCGAGGATCTCCCGCGCCTCGTCGAGCGCGGTCCGCGCGTCGGCGAGGCGGCCGCGGGCCAGCTCGGTGGTCGCGAGGTTGCCCAGGGCGCGGGCGACCGCCCGCCGGGCCTCGCGGTCAGGGAAGCGGCGGGCGATCGCCCGGGCCCGGCGCAGCTGCTCCGCGTCGTACGTCACCGTGTCCTCCCAGCGCTGGAGCTTGCGCGACAGCAGCCCGAGCCGGCTGAGCACCGGGAGCACCGTGCGCTGGGCGTACGGGTCATCCGGCATCGCCTCGGCTTCGAGGATCGCGAGGTCGAGGGCCTCGTGCAGCGGGTCGAGGCTGCCGTCGAGGTCGCCGAGGGCCTGCAGGGCGTCCGCCTCGAGCTGCAGGGCGTAGACCAGCTCGCTCGCGTTGGTCTGGTCCGGGCCGCCGGCCCGCCTGCCGAGCTCGCGCACGCCGCGGACCGCCGCCCGGGCGAGCTCGAGGGATTCCTCCGGACGCCCCTCGTTCAGCCGCACCCAGGCGAGCTGGCGGGCGGCCTGGGTCAGGTCCCAGAGGGCGTCGTCGTCGTCCCTGTCCGCCTCGTAGCGCGCCAGGCAGTCGGCGTAGGCCTGGGCGTAGAGGCGCGACTTGCGCGCGAGGCCGCCGCGGCCGACGTCGGCGAGCCAGGTGCGGACCAGGGGCAGGAAGCGCGCCGCCTGCTCGTCCTCCGGGTCGCGCGCGAGGACGCGGAGCAGCAGCTCTTCCGCCTCGACGTAGCGCTGCTCGGCGGCGAGCAGGTCCTCGCGGATCTCCTCGAGCTTGCCCGCCTCGGCGAGGCCCATGCCGAGGGCGCGCTCGGCGTCGGGACCGCGCCCGTCGCGGAGCAGCGACAGCATCTCCCGGTAGTGCTCGTGCGCCGCCTCGACCTCGCCGACGCTGGCCTCGAGCCGGGCGAGCCAGCGCAGGGCGGGGATCAGGGCCGCGCGGTTCTCGTCCGCGTCGCGGAGCGGGGTCAGCCGCTCGCGCAGGGCGAGCAGCTCCTGGTAGATCGGCAGCGCGCTCTTCCGCAGACCCTGGCCCCAGAGGTGCTCGCCATAGGCGCGCAGGGCGGCGTCGAGGTCCTGCTGGCGGCGGCGGCTCTCCGGGTACTGGTGGAACAGGGCGCGGCGCAGCACGACGCTCTGGCGGAACAGCTCGCTCGCATCCTCGACCCGGCCCTGCGCCTGCACGGTCCGGCCCAGCTCGAGCAGGGCGACGCTGGTCCGGCGCCGGGTGCGGGTGTTGGTCGGGTCGCGCTCGAGGGCGGCGGACTCCGTCGCGACCATCTCCGCGAGCAGCTCTTCGGCCCTGGACGACTCCCCGCGCGTGTCGAGCTGGATCGCGACGCGCAGCAGCGACTCGCTCAGCGCCCGCAGCGCCGCCTCGTCCTCGGGGTGCTCGGCGAGCAGGGCGCGCCGCAGCCCGAGCGACTCCTCGTAGGCCGCCTCGGAGTCTTCTTCCCAGGTGGGGACCGCGGCGCCGAGCGCGACCAGCGCATCGCCCCGGGCGTCCAGCGCCGCCGCCAGCGTCCCGCGCGCCTCGACCTCGCCGTCGGCGACCAGCCCCCGGGCCAGGGTCTCGGCCTCCCGGGCGCTGGCGAGCGCGCTCCGCAGCGGCTCGAGCGCCGACTGGTACAGGGCGTCGACCTGGGAGCGCTGGGTCAGCGCCTCGGCGAGGGCGACCCGGGTGTCGCGCTCGGCGGGGTCGAGGGCGCGCAGGATCAGCACCGCGCTGTCGAGCTCGGCCCGCGCCCGCACGAGGTCGCCGTCGACGGTGCGGGCGAGCTCGGCGACCTGCATCCGCGCCCGGGCGGCCCCGAGGGAGGCCTGGTCTGCGCCCTGGTGGGAGTCGCGCAGGCGTTGCCAGCCGCGCAGGGCGGTGTCGAGCACCGCGCGGGCGACCCGGTGCGAGCGCGCGTCGCCTCCTTCATCGATCAGCTGCACCCGCACCTCGTGGGCGAGGGCGTCGAGGGCGTCCTCGGCGATGCTGCCGCGGGCCGCCGTCGCCTCGCGCTGCTCCTCGAGGGCCGCGAGGGCCGCCTCGACCTCGCGGTTCTTGTCGGCGATGCGCCGGTTCGCCTCCTCGATGCTCGCGCTGTGGCGCCAGAGCTCGACCAGGCCGAGCGTCAGCCCACAGAAGGCGACCACCAGGGCGGCGATCAAGCCGCCCCGCAGCCGGCGTCGCGAGCGCTCGGCCGCGCGTCGGCGGTCGTAGGCGGTGTCGAGGGCGGCGCGCACCTCCTGCGCCGCGCTCGCGCCCTCTTCCTCGAGGCGGGCGGCCTGGGTCTCGGCGAGCTGCAGATCGCCGAGCCGCAGGGCGGTGTGGGCCCAGGCTTCGCGGGCGGCCAGCTCGCCCTCGGCCGCGCGGCGGTTCGAGGCCCAGAGCGTGCGGGCCTGGCGGAAGTCGGCGACGGTCGCGGCGAAGCCTTCGTACAGCTCGAGCACCGCGCGGCGCGCCGGCTTCCCGCTCCAGGTCCGGGCGGAGAGCGTGTCGAGGGCGGCGCTGGCGCGATGGGCGATGGTCAGGCTCTCGCGGTGGCGGAGGAAGGTGCGGAGCTCCTCCTGGAACACCGGGACGCTCGGGAAGCGGTCTTCGGGCGCGAGGGCGAGCGCCCGCATGCAGAGCGCGGCGAGCGCGGAGGGCACGTGCGCGGGGAACGCGGGCTCGACCGGCTCGAGGGCCTGGCGGGCCGACTCGAGCAGCCCGCCCCGGTGCGGGGGCACGCCGGTCAGGATCTCGTACAGCGAGGCGCCGAGCAGGTAGACGTCGGTCCACACACCGATCGCGTCGCCGTCGCCGCGGGCGAGCTCGGGCGGCATGTAGGCGGGCGTCCCGCACGGCCGGCGGATGCGCGAGCGGTGGTGCAGGCGCTCGCGGCGCCTGTCGCCCTCGGCGATGTCGACGGCCAGGCCCCAGTCGAGCACGACGACCTCGCCGAACTCCCCGATCATCACGTTGCTCGGCTTGAGGTCGTTGTGCACGATCGCGCGGCTGTGGGCGAAGGCGACCGCGTTGCCGACCTGGAGCAGGATCTCGAGGTGGCGGGCGAGGACCGCGCCGTCCGGGTCTTCCCAGGGCTCGTCGCGGTGCAGGCTCTCGCACCAGCTCTCCCCGGCGACCAGCTTCATCGCGAGGGAGAGCCCCTCCTCGTCGTCGCTGTCGAGGGCGTAGACCGGCACGATGTTCGGGTGCTCGAGGCGGCCGACCGTGACCGCCTCGGCGAGGAAGCTCTTGCGGCCCTGCCGGGTGGACGAGCGCTTGCCGTGCAGCTTCTTGAGCGCGACCTCGCGGTCGAGGTCTTCCTGCCACGCACGGAACACCGTGCCCGTGCCGCCCCTGCCGATCTCCTCGAGCAGCCGGAAGGAGGTCGGCGGGATCGAGGTCGGCAGCTCTTCCCTTTCGAGGCCGCGTATGAACGTGAAGCGGTAGGTCGCGTCGCTCGGCAGGCTCGAGAGCTGGTCGCCGGGGGCCCCGGTCGCGTCTTCCCAGAGCGCGCGGAGGAGGTCGTCGGGGACTCCATCGGTGCCGCGGGCGACATCCGCGACCTCCTGGAAGGTGCGGGGTCTATCCCCAGGGTGATCGTCGCGGGCCTCGGCTGCCATATGTTCTAGAGTCTAAAGCGAGACCGGCTCCGGATCAAATCATCGGGCGCCGGAGCCCGTCGACGGCCCGCTTCGCGCGGTCGAAAGGAGCTCGCGTCTCCGCGGGCGGTTGCCTCCCCCGGCCGGGCCCTGGTAGCATGCGCGCACTCAAGAAGGAGGAGCATACGTGCGCACCACCGCCTGGCTACTGTCCGCGTTCCTGTTGTTCGGTCTCGTGGGCTGCGGCGACGGAGAGACCCCGCTGCCCGAAGACACCCCCGCCGCGAACACCGCGGAAAGCGGCGACGACTATCCCCTGACCACCTGCGTCGTTTCCAACGAGCCCCTGGGCGCCGACCCGGTCGTGGTCACCCACGAGGAGACCGAGGTGCGGCTCTGCTGCCAGGGTTGCGTCCGGACCTTCAACGCCGACCCCGCCAAGTTCGTCGCGGCCCTCAAGGACGCCGGGCAGTAGGCGGCGTCAACCCCTCCAGACCTCTCCTGCGAAGGCCTCGCCGATCAGGCCGAGGAAGCTGCGCACCTTCGGCATCAAGGCGTGGCGCGGCGGAAACACGGCGAAGACCGGCGTCGGCGTCGGCTCGTCCCCCTCGAACACCCGCACCAGCTCTCCGGTGCGCAGCGCATCCCCGCACAGGAACAGCGGCACGCAGGCGACGCCCAGCCCCGCGCGGGCGGCGCCGAGCAGGCTGCCGAAGTCGTTGACCGCCAGCCGCGGACGCACCTTGCTCGCGGCGGGATGGCCCGGCGGTGAGCCCCGCCGGCCGGTGAAGGCGAGCCAGGGGCAGGCCGCCGGGCCGACGACCTCGAGCCCGGGGGCCGCGACGAACCCCCAGGTGGTGACCCCGAGCCGGCGCGCGATCAGCGATGAGTCGGGCAGCGGCCCGACCCGCAGCGCGATGTCGAAGCCCTCGGCGAGCATGTCGACGGTGCGATCGAGCAGCAGCAGCTCGACCTCGACCTCGGGGTAGCGGGCGAGGAAGCCGGGCAGCAGCGGGCTGAGCGTGCGCTGGCCGAGCTCGACCGGGGCCGTCACCCGCAGCTTGCCGCGCACCGTGCTCAGGCTGCGGCAGACCAGGGCCCGGGCTCCGAGCAGCTCGCGCAGCCCGGCCTCGCAGCGCTCGAAGAAGGCCGCCCCGAGCTCGGTGGGGCGGACCTGGCGGGTGCTGCGGAAGAGCAGCGCGACGCCGAGCTCGCGCTCGAGGGCGCGGACCTTGCGGCTGACCGTCGACTTCGGCAGCCCGGTGGCGCGGGCGGCGGCGGTGAAGCCCCCGGCGCGGACGACCTCGGTGAAGATCCAGAGGGCGTTCAGGTCCTGTATTGTCTCACTCATGGAACAGTCCAGTGCTGGATTTGTGGATTATCATTCGCGGCGGTCCAGTCTACCGTAGGGGTGTGACGACGAGAGGAGGAAAACCGATGCCCGACGCCCAGTTCCCCCAGGAGAGTGCCCGTGACGGCCGCTTCGTCCGCCAGCAGAGCGCCTTCCGCTCCCAGCTCGGCAGCCCGGACTTTCCGGTGGAGGCCGGCCGCTACCGGCTGTTCGTCTCCTACGCCTGCCCCTGGGCCCACCGCACCTTGATCGTGCGCACGCTGAAGAAGCTCGAGGACGTGGTGTCGCTCGGCGTCGTCGATCCCCTGCGCGACGAGCGCGGCTGGCGTTTCCCCGCCCCCGACCCGGTCGAGGGCTTCTCCTTCCTGTCCGAGGCCTACGCCCTGTCCGACCCGGACTTCGCCGGCCGCGTGACCGTGCCGGTGCTGTGGGACACGCAGTCGCGCCGCATCGTCAACAACGAGTCGGCCGACATCATCCGCATGTTCGACACCGCCTTCGCGGAGCTGGTTCCGCCGACCCCGCGGCTGGTCCCGGAGGAGCTGCGCGAGGAGCTCGACGCCCTCAACGAGCACGTCTACCGGACGATCAACAACGGCGTCTACAAGGCCGGCTTCGCCGCCAGCCAAAAGGCCTACGACGACGCGGTCGGGGAGCTCTTCCGCAGCCTCGACGGTCTCGAGGAGCGCCTGGCCGGCCGGCGCTACCTGCTCGGCGACCGCATCACCGAGGCGGACTGGCGGCTGTTCACCACCCTGGTGCGCTTCGACCCGGTCTACCACCACCACTTCCGCTGTAACCGGCGCCAGCTCTACGAGTATCCCCACCTGTGGGGCTACCTGCGCGACCTGTACCAGCAGGAAGGCGTCGCGGAGACGGTCGACTTCGACCACATCCGCCGCCACTACTACCTGACCCATCACAAGCTGAACCCGCTCGGCATCGTCCCGGTCGGCCCGGAGCTCGACTTCCTGGAACCGAGCGGACGCGAAGCCCTGACCCCCGAAGGAGCCCGGACATGAAAGCCCTTCAAGGACCGATCACCCTGGCCGGACGCGTGTTGCTCGCCCTGATCTTCGTGATGAGCGCCGTCGGCAACAAGATCCCGCAGTTCTCCGACGTCAGCGCCTACATGGCGAACGAGGGCGTGCCGCTGCCGAGCCTGATGCTCGCCGGCGCGATCGCTTTCCTGCTCGTCGGCGGCCTCTCCCTGATCGCCGGCTTCAAGGCCCGCATCGGCGCCGCGCTGCTGCTCGTCTTCCTGGTGCTCGCGACGTATTTCTTCCACGACTTCTGGACCTTCGAGGACGCCCAGGCGCAGCAACAACAGATGATCCAGTTCATGAAGAACGCCGCGCTGATGGGTGCTATGCTGTTCGTGATCGCCAACGGCCCCGGGCCCTGGAGCCTGGACGGGCGCAAGGCCGGCTGAAGGCGCCGGGGAGCCGCGCTTCCCGGTCCTGCGCTGACACCAGACACCCGACGAAGACAACCAAGGAGACCTCCGATGCCGAAGATCCTCGCCTTCGCCGGCAGCACCCGCGCCGGCTCCTACAACCAGAAGGTCCTCGCCGTCGCCGCCGAAGGCGCGCGGCAGGCCGGGGTCGAGGTGAACATCCTCGACCTGAAGGAGTTCCCGCTGCCGCTGTTCGACGAGGACCTCGAGGCCGAGGGCAGTCCCGTGAACGTCCGGCGCCTCAGAGAGCTCTTCAAGCAGCACGACGCCCTGTTGATCGCCTCGCCGGAGTACAACAGCAGCATCACGCCGCTGATGAAGAACACCATCGACTGGGTCTCCCGGGCGGGCGACGGCGACAAGCCTCTCGCCGCCTACCAGGGCAAGGTCGCGGCCCTTCTCGCCGCCTCCCCCGGCGGGCTCGGCGGCCTGCGCGGGCTGGTACACCTGCGCGCCATCCTCGGCAACATCGGCGTGATCGTGCTGCCCGAGCAGTTCGCTCTGGGCAAGGCGGGCGGAGCCTTCGACGACGAGGGCCGGCTGCTCGATCCGAACACCCAGAGCCGGGTGCGGGGGATCGGCCAGGCGCTCGCTGAGGCGGTGCTGAAGCTGAAGGGCTAGCTGCGCGGTCGGACGCAGGCGGCCATCCGGGAGCCCTGGAGTGTCCGTCGCCCGGAGCGTGATCGCGGCGAGGGCGGGAGGGTGGGCCAGCGACCCGCCCCGTAGACCGGGACCTGCGTGCCGCTCCAGCCGACCCTTCCCGAGGGGCCGTACGGGATCGAGGCCGTCCAGGCCTGAGCCGAACGCCGCTCGGCGGGGCTTCCCCGGCACCCCATCCCTTACCTCGCCCCTACCCATCTGCTACAGTCGCGACCGCCACACCACGGGAGCAGACACCGATGAGCACCACCGCCGCGCGGCCCGAGCCGAACCTGCAGCGCAAGGCCGCGATCGCCAACGCCGGCGCCCGCGATCACCGCGGGCGGGTCGCGATCGCGCCGATCCCCGACTTCGACCTCGACCGCACGATCTTCAAGACCCTGACCAGCCCGCTCGCGCGCTTCGTGATCAAGCAGCGCGTCGGCCGGAAGTACGACTGGGACGCGGGCGCCGCGGCCGAGATCGAGAGCGCCTACCAGGGCGCGACCGCCGCGCTCGCGCTGCCGGAGATCGCGCCGGAGCTCAAGCAGTTTCTGCTCGAGGAGTGCGACTTCGACGTCGAGCACGCCGACGGCTCCTTCTTCGACCACCTGTACTTCTGTTTCGAGTACACCGCCCTGCACTACCCCGAGGGCAGCCCGCTGGTGATGTTCCTGCACAGCATCCTCGGCGCGGGCACGAACACCTTCCCGATGCCCGCAACGGGCATCCCGCGGCTGCGGGAGCTCCTGTCGGCCGAGGACTTCAAGCAGATCGAGGCGTTCCCGAGCGTGCTGCGCCTGTTCTACCTCCCCGCCTTCCGCCAGGAGCTGGCCGAAGGCGTCGCCGCCGGCCGCGCGCTCGCTGCGATCGAGCTGCGCCGGGTGATCGACAACCGGCCCCTGGAGCTGAGCGGCGCCGAGCTGTGGCAGGCCCTGAACTACCAGCTCGTGCACCTGGTCGACTTCCAGCCGGTCGCGAACTGGGCGGCGTACCAGAACGACACCTTCTCGATCCTGTTCCGCGACCTGTTCGCGCTGCTCGAGAAGGCGGGCAAGCGGGTCGCGCGGGTCACCTACGAGGGACCGGTTGGCAACGCCCGGCTCGAGCAGGAGAAGGTCAGCTTCGGCGGCTGGCTGACGACGCTGATCCCGGTCGGCCTGGCGCGGAAGCTGTCGGAGAAGTCCATCCGCAACTACTCGGCGCGCTGCGGGCACAGCCTCGACTACCGTCTGCGCTGGGCGTAGGCGGGACGCGCTCGAAGTTTCACAATCCGGCCGACGGTGGTATTCTGTCTTCTCATCTTCCACAGAGGGACGGACATGCGGAAAGGAACCGCGACCACCGCGCAGATCGAGGACTTCGTCGCCTTCGAGGGCGAGTTCAGCGTCGAGGTCCGCAACGCGACCACCGGCGACAAACGCTTCGCGATCAAGCCCCAGGATGTGCACGTGCTGGCCCTCGGCCCCTACGCCGACATCGTGTACACCGCCGACGAGCAGCATCTGGTCGCCCACCCCGAGACCCGCGGCGTCAAGCGCGTCCCGATCGAAGACGAGCTGATCTCGCTGCACGCCGCCGGCGACGCGCTCTACTCGGTCACCGCCTTCGGCACGGTGACGACCCACGATCCGCAGTCGCTGGAAGCCCGGGCCGAGTTCGAGCTCAACCCCGCCGAGGACGAGCTGATCGCCGTCGCCTGGGCCCGCAACGGGCGCAAGCTGGTGATGGTCGACGGCGAGGACTTCGGGCTGTTCGAGCGCCGCGCCGACACCTGGATCTGCAAGGAGCTGTTCGAGCACGAGGGCGAGGGGCGCTGCGCCGCCCTGGCCGACGACGGCGCCTGGGCCCTGCTCGGGGTCGAGAGCGAGGTGCTGAAGTACGACTTCTCGGGCAGCGAAGAGCCCGACGTCGTGTTCGACGCCGGCGACGACGCGGTGATCATCGGCCTCGCGGTCGCCCCGGAGGCGGACGAGTTCCTGGTCGTGACCGCGAAGGCCGGCAGCTCGAAGCCGAGCGCCGTCCACCGCCGCAGCCTCGACGGCAAGTCGCTGATGCTGCCCGAGACCCGGCAGGGCGTGCCGAAGGCGGTCGCGTACGGCATCCAGGGCCAGCGCATCCTCGACCGCATCGGCGAGCTGTGCTGCGCGACCGAGGCCGGCGACTGGGTGATCCCCGAGGCGAAGACCAACGACTGGGCGGCGCTGCGGCCCAAGGAAGTGCTCAAGCCGATGCGCTCGCAGGTGCGGCCGGGCATCCAGCCGCTGCCGAAGTTCTACTGGTTCCTCAAGAAGGAAGAGGCAGCCTGGGCCCGCGACCGGGTCGGCGGCGAGACCGTCGTCGGCTTGCAGGAAGACTGGCCGGAGTGCGGGCGCTGCGGGAACCCCCTCAGCGTGCTCGCGACGGTCGAGGCCGACCCCGAGCAGCTGCCGCTGAAGAAGGCGAAGGGCCTCGCGGCCTTTCTGTGCCTGGCCGGAGAGGGCTGCAGCGCCCTCGATCCGAGCTGCTCCCACGTCGCCTTCCTGTCCGGCACGAACAAGGTCGCGATGCCCGAGGATCGCAACGAGTTCACGGTCGTGCTCGAGGAGGCGAGCGCGCGGCGCAAGGCCGACGAGAAGACCCACGAGGCGATGGCCTGGCGCTTCACCGAGCCCGAAGAGCAGGCCTGCGAGGAGTGTGACGAGCTGCTGGAGTTCGCCTTCGCCTTCGACGACGTCGAGCTCGAGGACGACCTGCTCCACGAGTTCGGCGACCAGCTCGTCGTCCTGTACTGCAAGGATGAGTGCGAGGGGCGGATGATCTCCCTCAACGAGTAGCGAGTCTCGCCTCCGCCGCGGAAGTGGCCCGCGGCGCGGCGACCCGGTGCGCCACTGCACGAGTGTGGGACGGACGCGATGCCTTCGCCGCCGATCGAGAAGCGCGATGCCGGGGCCCTGCGCGAGCTCGGCCGCGCGCTGGCCGAAGGCTACTGCCCCGCCTGGTCCTCCTGGGACTCCGACGACGCCGGCCAGGCCTTCCTCGCCGCCCTCGCCGCGATGCAGGAGCGGGTCTTCGAGCGCCTGAACCGCTTCCCCGAGAAGGTCTTCATCGAGCTGTTGCGCATCCTCGGCCTCGAGCTGCGCATGCCGACCGCCGCCCGCGCGCTCATCACCTGCCAGCCGGTGCCCGGCCGCAGCGAGGGCCGCTGGGTGCCCCGGGCGACCAGCGTCCAGGCCGAGGTCGAGCCGGGCGTGGCGCCGATCCGCTTCACGACCGAGGAGGACCTGCTGGTCAGCCAGACCCGGCTGGCCGCGGTGATCGCCCGGCGGGGGCGGCGCTACCGCGACTGGGGCCCGGCCTTCCTGCCGCCGCCGGTCGCCAAGGACGGCGGCGTCGAGGTGTTCGAGAACCTGCGCCCGATGCGGCGCCGGCTGTACGTCTCCGATCCCTGCCTCGCCACCCTGGCCGGCCCCGAGGCGGTCGAGCTGCGGCTCGAGACCGCCGGCACGCTGCCGGTGGCGGTGCGCGACGCGATCCGCTGGCAGTGGTTCGACGGGCAGGAGTGGGTGCCGCTGCCCGGCGTGCCGGTGCGCGACGCGCTGTTCCTGCGGGCCGAGGCCTTCTCCGCCCTGGCCGAAGGCGAAGAGCTGCGGCTGTTCATCTTCAGCGGCCTCGATGTCGGGGACGTCCGCGACTACCTGTTGTGGGAGTACTACAGCAAGAAGCAGAAGAGCTGGCAGCCGCTGCAAGCAGAGCCCTTCGAGGGCGGCTTCTGGCCCGGCGAGCGCGGCGTAAAGCTGACCGGCGGCGGGGCGGACCTCGCCGCGCGCAAGGAGTTCGGGGAGAGCCAGGACGGCATCTGGCTGCGCACCCGCCTCGACACCGTCCCCCACAGCCCGGTCGCGCCGCCCCTGTACCGGGTCGGCACCGGCATCGCTCCGTCGGCCGCGGAGGTGCGGCAGATCTGGTGCGGGCCGGCGGACGGCGACGGCGAGACCGTCCGCCTCGACCACACGCAGCCCTTCGAGCCCCTGTCGGCGAAGCCCCAGCGGGAGATGGCCTGCTACTTCGACCTCGCCGGACTCGAGCTCGAGGGGGGCCGGGTGCGCCTCGACCTGTCGGTGGTCCCGGAGCACCAAGCGGGCCCTTCCCGCGACCTGGTCCTGGTCTACGAGTACTTCGACGGCGCCGCCTGGCTGCTGCTCGGTCGCAGCACGCGCTTCGGCATCAGCGGCAGCTACATGCCGCACTACTTCATCGACGAGACCCGCGCCCTGAGCCGCTCGGGCAGCGTCGGCTTCGCGCGGCCGGCGGACATGATGCGCTGCCACGTCGAGGACGCCTTCGGGGCGTGGGTGCGGATCCGCATCCGCAGCGGCAGCTACAAGGCGCCCCCGAAGCTCGCCGGCGTGCGCTGCAGCGCCGACCTGGTGCCGCGCGACATCCAGAAGGCGGTGATCGTGCGCAACGCGATCGCGAGCGACATCACCGAGGCCGTGGTCAAGGCCCGCCCGGAGCCCTGGCCGCCCCAGCTCGGCGAGCAGAAGAGCCTGTTCGGCTTCACCGGGCCCCTGGCGCGGGCGGGGGAGAACGGCCCCGGCCTGCGCAGCCTGCCGGAGGTCGCCCTCGACCTCGGCGAAGAGGAGCCGCGCCGCGCGGTGTACATCCGCGCCGAGCTGCCGCCCCTGCCCGTCGACCTGGTCTGCGAGCGGGTGCTGGTGCGCGCCCAGAGCGGCTGGGAGGGGCGGCTGCCGCAGGCGCTGTTCACGACCTCGAACGGCTCCTTCTTCGACGCGCCGGGCATCGGCGAGGTGTTCGCGCCCTTCGGCCTGCGGCCCGCGGTCGAGGGCGCCCTCTACGTGCGCCTCGCCGAGGCCGCCCCCGGCGCCCGGGTCAACCTGCGCTTCGAGCTGAACCGCCCGCCGCGCGCGGCCTACACCCGCGAGCTGCGGCTGGTGTGGGAATGCTACGACGGCGAGGAGTGGCGCGGCATCGCCTGGGCGGAGGTCGGCTGGCTGAAGGGCGCGAAGGACTCGACCGACATGCTGACCAGGGCGGGCAGCGTCGAGCTGACCCTGCCCGACGAGGTCGCCCCGCGCTCGGTGCGGGGCCAGCAGGGCTACTGGCTGCGGGTGCGGATCACCGCCGGCGGCTACGGCTCGCCGCCGGCCTACGAGGGCCTGCGCCTCGATTACTTCCCGCCCCAGCGGCCGGTCGCCGAGGCGGTGCTCGAGGAGGAGCTCGGGCTGCGCGATGTGTCGGCCGGGGAGTTCCCGCTCTTCGCACAGGGCGGCGACGAGGATCCCCACCTCGCCTTCGCTTTCACCCCGGCGCCGCGCAAGGAGCGCCTGCAGATGTTCGTCGAGGTCGAGGAGCGCCTGGTCGAGCAGGCCGAGTCCCTCGCCGCCGACTACTTCTCCCGCGAGCGTCGGGAGCGCGGGCGCGCCTCGCCCCAGAAGCCGGTCTGGGAGGTGCTCGGGCCGGACGGCTTCCAGCCCCTGCATCCGCGCGACGACACCGACTTCCTCCAGCGCACCGGCATGCTCGCGATCATCCCGCCCGGCGACTGGGAGCCGCGCCGCTGGTACGGGCGCGAAGCCTGCTGGCTGCGCCTGCGCCTGCCGCGCGGCCACGAGCGGGAGCTGCCGGCGCAGCTGCACTACCTGCTGAACACCGTGCCCGCCAGCCACTGCGAGCAGGTCGAGGACGAGGTGCTCGGCGGCGGCGACGGCGAGCGCTTCCAGAGCCTGCGCCTGCGCGCGGTGCCGGTGCTCGGGGCCCTGCGCCTGACCGTGCGGGAGCCGACCGCGCCGGCGCCCTTCGAGCGCGAGAAGCTCGTGGCGCGGGACCCGGACGCGGTCGAAGAGGTGCGCGACGCGGACGGCGAGCTGACCGGCTGCTGGGTGCTGTGGGAGGAGGTCAAGACCTTCATCGAGTCCGGCCCCCGCGACCGCCACTACCAGCTCGACCGCCTGCACGGCATCGTGCGCTTCGGGGACGGACGCCGTGGGCGCATGCCCCCGGTCGGCGCGGACACCGTCGTCGCGCGCGCCTACCGGGCCGGGGGCGGGGCGGATGGGAACCTCGACGCGGGCGCCCTGACCCGGCTCGAGACCGCGCTGCCCGGACTGGCGCGGGTGTTCAACCCCCTGCCGGCCAGCGGCGGCAGCGCCCTCGGCAGCCTGGCCGAGGTGCGGAGGCGCGGGCCGCAGCTGTTGCGCCACCGGGAACGCGCGGTCAGCGCCGAGGACATCGCCTGGCTGGTGCCGCTCGCCTTCCCCCTGGTCAGCCGCGTGCTGTGCCGGACGCGGGAGAACGAGAACGGGCTGGTCGACGTCTTCCTCGTCCCGCGCGGCGAGCGCGAGCCCTGGGATGTGCCGACCGCCCTGTTGCGCGACGTGCGCAGCTTCCTCCTGGCCCGCTGCCAGCCCGCCTTCCGGCTCTCGGTCAGCGCGCCCCGCTTCGTGTGCTTCGATCTGCGGGCGGTGGTCGTCCTCGAGCCGGGCGAAGGGGATGAGGAAGCGCGCGAGCGCATCGCCGCCGCCGCCCGCACCTGGTTCGACCCGCGCGTCGGCGGCCCGGACGGCGAGGGCTGGCCCTTCGGGCGCGAGTGCAAGGTGGTCGAGGTGCTGCGCGCCCTGCGCCGCCTGCCCGAGGTCGCGGCGATCTACGGCGGCGAGCTGATCGTGGGCGGCTTGAAGCGCGCCCGCATCCTGCTCGGGGACGCCGAGCTGCCGCGGCTGGTCGAGGTCGAGGTGGTGCCGGGCTGAGGAGGGGTCCTCGCGGGATCAGTACCGGCTTCGCAACGCGCTGAGCGCGGCGGCGAGCGCCCTGATGCTCACCTGCCCGCGGGGAAGCCCTCCCCCGCAAACCGCGCGAGCCTGGACAGCGGCGGCCCGGCATGGCAAGGTCCGGTCCGGGGCACCACCACGGCAAGCTCTGGAGGCCCGCGATGGATTCCTTGACCCAGGTCGCCCTCGGGGCCGCGGTCGGTGAGGCGGTCCTCGGTCGCAGGCTCGGAAACCGCGCCCTGTTGTGGGGAGGGCTCCTCGGCACCCTGCCCGACCTCGACGTGTTCATCCCCCTCGGGGACGCGGTCAGCGACTTCACCTACCACCGCTCGGCGAGCCACTCGCTGCTGGTGCTCGCCCTGCTGACGCCGCTGCTGGCCTGGCCCCTCGCGCGGCTGTACCGGGAGCGTTGCGGACAGCGCGGGCGCTGGATGCTGATGATCTTCCTCGTGTTCTGGACCCACGCCCTGCTCGACGCCTTCACGGCCTACGGCACGCAGATCCTCTGGCCGCTGGTCGAGACGCCGGTCAGCTGGTCGACGCTGTTCATCATCGACCCGCTCTACACCCTGCCGCTGCTGGTCGGCACGGGCGGCGCCCTGGTGCTGACCCGGAAGAGCGACCGCGGACACCTCCTCAACCGCTGGGGGCTGGTGCTCAGCACCGCCTACATCGCCTGGTCCCTGGCCGCGAAGGGGATCGTCGACGCCCGCGTCGAGACGGCGCTCGAGCAGCAGGGCGTCGAGCACACCGCGGTGTTCACCACTCCAGCTCCGTTCAACACGCTGCTGTGGCGGGCCGTGGTGCGGACGCGCGACGGCTACCACGAGGCCTACCTGTCCCTCTTCGACGGGACGGAGCCGGTGCGCTTCCGGGCCTACCCGAGCGCGGACGCGCTCCTCGAGCCCCTCGCGGGGAGCTGGCCGGTGGCGCGGCTGCGCTGGTTCACCCGCGGCTTCTACGGCGTGCAGGAGCTCGATGAGCAGGTCGTGATCAGCGACCTGCGCATGGGAGGGGAGCCGCACTACGTGTTCCGCTTCGCGGTCGCGGAGCGCGACGGCGCGGGGCTCCGCCCGGTCGCGCCCGTCCTGCTCCCGGCGGTGCGCGACTGGAGCGTGCTGCCGCGCCTCTGGGCGCGGATCTGGGATCCCGCGGTGCGGGTCTCGCCGGACTGAGCGAACCTGCGCCCCGCTGCGCTCACATGCCGCCGATCACCGTGCGGTAGACCCCGGCGAAGGTTCCGGCGTAGACCCGGGACGGCGTCAGCGGATCGATCGCCAGCGTCCGCGCCGCCGACTCCAGCCCGGAGTGGGCGTCGAGCCAGAAGCCCGCGCCGTTGGTCGACTTCTCGAGGACGAAGCCGCCGGCGGCGTAGACGATCGCGGGGTTGCCGGGGTCGATCACCAGCCCGTAGGCGCGCTTCGGGCTGAGCCCGCTGCTGCGGTCGACCCAGCTCGCGCCGCCGTTGACCGTGCGGTAGATCCCGGGAAAGCTCGACTGGACGGACGCGAAGTAGACGATCGATGGGTTGCCGGGGTCGATCGCGAGGTCGGCGACGGCGGCCGGGGTCGCCCCGCCTCCGTTCGCGGGCAGCCAGCTCGCCCCGCCGTTGGTGGTCCGGTACACGCCGTCGTTGGAGGTCCCCGCGTAGACGATCAGCGGCGCGGTCGGGTCGATGGCCAGGGCGTGCACACCGCCCGGCAGTCCGCTGCCGACGTCGATCCAGCTGTCGCCACCGTCCAGGGAGGCGTACACGCCGTCGTTGCTCGTCCCGGCGTACAGGATGTCCGGACTCTGCGGATCGATCGCCAGGGCGTACACCGAGCTGGGACTCAGGCCGCTCGCGGCCTGGTTCCACGACTGGCCGCCGTCATGGCTGCGGTAGACCTTGCCGAAGTCGGTGCCGACGTACAGGGTCTCGCTGCCGCCCGGCCGCAGCGCGAGGGCGCGCACGCCGAGGTGGGCGAGCCCGGCGTTGACCGGCGTCCAGCTCACGGCCCCGTCGTCCGAGCGGAATACGCCCGCGCCGTCGGTCGCGGCGTACAGGGTGTCCGGGCTGGCGGGGGCGACGGCGAGGTCGTGGATCACGACATCGCGCAGGCCGGTCGTCCGCAGCTCCCAGCTCAGCCCCCCGTCGCTCGAGCGGGCGACGCCTTCCCCGTCGCTCCCGCAGTACACGGCGCCCCCGGCGGGGTCGAAGACGACGGTGTTGAGGTTGAGCTGTCGCAGCCCGCTGTGCGACGCGGTCCAGCTCGCGCCCGCGTCGGTCGAGCGGAACAGGCCGCCGGCGGTCGTCGCCAGCAGGGTGCTCCCATCGCTGGCGAGGCCCGTCACGGTTCCTCCGACCGAGCCGCCCGCGGTCCAGGTCGCGCCGCCGTCGACGGAGCGGAACACGCCGCCCTGCAGCGTGCCGACCCAGACCGTCGTCGGGGAGACCGGATCGAAGGCGAGCGCGCGCAGGTCGAGCTGGCTCAGCCCGGTGTTGCTCGCCGCCCAGGTCGTTCCCCCGTCGTCGCTCGCGTACACGCCGCCGCTGCCGGTCGCGGCGAGCAGCCGGTCCGGGACGGCGGGATCGAGGGCGAGCCCGACGACCTGGCTCGGCAGCCCGCTGCCCGCGTCCGTCCAGCTGAGCGCGCCGTCGGTGCTCTTCGCGACCCCGGTGGTCGTGACGTAGAGGGTCGCGGGCGCGGCCGGGTCGATGACGATGGCCCGGCAGACCAGGCTGCTCAGGCCGCTGTTCATCGCCGTCCAGGTCGCGCCGCCGTCCAGGCTCTTGTGCACGCCGCCCGAGGTGGTGACGTAGAGGGTCTGGTGGACGAGCGGGTCGATCGCGATCCCGAAGATCGAGCGGTGGGCGCCGGTGCCGCTGTTGTCGTTCGACCAGCGCAGGCCGGCGTCGGTCGACTTGTACACCCCGTCCCGGGTGCCGGCGTAGAGTGTCAGGGGATCCCCCGGGTCGACCGCGAGGCTGAAGGCGAACGCGCCCCACAGGCCCTCCCCGGCGAACTGCCAGGCGGTGTAGGTGAAGCCGTCGACCAAAGTCGCCGTGCCGTTCGCGTTGCTGACGACGACGTCCTCGCTCTGGTCGAGGACCCCCGCGGGCAGCGTCCCGACCGCCGTCTGCGGGTCTGGCAGGCTCAGGCCGGTCAGCGCCTGGCCGCCGATGCTCACCGTCGTCCCCGCGACGAAGCCGCGGCCGGTCACGGTGATCGTCGAGCCGCCGGTCGGCGGTCCGGTGTCCGGGCTGACCGCGAGCAGCTCGACCCCGTACTGGAAGGCGCCGCTCAGGGTGACGCTGCCGTTCGCGCCGCTGACCACGACGTCCGCCGGCCCCAGGCTCCCCGGTGGGACCGCTCCGCTCAACACTCCTGCGCCGCGCGTCAGCCCGGTCAGGGGGGCGCCGCCGACGGTCGCCGTGGTCGAGGTGTCGAAACCCCGGCCGCTGATCGTGATCGTCGTGCCGCCGCCGACCGGGCCGGCCGCCGGGCTGAGGCCGCTGAGCTCCAGGCCGTAGTGGAAGGCGTCGTGCAGGGTGGCAGCGCCGTTCGCGTTGCTGACGACGACATCCGCGTCGCCGGTGGCTCCTGCGGGCGTCGTCCCGGTGATGGTCTGGCGGTCGACGATCGCGGCGCCCGCGAGCGGCTGGCCGCCGATGCTGACCGTGGTGCCGGCGACGAAGCCGGCGCCGCGCACGGTGACCGGGGTCCCGCCCGCGCCCGGGCCTTGCGCCGGGCTGATCGAGAGCAGCTCGACGCCGTAGAAGAAGCCGTCGCTCAGGGTGGCGCTCGCGCTTCCCTGGCTGACGACCACGTCGCTCGCCCCAGTGCTTCCGGCGGGCACGACGCCGGTCAGGGTCTGCGCATCGACGACCTGGAGGTTGGCGAGGAGCTGGCCGCCGATCGTGACGCTGGCGCTGGAGGCGAAGCCGCTGCCGGTCAGGGTGACGGCGCTCCCGCCGGCGACCGCTCCGGCGTCCGGGGTGATGCTGGAAAGGCTCAGGGCCGGCGCGGGGGGCGTGGTGCTTCCGCCGCCGCCTCCGCTGCTTCCGCCTCCTCCGCATCCGATGAGGAACAGGCCGACGACGAGGAAGTGCGCGCGCATGGGGATCTCCGTAGGTCCATTGTCTCGCGAGGAGTGATCCGGCAGAGGACCGGCCTCTACGGGCCTTGCCGCGCGCGCGGTCGGTGGGCGCGAGATTTCTGGAGGTTCTGTTTCGATGGGCGCAGCGTTGACGCCCTCCGCCCCCGCCGCCACCCTGGGGAGACTTCCACCGAGGTTCCCCGATGCGCTCTCCCCTGCCCTGGATCGTCGCCCTCGCCCTCGCCTGCAGCGCCGGCGAGCTGCGGGTCGGCGTCGCCGAGATCGAGCTCGACCTGCCCGAGGGCGTGCCCCTCGCCGGCTACGGCAGCCGCTTGCGGCTGGGGGTGCCGGACATGGACCCGGACAACCACCACGTCCTGCACGAGCCCTCGACCGGCGTGCGCGATCCGATCACGGCCCAGGCCCTGGTCTTTACCGAGGGGGAGCGCACGGCGGCGCTGGTCTGCCTCGACGCGATCGGGGTCGAGGGCCTGCTGGTCGAGGAGCTGGAGGAAGCGGCGCGGGAGCGCGGCGTACCGCTCGATGAGGACGGGCTGTGGCTCGCCGCGAGCCACACCCACCACGGGCCGGGCGCCCTCAGCCGGCGCTGGATCTGGCAGCTCGCGGCGGTCGACCGCTTCGACCCCGAGGTCCACGAGCGCGTGCTGACGGGGCTGACCGACGTGCTCGAAGCCGCCTGGCGGGGGCTGCGCCCGGCGCGCATCGGCCACGGGGGCGTCGCGGTCCCCGGCACCACCCGCAACCGCCGGGCGGGCCGCTCGGAGCGCACGACGGGGGCGGACGTCGACCCGACCCTGCGCATGCTGCGCGTCGACGACGCGACGACGGGCGCGCCCCTGGCGGCGGTGCTGAACTTCGCCGTCCACGGCACCTGCCTCGACGACGCGCTGATGGAGCTGTCCGGCGACGTGCCCGGGGCGATCCGGCGCGCGGTCTCCGCGCGGCTCGGCATCCCGGTGCTGTTCAGCCAGGGGGCGCTCGGGGACGTGTCGCCCTCGCCGGGGGGTGAGCGCGGCATGGCGGAGCTTCCGCCGCAGCTCGCCGAGGCCGCCGCGACCCTGCACGCCCGCATCGAGACCGGGGATGCCGCGCTCGGCCTGGCTTGCGTGTCCCACGACTTCGGCGGCTTCCGCCTGCATCCCGGCGTCGGCGAGGGAGAGCTGGAGGAGGGCAGCCTCGGCCTGCGCCTCCTGCGCCGGTTGGCCGCCCTCGATCCGCGCCTCGGGCCGCCCTGGCTCGACACCCGCTTCCGCTTCGCCGCCTTGCGGCTCGGCTCCCTCTTGTGGCTGGGGGCGCCCGGCGAGCCGATCGTCGAGCTCGGCGGACGGTTGCGGGCGCTCGGCACCGGGGCCGGCTACGCGGAGACCTGGGTCATCGGCTGCTGCAACGGGCACATGGGCTACATCACCACCCCCGAGGAGTACGACGAGGGCGGCTACGAGGCCTGGATGACCTTCTACGGGCGCGACACCGGACCGCAGGTGGAGCGGGCGCTGGAGGAGGCGATCGAGGCGCTGGGCGGGCGGTAGCCGGCCTGCCCGGAACTACTCCGCCAGCCTGATCTCTGCCCCGCTGTCGGCGTCCGGGAAGTGCGACACGCGGGAGTGCTCGATGCCGTCCTCCTCCGGTCCGAGCCTGCCTCCGTCGTCTTCGCCGTCCTCCCCGACCGACCAGGCACGCAGGCCGCGGTCCATGCGCTCCCAGCGCAGGGGCTGTTCGGGGGCGAAGGGGTCGGGGAAGGTCGCGCCGAGCTCCCCGGGCTCGGGCCAGCGTCCTTCACGGAGGGCGAAGCCGCGGACCTCGCACAGCAGGCGCAGGCAGTCTCGTTGGGCGGTCCAGTGCAGGCGGGTGACGCTCCAGCGCCGGAAGACCGCCGCGAGGTCGGACGCCTCGCTGTCATCGCGCGCGGCGATCGCCGAGAGCTCGCGCCAGCGTTCCGCCGGAGGCAGGGCGAGAGCCTCGGCGACGTCCTGGTAGACCCGCTCCAGGCCGCTCCACCGGTAGCCGACCCGCAGGGCGAGACGCTCGTACCAGGGCCCGGGCTCGATACCCGAGAGGGGCAGCGGGAGCGCGGCGTCCAGCTCCCGGCCCGCCTGCAGGGCGACGACGCACTGGTTGAACACCTGCTCCTCGTCGAGGGTCCGGCCCGCAGGGGGAAGCGCGAGTCGGGTGAGGCCTTCCTGCAGGGCCCCGAGCGACGCCTCGTCGAGGGGCCGGCCGAGCTGCTCGGCGACGAGCGACAGCCCGAGCTGGGAGATGGTGATGCCGACCAGGTTCCAGAGCAGGAAGGGCCGCCGGGCGAGGTCCAGACCGACGCCCACCGCCTCGAGGGAGCGCTCGACGGCCTCGCGTGGAGGGGCTTCCCAGGCCTCGAGGGCGAGCAGGTCGACGACCGCGCGGTAGCCGTTCTGGAGCTCCGCCACGCCCTGCGTGGGGGAGAGCAGCGTGTCGACCCAGCGGCAGCGGTCGCGGCGCTGGGCTTCGGCGACCAACGCGAGCAGCGGCCGGTAGCGCTGACGCTGGGCGTTCATCATCGCCACCAGCGCGGGCAGATCGTCCTCGTCCTGGAACCAGGTGTCGGTCGCGGCGTTCAGCACCAGGATGTCGGTGGCGAGCTCGACGACCCAGGCGGTGTCGCCGGTGCGCACGAGCTCATGGGCGAGGTCGAGGGCGTACAGATCGTCGCCTTCGGCCGCGGGCATGCCCGCGCTCCACTCCCCCGCCGGCAGGGGGTGCGCGGGCGCGTCGGGGTCGGCTTCGTGCTCGCCGAGCACCCACTCCAGGGCGCGGTAGACGTCGGCGGCGTCGCCCTCCTCGGCGGGGCCGAAGGTCGGGCGCAGCCCGTCCGGGGTGGGGGCGCTGAGTTGCGTGCGCAGGTCGGCCACGCGCGTCGCCAGGCTGGCGCGGGCAAAGAGCTCGATGCCGATCGCGGCCCCGAGGCAGAGCAGGAGCGCGAGGGCGAGCAGGGCGAGGATCTTGCGGGTGCGGGATGCCACGTGGTGCCTCCAGGGAAGGGAACGGAGCTACTCCTCGAGCCACACTTCCGCGCCGGCGTCGCAGCCCGGGTAGGCGGCAGCCTGCGGACGCTCGGGATGTCCCTCCGGGGTGATCCGGCCGACGTCGTCCTCGCCGTCGGCGCCGACGGACCAGGCGCGCAGGCGTCCGCCTTCCAGGCTCCACGACAGGCGCCGGGAGGGGGCGTAGGGGTCCGGGACCGGCGCGAGCTCTCCGGGCCGCGGCCAGCGTCCCTCGCGCAGCGCGAACAGGCGCAGCTCGCACAGGAGCACCAGGCAGCGGTGCACGACCTCCTGGTCCTGGCGGGTCTGGTCCCAGCGCCGGAGGAGGTGGACGAGATCGGCGAGCGGCTCGTCATCCTCCACCTCCGTCTCGAGCTGGTCGAGGGCGACGATCCGCTCGGGCCAGGGCATCCCGAGGGCCTCCCCGAACGCCTCGAGGGCGCGCTCGTGGCGGCTCCAGCGCAGCCCCGCGACGAGCGCGAACGACTCGTACCACGGGCCCGGCTCGACCTCGCGCAGGGCGGCCAGCTCGACGTCGAGGGCGTAGCCGGCGCGGCGGGCGAGGACGCCGCGGGCGAGCAGGGTCTCCTGCGCGAAGGTCACCTCGGCCGGGGGCAGCTCCAGCGCCTCCAGACCGTCGCGGAGACGGGTGAGCGCGGTGCTGTCGAGGGACTGCCCGAGCTGCTCGGCGACGAGGTCCAGGGCGCCGGCCGCGGTCGCGAGACCGGCGAGCTGCGGGTTGTGGAGCGGCTGCCGGGCGCGGTCGAGGCCCATCGCGACGGCCTCGAGGCAAAGGTCGACGGCCTCGAGCGGCGGGGCCTCGGCGATCTCGAGGGCGAGCAGATCGAGCAGGACCATGTAGGCGCGGTCCGTCGCGGTCGGGTGCTTGTCCCAGGCGGCGAGGGACTCGACCCAGCGGCAGCGCTCCCGGCTCGCCGCCTGGCGGAGCAGCGCGAGCAGGGGACGGTAGCGCGCGCGCTGTTCCTCGGCGAGGGTGAGCAGGCGGGGCAGGTCGGCCGGTCCCGCGAAGCGCTTGCCGCCGCCGAGGTAGGCGATGTCGGTCGCGGCGAGCACCACCCGGGCGGTGTCACCGGTCCGGCGGAGCAGGCGGACGAGGTCGAGGGCGTAGAGATCCTCGTCGAGGGCTTCGGGCATCCCGGCCTGCCAGTCTCCCGGGGGGAGGGGGTGGACGGGGGGCTCCGGCTGCCCGTCGAAGTGCTGGGCGAGCAACCACTCCAGGGCGAGGTAGCAGTCGGCGGCGTCGCCGGGCTCGACCGGATGCAGCGCCGGCCGCCGGCCGTCGGGCAGGGGGGCGAAGAGCGCGTCTCGCAGGGCTTCGACCCGGCGCGTGAGCCGGTGCCGGGCGGTGAGCTCCAGGCCGATCGGGGCGATGAGCGCGAGGCCGAGGCCGAGCAGCAGGACGGTCTTGCGTGCGCGGGAAGCCATGGCGACCCTCGGGATGCCTCCCTCCAAGCCTAGCAGACTGCGGGGGAGCGTGCCGCGTCGCTGCGGTGACGGGAGGGGAAGGATTCCCGACCTCGCCGCAAGCCCGCCCCCGGCATCGACCGATACATCCGAAGGACCCACACACGGAAGAAGAGGGCGCGGCGATGGCGGAATGGAACCTGCAGGACATCCTCGACAACCGGCTGGAGAAGGCCCACGTGCGGGATCTCCTCTCCAAGGGGGTCGAGCGTATCCGGGTGATCAAGGAGTCGGCCTTCGACACCCTCCTGCGCGAGCTGGCCGAGCCGGGCAAGCCCCCGCGCCGGCTGCTCGAGCGGGTGCAGCAGCTCGAGCGCGAGCTCGCGCTGGCGCGCAAGGAGCAGTCGAGCTCGAGCGCGACCGGCCGGGAGAGCCGGCTGCTCGAGGAGGAGACGAAGAAGCGCATCCGCCTCGAGCAGGAGTCCCGCGCGCTGCACGAGGACCGCGAGCAGATGCTGCGGCTGAAGACCGAGCTCGAGCGCAAGTGCGGCAAGCTGCGCGAGGACAACCGCGACCTGCAGCACCAGCTCGAGCGGGCGAAGATCGAGATCTCCCGCCTGCGGGCGGGCTCGAGCGCGGCGCTGCGGGCGGTCGGCGAGCGGGGCGGCCGGCCGCAGCCTCAGCCGCAGGTCACCACCCGGGGCGGGCGCAAGACCCTGCCGGAGGCGCGCCGCAAGCCCCTGAGCCGCGGCTCCTCCCAGGCGCTGCTGCAGGCCCTCGCCGACGAGACCCGCAGCGCGAGCGGGGACGCCCTGCCGGTCCCGGTGGCGGAAGCGGCGGAAGCGAAACCGGCGGCGGCGCGGCCCGTGGCGGCGCGGTCGGCGGAAGCGAAACCGGCGGCGTTGCGGCCGGCGGCGAAACCGGCGGCGCGTCCCGCCCGGGCGCAGCCTGCTCCCGTGCAGGCCACGGCGCAGGCCGCGGCGAAGGCTGCTCCGACGCTGTCCGCGGCGCAGCCCGCGCCGGCGGCGAAGGCTGTTCCCGCGCAAGCTGCGGCGCAGCCCGCGCCCGCGCAGCCCGCGGCGAGGAAGCCCGCGCCCGCGGGGGCGAAGCCCGCTCTCGCGGGGGCGAAGCCCGCTCCGGCGGTGGCGAAGTCCGCTCCCGCGCAGCCCGCATCCGCCCCGGTGAAGCCGGCGGCCGCGCAGGCCGAACCGGCGAAGAAGCCGAGCGCGCCTGCCAGCGGCTTCGGCTTCGCCGGCGCCCAGAGCATCCCGTCGCGGCCCCGCAAGGCCCGCAAGCCCGCCCTGAGCGGCGGTCGGCCGAAGATCCCGAGCTTCGGCTTCGGAGGCGGCGCATGAGCCGGCTCCCCGACCTCAGCCAGGACGCCGAGCTGCGCGCCCTCGTCCAGGACGCGGTCGCGCGCTGCGTGCGCTCCTCGCTCGCCCAGTTCCGCAAGACCGCGCAGCGCCAGGCGCTGCGGGCGGTGCTCGCCGAGCTCGGTGGCGACCAGGGCCTGCCGGCGAGCAGCCTGGCCTGGTTCGCCCGCCTGCGCAGCCAGCTCGCGACCCGCCTCGCCGACTCCGCGGTCGGCGCCGAGCGCGACCTCGACGGCGGCCTGCGCCGCCTCGGCGAGCGCCTGACCGGCATCGAGCGCCTGATCGTCGGCGTCGACGAGTCGGTCTCCGGGCAGCTCGCCACGTTGAGCGAGCGGATCACCGCCCTGGAGAGCCGCCCGGCGCCCCTGCACGAGGAGCCGGAGGCGCTCGAGGAAGCGCCGGAGGCGCTCGAGGAAGAGCCGGAGGCGCTCGAGGAGGTGCCGCAGGCGCGTCGCTCGCCCAGCCGCCGCCCCTACGGCGAGGGCGCGTCCGCCGATTCCGCCGTCAACCGCGTCGCCAACGAGGACGACGCGAGCGCGGTGCGCTTCCTGCAGGAGCTGGTCGCGCCCCCGCCCGCCACCGACGCCCTCGAGAAGAAGCTCGACGAGCGCCTGCTGCGCCTCGAGGGCCGGGTCGAGGAGGTGCTGCGCCGGCTCGGCGAGCTCGCGACCTTCCGCCCGTCCTCGAAAGGAAAAAAGCGCCAAGAGACGGCGGAGATTCCGCGCAAGATCGTCTCGCGCGCCGGCATGTCCCCCCTGAAGTCCGGCGTGCTCGGAAGCCTGCTCAAGCAAAACATCAGTTTTCGAAAAAAGATGCGAAGCGATGAGCCCACCCTGCCGAAAGAAACAAAGGGTCTCCTGCCCGTCACGTCCTGAGTCGAGACCCACCGCCGCCGCCTGGAGGGATCATGGCACAAACGAACACGCCCGACACCGAAACGCGTCCCGGAGCCACCGAGAACGTTCTGTATGTCGGCATCGACCTCGGCACCTCGCGGACCTCGATCTCTGCCAGCAACGGCGTGCGGTCTACGGTCGCGAGTCTGGTCGGTTATCCGAAGGACATCGTCAGCCGCAAGCTCCTGCAGCGCGACGTCCTGTTCGGCGCTGAAGCGCTGCGCAACCGGCTGTCCGTCAACCTTTACCGCCCGCTCGAGAAGGGCGTGATCAAGTTCTCGGAAGAGGACAACGAGGCCCACGAGGATGAGGCCCGCAACAACCTGCGCGCCGCGCGCCACCTGATCCAGCACGCGGTCAGCCTGGCCCGCAGCAAGCCCGAGCAGGTGATCTACGGCGTGATCGGCTGCCCGGCGCAGGCGAGCATCAAGAACAAGCAGGCGATCATCGAGGCGGCCCGCGAGGTGCTCGACTCGGTCGTGATCTGCTCCGAGCCGTTCAGCGTGGCCTACGGCCTCGACCTCCTGACCGACGCCCTGGTGATCGACATCGGCGCCGGCACCGTCGACCTCTGCCGCATGAAGGGCGCGATGCCCGACGACACCGACCAGATCACGCTGACGACGGCCGGGGACTTCCTCGACCACCAGCTCTTCAACCTGTTCCGCGAGAAGTGCTCCGGCTCGCAGTTCACCATCAACATGGTGCGCGAGATCAAGGAGAAGTTCAGCTTCGTCACCGAGTCCGCCGAGCCGATCGAGGTGACCTTCCCGATCAACGGGCGGCCGCGGAAGTTCGACGTGACCGACGAGATCCGCACCGGCTGCAAGACGATCATCCCGCCGATGATCGAGGCGATCTACCGGCTGATCGGCAGCTTCGACCCCGAGTTCCAGAACAAGCTGCGCAACAACGTCCTCGTCGCCGGCGGCGGCAGCCAGATCTTCGGCCTCGGCCGGGCCCTCGAAGAGGCCCTGGACGAGCTCGGCGGCGGCAGCGTCTACACCGTCGAGGAGCCGACCTACGCCGGCGCCAACGGCGCCCTGAAGATCGCCTACGACATGCCCGAGGAGACCTGGGAGCAGCTGCGCTAGCCAGTCAGCCCGGCGCCCGGCGCCAAACCGCGGCCTTCTTCGACCCGTTCGGAGGAGGGCGCGTTGTCTACAGGGAAATCAACGAGAGCCCGACCACCACAGAAGGACGGAGAATGCAGACCAGGACCGTTGGATACGTTCGCATCGCCACGACAGAGGCCGACAAGGCGCGAGAGCTGCTCGCGTCCGTCGAGAGGACTCTGCGCGACTATGCGCGCGAGCGGAGCTGGGATGTGATCGAGATCTACCACGACACCGGCGAGCAGCGCGCGGGCTTCCAGCGCATGCTCTCCTCCGCGCATCGGGCGGACGTCGTGCTGATCCACGAGTCGGGCGCGGCGACCGTCGGCGGCTACTCCCTGTCCCGCGAGGTCCAGGATATGGGCATGACCTGCCTCGACATCAACGCCCAGCTCGACCGCAAGAAGGCCTTCGTCGAGCGCCTGAGCCGCGGCCGCAAACGCGGCGCCCGGGCCGGACGGCACACCGCCGGGAAGATCCCCTACGGCTACGTCAAGGCCGACGACGGCGGGCTGGAGATCGACGTGCAGGAGGCGAAGGTCGTCCGCGAGATCTTCCGCGAGTACCTCAATCTGCGCAGCACCAGCCGGGTCGCGCGGCTGCTCGGCGATGAGGGGCGGAAGACCCGCCGCGGCAACGCCTTCTCGCGGGCGAGCATCTCCTTCATGCTGAAGAACGAGACCTACATCGGCCGGGTGCGCTACGGCGACATCAAGGCCCGCGGCCAGCACCCGCCGATCATCTCGGCGATCGTCTTCAACAAGGTGCAGAAGCTGCTCCAGAGCAACCGCAAGTCCGGCCGCCATCGCGCGCTGAACCGGTCCGGCTCCTACCCCTCGCTCGAGCCGATCGAGCCGAGCTGAGGGGGCGAGCCGGCAGGGCGCGACATCAACACTGCACGCGTTCGAGCCCTCCCTTCCGCATCCGTCCCCCGACCGCAGGTGTCCCGCGACGGAGCCGTCGCGCGGCGGATGCGGAAAGGGATGGCGTGCATGTTATTCCCCCCCTGCCCCCCGGTGGGGGGTTCCACTTCATCAACTTGTCGGACGCAACACTGTCGGACGCAGGTTGCCCGAAGAAAAGACCGTCCAAACCTGGAGCCAGCTCCGGGCGGGACACCTACACGAAAGAAGATCGTCGCTGGCCCGGAGCTGTCTCCAGCTTTGGAGGGCAACCTGGTCCTCTGGAGCGTGTGCTGTGTTGATGTTGCGCCCTGCCGGGCGCCCGGAGGCCTCTCGGCGCTTCGGTCGTCGCTCGGCCGGAATGGGGAGTCGCCCGATCAGCAACGATGGCGCCCCCGCCGGTGCCCGCAAAACCTCCCCCCACCGGGTAGAATAGACCCGGGAGGGACAGCGTGGCTTCCGAAGCAGAACCGAACACCCCGCGGGAGGCGCGGAACGCGAGCCGGGCGGAGATGCGCGGGGGGATCCCGCTGCGCACCGGCGCGCGCACCGAGGTGACCGTGCCGCGGGTGTGGGGCTTCGCCGAGCTCCACGCCCACCCGGCCTCGCACCTCGCCTTCGGGGCGCGGCCCGACGGCACCGGCGGGCCGTTCTGGGGGGCGCCGGGACAGGCCCTGGCGGGCGCCGATCCCGCGTCCCTGCCGGCCTGCGCGCCGGACAAGCACGACGGCACCGACGCCGACCTCGTCCGCCACGGCACCCGTCAGGCGATCGTCGCCCAGATCGGCGCGCTGACAGGGCTTCCGCACCAGCGCGGGGGCGCCCCGGACTTCGAGGGCTGGCCCCACGCCCTCAGCCTGCTGCACCAGCAGATGCACATCGCCTGGATCCGGCGGGCCTACGACGGCGGGCTGCGGCTGCTGGTCGCGAGCGTCACGGACAACCAGCTGCTCGCGCAGATGTGGAACGTCGGGCTGAACACGACCTCCTCGCCGCTGCCGCGCGACGACGGCTTCGAGTACGCCTCGGCGGTGCGGCAGCTCGACTTCATCACCGCGCAGGTGCGGGCGAACGCGGACTGGATGCAGCTCGTCAAGACCCCGTCGGAGGCGCGCTCGGCGATCGAGGCCGACAAGCTGGCGGTCGTGCTCGCCCTCGAGATGGACACCCTCGACGCCGACGAGATCCTGCGCCTGTACGATTCCCACGGCGTCCGGCTCGTCACGCCGGTGCACCTGGTCGACAACGGCTTCGGCGGCGCCGCGGTCTACATCGACCTGTTCAACACGAACAACCACTACCTCAACGAAAAGTTCTTCGCGGTCTCCGGCGACCCGCTCCTCGAGTTCCGCCTCTCCCACCCCGAGCGGGTCGAGCACCAGGATCTCAACATCCAGCGCCCGGTGCCGATCCCCGACGAGGACTTCCGCAAGCTCGGCTACGATCCGATCCCGGGCGCCCCGGGCGGGATCCCCTGGGAGCAGGGCCACAAGAACCAGAAGGGCGCGTGCCGCGCTCCCCTGCAGCGGCTGATGGCGCGGGGGATGCTGATCGACCTCGCCCACATGTCCGAGCGCGCGACCGAGGAGACGCTCGCGCTCGCCGAGAGCTTCCGCTACCCCCTGCTCGACACCCACACCGACCTGCGCGACGAGACCGAGCACGGGCACAGCGAGCGCGACCTCAAGCGCTCCCACGCCCGGCGGGTCAAGGAGCTCGGCGGCGTGCTCGGCCTCGGCACCATCGGTGACCTCGGGCCGCGGACGCTGGTGCGGGCGGCGGGCGGTCCGCTGGTGCGGCTGACCGGCGAGCGGCGGCGCTGGCGTCACGCGGTCGAGGTCGAGGAGGATGGGGATCCGACGGTCGCCCGCCTCGAGGTCGTGATCACGACCGGCGACGACGACCTGCGCGGCGGGGATGACAACGTCTCCGCCCTCGTCACCATCGGCTCCCGCGAACACACCTTCCCGCTGAACAAGGGGAAGAAGTGGAAGGACCGGGAGACCCACACCGTCACGCTGCCCCTGCCCGCTGGGACGCGGCTGTCGACCCTGCGCGGCTTCGGCCTGCGGACGACCTTCGGGAGCGGGCTCGGCAGCGACGAGTGGAAGGTCGACCGGCTGCTCGTGCGCTGGTCGGGAGACGGTGAGGGCGTGCTCGTCCAGGAGAGCGGCAGCCCCTTCCTGCACCTGCGCGGCGACGAGCCCGCCTGGTCGCAGCCGCTGACCCCGCCCGCCGCGCGGCTGACGCCCGAGACCGCCCTGACGGCCCTGCGCGTCACGATCACCACCGGCGGGGACGACCTGCGCGGGGGCGACGACGACAACGCCGTGCTGACCGTGCGCACCCGGCGCCACCGGCTGCGCCTGCCGCTCAACGCCGGGGCCTCGTGGGGCAACGGCAGCACGCACACGGTCACGCACGCGCTGCCGCCGGGCATCACCCTCGGAGTGGTGTCACGGGTACGCCTGGAGACCGCCTTCGGCGGCGGGACCGGCGGCGACAACTGGGAGGTCGCGGCGGTCGTGCTCGAGGGCCGGACGGCGACGGGCTGGCGCGAGCTCGCCCGCCACCGGGGCAGCCCCTGGGTGCGCTTCACCGGCGAGCGCAAGGAGGCCGCCGTCTACGCCGGCCCGCCCCCGCGCCTGCCGGCCGGGCTCTGCGCCGAGCACCTCGAGCTGGCGATCGACACCGGCGGGGACGACCTGCGGGCGGGCGAGCGGGTGGACTTCGTCGTCTGCCTGCGGGACGGCGCGCGGCACGTCTTCCCCATCCCCGGAGTCGGCCAGGGGAACCGGGCGAGCCTGAAGCTGCTCGTCCACCTCCCCCGGGGGACGACGGTCGGCGCGATCGAGGCCGTCGAGCTCGAGGTCGGCTTCACGGGCGGGGCGGACGGCGACAACTGGGACATCGACCGGGTGCGGGTCGCCATCCTCGAAGATCCGGTGCGCCGCTGGCTGGCGAAGCTGCAGGACGCCCAGGGAGTCCTCGGCGGCGCGGTCGGCTTCGGCACGGACTGCAACGGCCTCGCGCCGATGATCCCGTTCTCGGGGGAGACCGTCCGCTATCCGGCCGACGTCGCCCTGCGCCACGGTGCGCCGGAAGGCACGCGGCCGCTCGAGCGCGAGACCCTCGGCAACCGCACCCTCGACTTCACCCACGACGGGGTCGCCCACTTCGGCATGCTCCCGGACCTGCTGCAGGCGGTCTCGCAGCTCGATGCGAGCGACGAGGCGGTCGAGCGCTTCTACCGCAGCGCGGAGGCCTTCATCCGCACCTGGGAAGACACGGTCGCGGCCGCCGCACGGGTCGGGTAGCGCCTCATCCACTCAGCTAACGCAAGGACGGGCCGCCTGCGAGGGCGGGCCTGCTGGCGATGAGTACAGGCGGGGCAAACAGGGCGGAGGAAGAGGGAAATCAACGCAGAGACGCAGAGGCGCGGAGGCGCGGAGCGGGCCTCACGTTAGAAGATCGAAGCCTGAGCTGAGCTGAGATCAAAGAGGAAGAAAGAGGGGAAGAAGAAGTTATCAGGAATGCAGGAAGTGGGGAGATCCAGGAAAAGACAGGAAAAGAAGGAGGGAGAGGAATTGGAAGGAAAGAAGCAAGAAGGATAGGGAGGAATAAGATCAAAAGAGGAAGAAGAAGTTATCAGGAATGCAGGAAGTGGGGAGATCCAGGAAAAGAAAGAATAAGAAGGGGAAGAGGAGGAAAATAAGGGAAGAAGGAGAGCCTGTTTCCAATCAACGCCCGACACAAGATAGTGCGAGTTGCCAGTCTTTCACTTCTTTCCAACCTTCGCCCTCTTTCTTCCTTTCTTTTCTTTTCCTGGATCTCCCCACTTCCTGCCTTCCTTATAAATTTTTTTCTTCTCTTTTTTCTCTTCTTCTCTTTTCTTCAGCGGAGAAGTTGATGCTACACAAAAATTGGCTCTCATGAGATGGGTCGCGACTGGCGGCTTGCGAAGGTTCTTGCTCCCTGTATTCCTTATGACTTCTTCTTCTCTTCCTTCCTTCTTTTCGCTCTTCCCAGAACACCCAGCCCGCGTGATTACCCCTCTCCTAACGGCGAAGATTCCTCCCTCCCTACTCCCGTCATGACGCTATGCAACGCAGGCTCAGCGCTCGATCGGCAGCAGGTCGTAGTACCCGCGCAGGAAGTAGACGAACAGCACGACGTCCGTGCGGTCGAGGCGGCCGTTGCTGTCGATGTCGAGGTCGGCGCGGGCGACGCCGGGGGCGAGCGGGGTGCCGCTGACCGCGCGCAGGAGCGCCGGGACGTCGGAGTTGTCGATCACGCCGTCGCCGTTGACGTCGGCCAGGCTGCTCGGCAGCGTCAGGTCGAGGGACTGGTTGTGGGCGACCTCGTAGCCGTCGCGGACGCCGTTCATGTTCGAGTCGGGGTCGCTCGGCGCGCTGTCGAGGCTGTCGGGGATGCCGTCGCCGTCGGCGTCCGGGCCGTTGCCGCCCGTGGTCGGGTCGTCGATGTCGAGGGGGGCGGTCATCAGCGCTTGCTCGAGGCCGTCGTCGAGGCCGTCGCCGTCGCTGTCCTTGCCGTTCGGATCGGTGCCGAGCTGGCCTTCTTCGAAGTCGGACAGGCCGTCGCCGTCGGTGTCGACGATATCGACGATCGAGAGGGTGCGCATCGTCTGGTTGGTGTTGCCGGCGGCGTCTTCGACGCTGATCAGGTGGACGGGCATCGTGCGGGCTCCGAGCTGGGTCTGGGTCGCGTCGACGGTCCAGGCGCCGGTGCTGTCGATGCGGCCGCTGCCGACGGTCGCGCCGTCGACCATCAGCGTGAAGTCTGCGTCGAGCTCGGCGGTTCCGGCGTAGCTCAGGGTGCGGTCGAAGGTCTCGAGGTCGCCCTGGGCGTCGGTGTCGCGCTCGAAGCTGAAGGTCGGCGCGGGGGTCGAGGTGTCGATCTCGACGACCAGCGAGGCGGAGGCCGCGCTGAGGTTGCCGGCGATGTCCTCGGCGCTCGCGGTCAGGGTGTGGACGCCGACCGACAGGGTGCTGGTCAGGGTCACGCTCCAGTCTCCGCCGGGCGCGGCCAGGGCGACGGGCGTGAGCACGCCGTCGAGGTCGCTCGACAGGACGATCAGGGCGGAACCTTCGGCGCTGCCTGTGAGGGTCGGGGTGGTGTCGTTGGTCAGGTCGTCGTCGTCGGCCCGGCCGCTGTCGCTGGCGGCGTCGAGGTCCGGGGCGGAGGGCGCCAGCGGCTCGTCGGTGTCGACGACCACGGTCAGGGCCGTCGAGGTGTTGCCGGTGTTGCCGGCGGCGTCGGTCGCGGCGGCGGTGACGTCGTAGCTGCCGTCGGCCAGGTTGGTGCCGCGATGATCGTAGGTCCAGTTGCCGCCGGTCGCGAGCGTCGTGCCGAGGGAGGAGCCGTCGAGGAACACCTCGACCTCGCTGTCGGCTTCGGCCGCGCCGAGGAACTGCAGGGTCGGGTCGGCGGTGATCTGGTCGTCGGAGGAGCGGCCGGTGTCTTCGCTGATGCCGTCGGCGGAAGGCGCGTCGGGGGCGGAGGTGTCGATCTCGACGCTGAGGGCGGAGGAGGCCGCGCCGGTGTTGCCCGCCGCGTCGGTGGCCGCCGCCGTGATCGCGTAGGTGCCTTCGGTCAGGCTGCCCGTCGTCAGGCTCCAGCTCCCGCCGCCCGCGGTGGTCGAGCCGGCCGGGCTGCCGGAGACGAAGAGCTCGACGCGCGCGTCGGTCTCGGCGCTGCCGGAGAAGGTCGGGGTGTCATCGTTGGTCAGGTCGTCGCTGTCCGAGCGGCCGCTGTCGCTGGCGGCGTCGAGGTCCGGCGTGGAGGGGGCGGCGGGCGGCGACGTGTCGATCTCGACGGTCAGGGCCGCGGAGGCCGCGCTCGGGTTGCCGGCGACGTCGGTCGCGACCGCGGTGATCTGGCGCGTGCCCTGTCCGATCGTCGCGGCGGTGATGCTCCAGGTGCCGCCGCCCGCGGTAGTCGAGCCGGACGGGCTGCCGTCGACGAAGAGCTCGACGCTCGCGTCGGTCTCGGCGCTGCCGGAGAAGGTCGGGGTGTCATCGTTGGTCAGGTTGTCGGCGCTCGAGCTGCCGCTGTCGCTGGCGGCGTCGAGGTCGGGGGTGGAGGGGGCGGAGGGGGGCGAGGTGTCGATCACGACGGTCAGGGCCGCGGAGGCCGCGCCGGTGTTGCCGGCGACGTCGGTGGCGGTCGCGGTGATCTGGCGGCTGCCTTCGGTCAGCGTCCCCGCGGTGATGCTCCAGGTGCCGCCGCTCGCGGTCGTGGTTCCCTGCGAGCCGCCGTCGACGAAGAGCTCGACGGTCGCCCCGCTCTCGGCGCTGCCGGTGAAGGTCGGCGTGGTGTCGTTGGTCCGGTTGTCGGTGTTCGAGCTGCCGCTGTCGCTGGCCGCCGCCAGGTCGGGGGTGGAGGGAGCGGAAGGGGCCGAGGTGTCGATCACCAGGCTGAAGCCGGCCGAGGGGTCGCTGGTCTCGCCCATCGCGTCGGTGAGCGTGGCGGTGATCGTGTAGCTGCCCGGGCTGAAGGTCGTCCCGCCGAGGCTCCAGGTGCCGCCGCTGGCCGTCGTGGTCCCGATCGAGCTGTTGCCGCGGAAGACCTCGACCGTGCCGTCGTCCGCGTTGCCGCTGAAGGTCGGCGAGGTGTCGCTCGTGATGCCGTCGGCGTTCGAGCTGCCGGTGTCGTCGCTGATGCCGGTGATCTCCGGCGCGAGCGGCACCGAGCTGAGCACCCGCATGCCGACGTTGTTGCCGGCGAGAACCTGGCCCTGCCAGCCGCCGTTCGGGTTGTCCCAGAAGTAGATACGGATCTCGACGGCCGAGGTGGTCGTGTTGAGGTCGAGCTGGAAGACCTCGTTGCTCGTCCCGCTCTGGGTCTGCACGTTGCGGCTGCCGTCGACGTTGCTCGCGAAGCCGTCCTGCGAGGTCCGCACCGCGCAGGAGGTCGGCGCGGTAGAGGTCCCGAACTGGTGGATGCTGATCTCGAGGTCGGAGATCCGCAGGCTGCGCCCGCCCTGGGGCGTCAGGGTGAAGGAGATGTACTTCCCGGTGTCCTGGGAACCTCCCCAGCCGGTGGTGTGGAAGTGGCCGGTGAAGCTGCCGTTGCTGACGCCGGTCAGGCTGATGTTCGACGCGCTGATGCCGTTGGCGCTCGAGCGGGCCGCGTAGCCGTTTTCGGAGATGTTGCCGCTCGAGGTGACGTCGTAGTCGGCCAGCACGTTCTGGGCCTGGGCGGCGCCTCCGACCAGGAGCAGGCTGAGGAGGATGTGTCGCATGATGTTCTCTCGTCGTGGGTTACGCCATCAATTCTAGCGTCCGTCCCGGTCGGGGCCGGGGCGGAAAACGGACGGGACGAGAGCGGGTCGAGCTTCAGCCCCCGCTGACCGGCGGGATCACGGCGAGCACGGCACCCTCGGGCACGACGGCATCGGGGGCGAGGAACTCCTCGTCGGCGGCGAGGCGGGCGCGCTCGAAGCGACCGGCCTGGGCGGGGTACGCGGCGGCGAGGGAGGCGAGCACCTCGGTGGCGGTCGCGCCGCCCGGGAGCTCGACCTCGACGTGGGCGCCGAGGGCTTCCTTCAGGGCGGCGAACAGCTGGACGGCGGGCATGGGGCTTCTCCGGTGCAGGGGGAACGGTCAGGGCTGTGGCGCGCGCATCGCCTCGAGGCGCGCGACCTCATCTGCGGGCAGGTGACGGATGCGTCCGAGCTGGGCGGACTTGACGAAGACCTGCGCGACCTGGTCGACGCGCTCGACGAGGTACAGGGCCTCGGCGAGGTCGGGGCCGGCGGTCAGCACCCCGCCGCGGGCGAAGATCACGGCGGCGCACCGCGCGACCGCGCCGCGCACCGCGCAGGGCAGGGGGGCGCTGCCGGGGAACCAGGCGGGCAGCTGCGCGATCGGACCGACGCCGAGCACGGCCTCGGGCAGCAGCGGCCGGTCCCAGTGGATCCCGACCAGCGAGCAGGCCAGGACGCTGACCGGGTGCGCGTGGATGGCGGCGGCCGCCGCGGGGCGGCCCTGGTAGACCGCGCGGTGCAGCGCGAGCTCGGGCGCTTCCTCCGCAGCCGGCGCGGCGATCGAGCAGCGCACGAGCTGCGCGGGCCGCAGGGAGTCCTTGGGGGCCGCGGCGGGCAGGGCGAGGAAGCGCTCCGCGTCGAGGCGTGCGCTGAGGGAGCCGAGGGTGGCGAGCGCGTAGCCGCGGGCGTAGAGCGCCTCGGCGGTCGCGATCAGGGCCTGGCGCAGCGAGCTCTCGTCCACGGTTCCTCCTCGGAGGCAGGATACCCGTCCTGAGGTTTTTTGGGGATTTTTTGCCGATCGATCTTTTTTGACGGGGGCACGGACTACTGTACGAGCAGGATCGAGCAACCCTTGGGGCCGACTGCGTGAGTCGGCCCGTTTTTTTTGCCCCCACCCGGGGGTACGCGGATCGGCGGGCCGGGCTGTGGTACAATGAGCGCAACCGGACAACGTTGAACCGACGGGCTGTGCACATGACCAAACTGAGCCGAAACGATCCCTGCTGGTGCGGGAGCAAGAAGAAGTACAAGAAGTGTCACCTGGGCAAGGACAAGGGCCAGGCCGGCAAACCGCGCCGGAAGAAGCGCCCCAGCGCCCTGGCCCTCGACGCCGCCGGGCGCAACGCGATGCGCAAGGCCGGACGCTTCAACGCGCAGCTGCTCGACGCCATCCGCGACGAGATCAAGCCGGGGATCACGACCGACCAGATCGACAAGCTCGTCCACGCCTACACCCTCGACCACGGCCACACGCCCGCCACCCTCGGCTACCACGGCTTCCCGAAGAGCTGCTGCACCAGCCTGAACGAGGTGGTCTGCCACGGGATCCCGGACGACACGGTGCTCAAGGACGGGGACATCATCAACGTCGACCTGACCACCATCGTCGACGGCTGGCACGGCGACCAGTCCGAGACCTTCTTCGTCGGCGAGGTCAGTGAAGAGGCCCGGCAGGTTACCCAGTGCGCGTTCGAGTGCCTGTACGTCGGCATCCGCGCGATCAAGCCCTTCGGCAAGGTGCTCGACATCGGCCGGGCGATCAAGGCCCACGCGGACAAGTACGGCTTCTCGGTCGTGCGTGAGTACCAGGGGCACGGCATCGGGCGGGTCTTCCACCAGGACCCCGGCATCCCGCACTACCCCGAGATCCGGCTGATCGACAAGGTCATCGAGCCCGGCGTGTGCTTCACCATCGAGCCGATGATCAACTGCGGCACCTGGCGCACGGTCCTCGACCGCAGCGACAACTGGACGGTACGCACCGTCGACAGCCGGCTCTCCGCGCAGTTCGAGCACACCATCCTGATGACCGAGGAGGGGCCCGAGATCCTCACCCTCACCCGACGCGGTCCCCGGGAAGGGGACAAGTTGTGAAAGCGCTCGCCGCGGCGCTGCTGCTCTGCGCTCTCTGTGCCGGCGCCCAGGAGCCGCGCACGCTCTCCTACGCCCTCGACGACCTCGTCGGGCACTCCCTGCGCTACGAGGCCGAGCTGCTGCAGACCCTCGACCTGACCGTCGAGGACGAGCGCAAGGTCTTCTCGACCGAGACGACCAGCACCTACCGCTATGACTTCGTGCTCGGCGCCCGGCGCCGCTTCGAGATGCAGCTGCAGGTCGAGGGCTTGCGGCTCGCCACGGGGCGCGAGGGAGAGACGCCGCGGGTCTACGACTCCGCCGATCCCGACGGCACCGACGGCGCCCTGGGCGAGGCCCTGCAGCCCCTGCTCGAGGGCAGCACCGGCCTGCGGATGCAGGAGAGCGGGAGCCGCATGCGCTTGTCGGCGCGCGAGACCGGCGTCGAGAAGCGCCTGCTCGGGATCTTCCAGGCCGCCTGGCCCGCGTTCCCCGAGATCGCCCTCGCCCCGGGGGACACCTGGCAGCGCGAGCTCGAGTGCTCCCTGCAGCGCGGCATCGAGCTGCGGGCCCTGTGGAGCTACGAGCTGACCCGCTTCGTCGAGGAGGAGGGGCGCCTGCTCGCCGAGCTCGACGCGACCCTCGCGCTGCGGTGCGACGACGACCTGCTCGGCCTCGACGAGGGCCGCGGCTCCGCGCGCTTCCGTTTCGACGTCGAGGGCGGCTTCCTGCGCGATGCCGAGGGCGAGATCGTCGTCCGCAGCTTCGGGCCCGGCTCGGAGACCGCGATCCGCGAGAGCTTCCGCGTGCGCTTCGTCGAGCAGCTCGCGACGCCGCGTTGAGGGGTGGGGATGCGGCCGTTTCTCGAGTGCTCCCGGGACGAGGCCGAGCCGATCGCCGAGATCCTCCGCGCGAACAACATCCCCTTCGCCTTCCTCGCCACCCACACCCCTCTCGCCGGCGGTGAGCCCGGGCTCGGGGGGACCGGTTTCGACGAGGAGCGCGTGGTGATCCTGATCCCCGCGCCGCGCCACAAGGAGGCGGAGGCGGTGCTCTCCGACCCCAGCCGCGACGACGACTTCGAAGACTGGATGCAGGCCGCCTTCGACGGGGGCTGAAGGAGCGATCCCGTGCAGATCACCCGCAGCATGGACCCGTCCTGGCTCTCGAACACCTGGCTGGTCGCCGATGAACCGGGCGGCCACGCCTTCCTGGTCGACAGCGGCGGCCCGGTCGAGCCGATCGCGGCGAAGATCGCGGAGTGGGAGGTCGAGCTCGACTACGTCCTCTGTACCCACCAACACCACGACCACATCGCGCACAACGACCACTACGCCGAGCGCTACGGGGCGAAGATCGCGGGCCATCCCCTCGAGCGCGACCGCATCGGGTCCACGGTCGACCTCGAGCACGAGGCGAAGCTGCAGGTCGGGAAGCTCGAGGTTCAGGCCCTGCACATCCCCGGGCACACCCTCGGCCAGCTCGCCTTCTCCCTGCCCGCGGAGGGGGCGGTGTTCACCGGCGACACCCTGTTCAAGGGCTCGATCGGCGGCACCCGCGGGCCCGGGCACACGACCTTCGCGGACATCCGGCGCTCGATCATGGACGTGCTGATGGAGCTCCCGCGGAGCTGGACCGTCTACCCCGGCCACGAGGGCGAGACGACCCTGCAGGCGGAGTGGGAGCACAACCCCTTCATCCGCCTGTGGCGAGGCCTGGACGAAGAGGGCACCGCACGCTGCACGGTCTTCGGCGAGCCCGGCCAGCTCGTCCTGTTCGCGGACGACTACGACGGCGGGTACAAGGCCTGGGTGCGCTTCGACAAGAGCGGGGACGACATCGTGCCCGGGAGCCGCGTGCGGCGGTAGGGTCTACAGGTCAACAACGCAGAGACCCTTCCCCCGTAGGAGGAAGGGCCCGGATCGCGATCGGGACGATCAGCAGACGTTGTGCCGATAGACCGCGGGGGGCTTGCCGACCAGCCAGCCGGAGGCCCAGGTCTCGGCCTTGAACACGGCGGAGGCCTTGACGTTGGGGTCTTCGGTGCCCTGGGCGGAGAGGGTCAGGTTGCCGCCGGTCCAGGTCTCTTTGTGGTCGGTGCGGGTGTAGCGCCGCTCGGACTGCACGATCAGGTGCAGCTGGTTGTCGGGCACGACCCACACGTTGCCCTGCTTGACGAGCTTCGCGCCGCGGGTGCGCCAGCCGCCGGGGACGTAGGTCTGGTAGGCGGGCGGGACCTTCATCTGGCGCTTCTGCAAGGACTGCTGGTGGTGGCACTGGATCTCGAGGGCGTACTTCTTGCCGGGCTCGACGGTGATCTCGGCGCGGCCGGTGCCGGCCTGTCCGTTGGTCGCGCAGCGGATGTGGGCCTTCGGGTTCGTGGTCAGGACGACGCGCCCGACCCGCCCGGAGGTGGTCAGCTCCGCGGTGAAGGTCTTCACGCCGGCCTTGAACTGGCGGACCGTCACGTAGTGGCGCAGCGGCTTGATCACGATCGCGGGGAAGCCGAGCAGCTCGAACTCCGCGACGTCGGCGAGCTGCTTGGGCGGGACCTTGTTGCCCTTGCGCGCCGACACGATCACGATGCCGAGGACGTTGGCGATCGCCTCACCCTTCTTGAAGCGGGCCTTGACGTTGTTGCCGATCTCATTGGCGCGGGTCTTCAGATCGAAGAACACCTTGCCCTCGGCGTCCGCCTTGTCGTGCTGCACCGTGTACGGGTTCATCAGCTGGTGCTTCTTGTCGACGGCCGGGTTCTTTTCGAGGTTGGCCTTCGTGTACTTCGGGTCCTTCACCACGAGGTGAAAGGTGCAGGTCTCTTCGTTCTCGGCCTTGGCCCAGAACTTCCCCGGCTTTTTCAGATCGAGAACCGGCGGCATGTCGCTCTCCCTCACTCGGGCCGTCCAGGCCCTGCCATCGTCTACACAGTTACGTTAAGGGTAGCGCGGGACGGGGGGTGTGCCTAGGCTGCGTCCACATTCTGCGCCCGGAGAACCCGATGGTCTGGAACAATCCCCTCGCCCCCGCTCGCCTGCGTGAGCTGCTGCGCCAGCTCGCGCTGCCCGAGGGGGCCCACCTCTACGACCTCGGCTGCGGCACCGGCGAGGTCGCGGCGCTCGCCGTCGAGGAGGGGCTGCGGGTCAGCGGCGTCGACATCAGTGAAGAGGCAGTCCGCGCCGCCCGCGAACGGGTCCCGGCCGGGCGCTTCGTCGTCGGCGACGCCCGCACCAGCCCCTGGCCGGCGGAGGTCGATGTCGTCTGCTGCCTCGGCTCGAGCCACGCCTTCGGGGCCGGGGAACAGGCGCTGACCGGGCTGTGCACGGCGCTCGGCGCGCAGCTCGCGCCCGGCGTCCCGGCCCTGGTCGGCGAGGGCTTCCAGCGCCAGCCCCTGCCCGAGCCCTACGCGGCGCTGCTCGGGAGTCCCCACGGCCTCGAGCGCACGCACTTCGAGAACGTCGCCGAGGTCGAGCGCCACGGCTTCGTGTGCGAGCACGCGATCACCGCCAGCGAGGCCGAGTGGGACGCCTTCGAGTGGGGGTTCTTCCGGCGCCGGCGCAAGCGGGAGTGGCGGGACGCGTACCTGCGCTGGGGGCGGGCCACGATGGGCTTCGGGGTGTACGTGTTGCGGCGGGTACAGGCGGAGGGTTTCCCGACCGAGAACTTTCCCCTGTAAGAAAACCCCTCCCCACGGACAGGAAGGACGCCTCGGGCACGAGGCGGTCACTTCCGACCGGTTCCCGTGTGGGAACCAGCGACGCAAGCCCCCCAGGAGAAGCGCGATGAGAGTCCAGAGCAATGTGAAGGCCGGCCCGAAGGAAGCGTATTTCGTCCGCTGTGACCGCGGCACCATCACCGGCGGCAACTGAGCAACCCCAGGAGAACCATCATGAAGACGAAGACCCACCTGCACGCGGGGCCGACCTACCGGGTCCCGGACGTCACCCTGAAGCGCGGGATCGTCGGCTGAGCCACCGGCTCAGCCCGCCGCGGCGGAGGCCTCCGCCAGGGCCTGGACCCAGCGCCCCCGGTCGGCCCCGAGCGGGGTGACGGAGGCGGCGCCGAGGCCGCGCAGGGCCTGCGCGGTCGTCGCGCCGATGCAGAAGAAGGGCGCGGCGCGCAGGAAGGGGTACGCCGCGAGCAGGCGCCGCCCCGCCGAGGGCGCCGCGCAGAACACCGCCGCCGCGCGGAAGGGCGCGAGGGCGGGCAGGGCCGGCGCCTCGTTGCGGTAGACCTCGACGCGGGTGAGCTGGAAGCCCGCCGCCTCGAGGGGCGGGCCCAGGGTGCCGGCGGTCTCGCTCGCGCAGGGCCAGAGGATCCGCGCGCCCGGCGGGAGCTCCGCCGCGAGCAGGCGGGCGAGGACATCCCCCCGCGGCGGGTCGGCGACCAGCTCCGGCGGGTGGCCCGCGGCCGCGAGGGCGCGCGCCGTCGCGGGGCCGACCGCGGCGACCCGGGGGAAGGGGCCCGACCAGGCGCGCACCGCCTGCCTGCTGCTGAACACCACCGCGTCCCAGGGCCCGGGCGGCACGGCGTGGGGCAGGATCCGCACCGCGCTGCAGGGCAGCTCGCGCACGGCGACGCCGCGCGCCCGCAGGGCTTCCGCCAGGGGCGCGTTGTCCGCGGCGGAGCGGGTCAGGACCACGGGCGGAACAGCCACGGCGCGCCTTCCTCCGCATCGGGGCGGGCGGGGCAGCCGTCGGCCAGCCAGGCCGTGGCGGCGGCCTCGGCGTCGGCGAGCGCGGCCGCGGCAAAGGTCGTGCGCCGCCGCGCCCCGTCGACGGGCAGGGCCAGGGTCAGCCGCCAGCCTTCCCCCTCCTCCCGCGCCCAGGCCCCGAACGGCACCGCGCAGCCGCCGCCGTAGGCGCGCAGGCAGCGCCGCTCGGCGCTCGCCG
>JAUIEM010000470.1 GCA_030428695.1 bacterium
CGGGTTCCGGCTCGGGTTCCGGTTCCGGCTCGGGTTCGGGTTCCGGCTCGGGTTCGGGTTCCGGCTCGGGTTCGGGTTCCGGCTCGGGTTCGGGTTCCGGCTCCGGAATCGGAATCGGCTCGAACTCCCTCTCGGGCTCGGGCTCGGGCTCGGGTTCCGGCTCGGGCTCTGGTTCGGGGCGCAGCGGCTCGAGCATCGGCACCGGCGGCAGCGGGTTCTCCGCCACTTCGTAGTTGTCGACGATCGGCACGTCGAGGGCTGCGACCTCCGGCGGCAGCACCGGCTCGGGCTCGGGTTCGGGCGCTGGCGGCGGGGGCGGTGGCGGCGGAGGAAGCAGCTCCGCGAGGTTGAGCTCCATCCGCTCGGGCTCTTCCTCTTCGGTCTCCTCGACGGTGCCCTCGACCTCGACACAGCCCCGAAGGACCAGGGGGAGATGCATCACTCCCGACAGGAACATGAAGAAGATGTAGTAGGTGATCACGGCTGCCCAGCTGCGCTCGCGCATCTACTCTTCTCCCGTCGTCACGTAGGGCAGGGACACGTCGGTGATCCCCGCCAGCTTCAGCTCCACCATCAGGGCAAAGACCTTCTCGTAGTCGGTTCCGCTGTCGGCCTCCAGCTCGACCTTGAGCAGCTCGCCGTGCTGCTCCTTCGCCGCGCGCACGGTCGGCTCGAGCTCTTCCGCCGCGATCGGCTCGCCGTCGAGGAAGACCGCGCCGTCCTCCCGCAACTGCACGACCAGGGGCACCCGCTCGCTGTCGTCGACGACGACGGGCTGCGCGCTCTCCTGCGCGAGCTCCGGCAGCTCGATCTCGTGCACCGACTGGCGGGCCTCGGAGATCGCGATGAACACCGTCAGCAGGATGAACATCACGTCGAGCATCGGCGTCAGCGGGAACTCGAGCTTGCGCGGCTTCGCCACCCGCAGCTGGATCGGCGCGGCGGCGCTGCTCATTCCGCCTTCCCCGCCAGGGCCGGGGCCCGCGGCCCGCCCTTGCTGCGCGCCCGCTGGTGGTCGAGCAGCTGCACGCGGATGCGGTTCAGGCCCGCCTCGACCTCCTCCTGCTCACGCGCCGCGCGGGCCTCGAAGGCCGCCAGGCAGAGCGTGCCGAAGACGTAGACGATCAGCCCGGCGATGGTCGTGTAGAGGGCGGTCGACAGGCCGCCGACGATCGTGTCGATCTTGCCGGCGTCGAAGCCCTGGAAGCTGACCGCGATGCCGACGACGGTGCCGAACAGGCCGAGGCTGGTCGACAGCCCGGCGAACAGCTGGATCGCGCCGTGGTGCCGGCGGCAGGCGCGCAGGTAGGTCTCGGCGACCTTGACCGCGCCCTCGACGTCGTAGGGCCGGCGCAGGAACTCGTAGAAGACGACCGCGACCGAGTCGCCGCTCTGCTTGACCCGGGTCGGGCTGACCTTGAGGCCGAGCAGCTCGGCGCGCAGCGCTCCGCTGCGGCGCATCATCCGGCCGAGCCAGAAGTACGTGCGCTCGATCACCAGGGCGAGGACGATCACCGAGGCGGCGACGATCGGCCAGATCAGGACCCCGGCGTCCGACAGCCACTGCTGCACCTGCTCCATCACGTCGCTCCGTTACGGGAAGGGGCGGGCCGGAGCCCGCGTCGGATCAGTCGTCGTTGCGGGTCAGCTTGCGGACGATCGCCAGGTTGAGCTCGAAGCTCTCGCTCGGGTGTCCGAGGGGAATGCGGCCGAGCCGGCGGTGGCGGTCGAGGACCTGCTGCAGGTAGCCCGGCTCCTCGGGCTGGATCTTCCCGCTGGCGAGGTCGGCCTGGCGCTGCAGCTCGGCGTTGCGGGCGAGCACCTCGCGCTCGGCCTTCAGGTCGGCGAGGGTGCCCTCGGCGCGGGCGATCTCCTCGCCGTAGAAGTCGCGCTGCTCACGGGCGTCGCCGGCGGTGCGCTCGGCGCGTCCCTCGGCTTCCTCGATGCGCCGGTCGTACTCCGCCTGGGACAGCGCGCCGCTGCGCTTGTCGGCCTTGAGCCGGTTCGCCTCCTGGATCAGCTGGGAGTCGATGCCGCGCACGATGGTCGCGTACTGCTCGTACTTCGGCCGGTAGTCGGCGAGCATCCGCTCGAGGCTCGCGATGCGCTTGTCGAGGCGCTCGGTGTTCGTGTTCTGGTTCTGGAGGATGGTCTCGTAGATCTCGACCGTCTCGCCGTAGTTGTCGGTGATCCGCTGGTTGCGGGCCTCCTCGGACAGGGCGATCGGCGGCCGGGTCTCCCCCTGCGGCGCCGGCGCGGGGGCCGGGGCCGGGGCGGGGGACTCATCCTCGCCGAGCTGGTTGAGCAGATCCTCGAAGTTCGTCCCCTCGTCCTCGGACTGGGCGACCGCGAAGGCCGTGCACAGGGCGAACAGGACGATGCTGGTGCGGAAGGTCATCGGGTTTCCTCTCTGTGCTCTATTCGCGCTCGCGCCGGCGGTCGGCGCCGAGGTTCTCGTTGCGTTTGTCGTAGTACTCGTCGATCAACGAGTCGAGGTCGTCGCCGACCAGGTCGAAGCCGTTGCTGCCGATGCCCGCGATCTTGGTGTCGATGTCCGCGAGGACCGACTGCGAGTCGACGAAGCGGCTCAGGTCGACGTTGATGCGGTTGTGGACGGTGGTGAAGGCGTCGACCTGGTTGTAGAGCAGGGCGAGCTTCTCGGACACGTCCTTGATCGCGAAGTTCCCGTAGTAGAACCCGTCGCGGATGATCTGCTTGATCTTCGCCGCGTCGGCCTGGATCATCATGTTGTCGACCAGGAAGTCCTTCTCGTTCTGGAGGTTCTCGACCAGGTCGACGAAGTGGTCCTGCAGGTCGCCGTAGACGTCCGCCAGGTCGCCGAGGTTCGAGGCGAGCTTCTCGTAGCCCTGCACCAGGTTCTTGTGGCCGTTGAAGTAGCGCTCCTTGAGCTTGAACCGCCGCCGCGCCGAGGCGAACTTGCGCTTGAGCCGCTTGATCTCCTCTTCATCGCTCGACTCGCGGATCTTGACCGCGAGCTCGACCAGGTCGGCCTCGGCATCGATCACCGCCTGCTCGCGCTGCTCGAGCTGGCTCGAGTAGCTCTCGACCTGGCTCTCGAGGTGCGTGCCGATGTTGCGCAGCTTCAGGCGCAGGAGCCGGAAGCTCGAGATCAGCACGTCCTGGTCGGCCAGGATCGCGTCAAAGCTGCGCACCACGTCCCCCGCGAACAGCGCCATCTTGCGCTCGAGGTTCGAGGCGAGCAGCTCGTCGTTCGGGTTCTCGAGGAAGGCCTCGAACTCCGTCTGCAGCTCGACGTTCGCCTGGCCGAGAGAGCTGATCAGCGTCGACAGGTTCTGCATCGAGCCTTCGAGCTGCTCGACCTCGGGCCGGATGGTCATCGTTTCGGGGATCTCGAAGGTGCCCGGCAGATCCTGGGCCAGGGCGCAGGGCGCCAGGGCGAGCAGGAGGGCGGCGACGATGGTGCGCAGGTGCATCAGGGGTCCTCTCAGTTGAAGAAGGTGCTGTCGTTGACGCTCTCCGCGAGCCGCTGCCGGGCGTCCGGAGCGAGCATCGAGCCGTGTTGCCGGGCGACGTCGTAGCGATTGGTCTGGAACGCGAAGAAGGCGAGCCAGTAGTGGTCCTCGGCGCTGAGGCCGTAGCCCTGCTCACCGCGGGCGTTGACGTACGCGTTGTAGTAGGAGAAGCCGGCCGGGTAGTCGGCCTGCTCGAAGGCCGCCGCCGCCTTGCCGCGCAGGGCCTGCTGGCGCACCGGCTCGAGCTCGAAGCTCGCCGAGGCGGTCGCCGAGGCGACCGCCCGGTCGTAGGAGTCGGCCGCCGCCAGGTGATCGCCCTCGAGCATCGCGAGGTTGCCGACGACGAGGAAGTAGATCGCCTCCTCCTCGAGCTCCATGTCGTACCGCGACACGGCCATCAGGTTCGTGCGCGCCGCCGCCAGCCGGTTGAGCCGGACGTTGAGGTCGGCGCTGTAGACGTGCGGCAGGGCGCGCTCGGGGCGCAGGTTGGCCGCGTTCTGGAAGGCGTCGAGGGCCATCGAGTGCTGGCCCTGCTCCATGAACGACAGGCCGCGCACCATCATCGCCTCGTAGTCCTCCGGCTGGCGGCGCAGGATCTCGTCGCTCGCCGCGCCGGTGCGCGTGAAGTTCTGCGCCGCATAGCTCGACTCCTGGGTCGATCGCAGCTCGCGCTTCGACATGTTCTCGATCGTGGCCGCGCAACCCGTGAACAGAAGCGACATTGCCAGTAGCGCACACAACCTCATCTTCGGGGCTCCTCCCAGAGGGTTTCCCGAGAAGTCGGTGCAAATGGCGGGCCAGAGCTGACACGTGTCTCTACCGCACGCCCGCACGTGTCGCTTCGGGAGGCGTGCCAGCCCGGTATGCGCATCTGGCAAGCCTGGAGGCGCCATGACAGCGGGGTGACAGTCGGGGGTAGATCAGGAAGAGAGGCCGACCGGGCAGGCGACGCCGGTGCCGCCGAGGCCGCAGTAGCCGTTCGGGTTCTTCGCCAGGTACTGCTGGTGGTACTCCTCGGCGAAGTAGAACGGAGGGGCCTCGAGGATCTCGCTCGTGATCGTCCCGTGGCCGGCCGCGCGCAGGCGCTCCTGGTAGGCCGCGCGGCTCGCTTCCGCCGCCTCCTGCTGCTCGGCGGAGAAGGTGTAGATCCCGGACCGGTACTGGGTGCCGACATCGTTGCCCTGGCGCATGCCCTGGGTCGGGTCGTGGCACTCCCAGAACACCTTGAGCAGCGCCTCGAAGCTCGTCTGCTCCGGGTCGAACACCACCCGCACGACCTCGTTGTGGCCGGTCTTGCCCGAGCACACCTCGCGGTAGGTCGGGTTCGGCGTGAAGCCCGCCGCGTAGCCGACGGCGGTGCTGAACACCCCCGGGGCCTGCCAGAACTTGCGCTCGGCGCCCCAGAAGCAGCCGAGGCCGAACATCGCGAGCTGTTTGCCGGGGAAGGGACCCTGCAGCGGGTTGCCGTTGACGAAGTGCACCGCGGGGACCGGCATCGCCTGGTCGCGCCCGGGGAGCGCGTCCGCGGGCTTCGGCATCTCGAGCTTGGAGCGGGAGAACAGCATGGTGTGGATCCTCCTCTGGGAGTCTCGGGCAGGGTAGCAGGTTGTCCGGTCCACTTCTTTGAAAAAGGGAGGCAGGAAGAAGGCGAGGGTACCTCTCCCCACGGCGGCCAGATCCAAGGAGGGAAGGGAAAGAGAAGGAGCTCGTTGTTCTTCGTTCGTGCTCTTTGGCGGCGTCCTGGCGAGGGTCGTGGCCCTCCCTACCCTCGTGCGGGCGATCGTGCGAGCACGATCTTCGGACAGCCGAGCCCGCCGCAGAGCCATCCCGTCCAGCGTTCGTGCAGGAACCTGAGCGACGCGCACGGATCGGGTATGCTGGACAGCTCTGACCAACTCCCGGAGGCGACCATGCGCTCCCTCTTTCTCATCCTCCTCATCCCGGCCCTCGTCCAGGCCGACCCCTGCGGCATGGTGCCGCCGATCGCGACCGGGGACGGGCCGCCGATCACCCGCATCGGTTTGCAGAAGACCTGGCTGTGTTTCCGGGACGGCATCTGCAGCCTCGCGATCCGGCCGGGCTTCGAGGGGCGGGTCGACACCTTCGGCATGCTGATCCCCTTCCCGACCCCGCCGGCGATCCGCAAGCTCCCGGACACGATCTTCGACCAGATCGCCGCCGCCATCGATCCGCCGGAGGTGGTCGTCGACCTCCACGACTTCGGCTTCGGCGGGGGCGCGGTGTTCTCTTTCGGAGACGCAGACGAAGGCGGAGCCCTGGCCTTCGACGAGGTCGAGGTGCTCAACCAGGAGGCGGTCGGCATGTACGAGGTCGCGGTGCTCGCCGCCGGCAGCGCCGAAGCGTTGGCGCGCTGGATGCGCGACCACGGCTACGTCTACCCGGAGGGCATGGACGGGGTGTGCGACGAGTACGTCGCCGAGGGCTGGTGCTTCGTCGCGGTCAAGGCCCGGGTCGGGGACAAGGCCGCGGCCGACCCCGCGCCGGGGATGCGCGAAGCCGACCCGAGCCTGCCGGCGGATGCGACCTTCGACGGCTACGTGCAGGCCCTCGGCTTCCGCTTCCGCTGCGAGAGCCTCGAGGTGCCGATGCGGCTGTCGGCCTTCAACGAAGGCGAGATGCACAACGTCGTCTACGTGCTCGCCGACGAGGCGCTGAAGATCGACGGGATCGACGAGAGGCTGGTCGTGCGCCAGCTGACCGGTGCCGCGCTGCGCGCCAACCTGTGCGAGGCCCGGCCGGTGCGTATCGTCGGCGGCGGGCTGGAGGATGTCACCCTCGGCCGGCTGCGGGAGCTGATCGACGAGGTCGACCCCGACCCGGTCAACGGCGTCGCCCGGGAGCTGATCGCGGCGGACCTCGCGGCCCTGGAACAGGACGGCCTGATCCTGCCCGACGAGCGGGCGGCCAAAGAGCTCGCGAACATCGGGGAGCGGCTCGGGTTGCGGGGCGAGGCCATCGACGCCCTGCACGAGGTCGAGCTCGAGGCGCAGAAGGTGGCGAGCGGCAGCGCGGCCCTCGCGCGGCTGGACGGGATGGTGCTGACGGTGATCGACGGGGACTTCCCCCGCGAGCTGCTGCAGCGGGAGAACCTGACCTTCAGCCCCTTCGCGATGCCGGCGGAGCGGAACACCCGCGCCTGGTACGACGCGGTCGCCTTCGGGCCCGGGGCCGAGCCCGAGGGAGTGCTGCTCGAGGCGGACGCGCTGCGCGCCCTGCTCGACGAGCTCGCGGG